>CALJRW010000035.1 GCA_937976335.1 uncultured bacterium | reverse complement strand
AAATTTTGTAACTCTTAAATCCCGATGCTTCCAACTAAGCTTTAACTTATATACTGCTCGACATTTGGTTTTAGCGTTTTTTCTTGAAATTTATGCATAGCATAAATTCAGACTTATATGTTTGAGCAGTATATGTGTTTAGTTAGGCAAAAAATGGCTTCGCCATTGTTTTGCTCGCCCAACAAATCATTTAGTTTTCCCGCTTGAAAGCGGAAAAACCAAATGTCGTTGGGTATATACACAAGGTATCCCTAATTAATATCTAGATCTTTACGAAAAAACTATTTAAATTGTATACTTAGATAGTGCAATTAATTATTTTTCTATTATTATGCACTAAAATTTTAAGTCTTAGTCATAATGAGGTGCTTATGAAATCAAAAGTTGGATTTTTTCGTTCTAAGTTAAAGGGAGATAATTCCGATTCTCTTTCTCTAAATTCCTTTCAAACTATAATCTTAGTTGGTTTGATAACGGGGTGCATGTTGTGTTCTTTTGTTTTTGGTTTTATGTCAGGTAAAAAAGTTGGTTTTGATACCGCTCTAGAAGCAACTCTTAGTTCCGCTGGAAAATTGCCTATTAATGAGCCTGTTGATTTTGGAGATTTAGGAGACGAGGCTGAATCTTCTATGTATGCAAGTTTAAAACAAGATGATGATCAAGTTATAGTCTCTGAACTTTCTGGAGAGAGTATTAGTTTAGTTGAGCAAGTGAAGGTTAATATTGATACTTCTGCTGAAGAAGATGCATTGAATCTAGAAAAGAAAATTGATGACATTATAAGCGTAGAAAAAGAAGATGTGCCAGAAGTAAGTTCAGTCAGAGCATCGTTGTCGATAGAAAATCTTGATAAAAAAATTGCAGATACTAACATTGATGCACTTAATGAAGAAATTGTAATTAAAGAAGAAAAAATTATTCAAAAAGTAGATGAGCCTATAGAAACAGAAGTTAGCAAAGTTGTAGTAGATGCTCCATTAATTGTTGAAAAAGAGGAGTCTCTTCCAAATATTAAAATAGAATCAGGATGGTATGCGCAAGTTGCAACTCCTACAAAATTATCTGAAGCAAATTTATTAGTAAGTAAATTAAAAAGGAATGGTTTTAGATCTAATGTTCAAGTAGCAAATATTGCAAGTAGAAAATATTATCGTGTTCTTGTTGGGAGTGAGCAAACTAAAGAACAAGGAAAAATACTAGTTGATCAACTTGCTAGAGAGCCATATATTTCCGGAAAACCTTTTCTTAAGCTTATAGAATAGCCTTAAGACACTTAAATTATTAAGAAAATATCCTTGCGAAGAATTACATGTTTTAAAACGTCGTTTCCTTCTTTTTTTGCGTCTTTCCTTTGAGACTGTCATCTAATCTAATTGAACTACATAAAAAATTTAGTTTTATTAGAAATCTTAATTTGTGAATAAAGGTTAGATAATATTTAAATATTTACAGATGCAAACTGGAAATTTTAATGACTGATACGAAAGAAAAAGCAAAGGAAGAAGAGAAAACTCTAGCCCCTCAAACTACTGTTGCTAGTCCAGCACATTCTTCACTTACATATTCTGCAGACACTCATATTGGTATGAAGCGTGGGGAGAATCAGGATAATTTTGGAGTAATAGAAAAAGAAACTTACAGATTCTACATTGTAGCTGATGGTATGGGTGGTGTTAAAGGAGGTGCCTTAGCATCACAGCTTGCAGTTGAAGTTGTAACAAATTGTTTGAAAGAATCTGAAGTGATAGGTAGAAATGATATTTCTTCAGCTGTATCCTTTGCTAATAATGCAATTTTTGAACATGGGTTAGATGATTCTAACTTAGCTGGAATGGGAACAACTTTTGTAGGCTTGTGTTTTATTAAATCAACTATGTTAATAGTGAACGTAGGAGATTCGAGAGCCTATAGAATTAGAAATGGAGAGATAGAACAACTAACAGAAGATCATACTTTAGTGAATGAACTAATTAAATCTGGTGCGATGGATCCATCTCAAGCTGAAAATAATCCAGTATCGCATATGTTAACTCGCTCCTTAGGGCCTGCAGCAAGTGTTGAAGTTGATTGTTGGGTTGCTGAAGAGCCTCCTGAAAACGGAGATGCTTTTTTACTTTGTTCTGATGGTTTGTATAACTTAGTTTCAGATGAAGAAATAAAAGATATAGTGATAGATAACGAAGCAGATGAAGCAATCCAGAAGTTGATTAACCTTGCTAATGAGAGAGGGGGAAGTGACAATACAACTATAATAATTGTAAATGCTGGTGATTCTTATACATATTCTAGCCCAGCAAGAGTAGAAAAGGTTCCTAAAGTAGATAAACCTTCTAACACAGAAATCGCAGAGGCAAACGGTTTGCATGTTGAACAGGCAAAAGAAGAAAATGTTGGATTCACTCTTGTGGATGAGCCTTACGATCCAGATGAAGTAAAAGAAGATAGAGAAGTAAAGCCAGACGAGAAAGGTGAAAGTACTATTGATGATGTTGTAGAAGAAGTTAATGAAACGCTTGATAATACGGTTGAAGAGCTTTCAACAAAAGAAATATCAACAGTTCAAGCTCAGCGAGCAGTTTGGAACCAACCGGTCTTTTTAAGTATAGTTGCTTTGCTTACTGCAGCTTCAGCTATGATTAGTTATTGGAGTGGTTACAATGCTTCTCAAAATAGTAAATATGCACATCAAGATAATTATAATTTAAAAAATGTTAAAAAAGAAGCTACAGCGCTAAATATTCAGAAATCTCAAAATCCAATCATAGAAAACGTTGTTTCATTAAAAAAGGATGAAAAAGTTGATGAAAGCTTATCTGCTGATAAAGCGGAAGTAGAAAATACTGTAGATGAAGAGCAAGTGTTGGAGAGTTCAGAAAATTTGATTGGAGATAAAATAAATGTTGTTGCGAGTAAGGATATTCCTGAAAAATTTGAATTTCCTGAAATTATACGTGGTCCGCAAACTGTTGATTCAATAAATCTTAAAATAAACGATGCCAAAGAAAAACTCAGATACTTGCAAGTGAAATCCATTGATTATTTAGATTTAAGTATTGTTCAAGCAAAAGAAGATTTATCTAAGCTTGAAAAAGAAAGGGCGATTGTTGGTTCTAAGATTGATATAGCAAATAGAAAGCTTGCAGTTTGGTATGGCCGACAAAAGAGATTGGAAACGATAGATGAAATATCAATGGCTAATGAAGTATCTGTTTTTTCAGATGATGTAAAAATTGCTAAAGATCAATTTGAGCAAGCAACATGGTCATACTTAAAAGCTAGAGAAGAATATCAATACGATCCTCAAAATAACTCACAAAAAAGAGTTGTTGATGAAATGCTTAAAAATAGAGAGGAGAAACTGAGTGCCTTAGAGAGCTCAGTTGTTGAGTCGATTGATAGAGAGATAGTGGCAGCTCAAAAAGAATCTTTAGAGTTTAGTCAGATACGTGACGACCTTGATGTCAGGATTAAAGAACATAAGACTCATTATGATTTTTTAGATTTTGCTAAAAACGGAGAGTCTTTTAAAAAACAAGAAAAAGTGCTTGAGTTAACAAAAGATCTTGAAATTTTGGAAGTACATCTTAGGAGACTAAAACCTGGAACTGTTGTTTATACGAGCGATCTAAATAAGTCTGTAGAAAAAGAGGTAGAGGAGCCTTTATCTACCTCAATATCTGAGTTGAGAGGTTTGAAGTACTAGCTTAAATCTAATGTAAATTGATTTCTAATCTAATCACTTTCGTAGAAGATTATAATTTCAACAAACATTATCTATACCCAACGACATTTGATTTTACCGCTTTCAAGCGGGAAAACCAAATGATTTGTTGGGCGAGCAAAATAATGGCGAAGCCATTTTTTGCTGTAATAAGCACATATAGTCACCGATTTTGAGTTTTTCCTAAAAACTTAAAAATTTTTGGTGATGAGTGAGACTTTGGCTTTAGCTAAATCGAAGCAATAAAACCGCATATACTAAAATACAAAATTTAGGCAAAGACGTTTAGTCTTTGACAAAAAAACGGTAAAACCTAATGTTGAGCAGTATGACTAGAGGTATAATGTTAGAGATTAGATTTAGTAAAACTTTTCAGATGAATTACTTCTTTTCGTTCTCTAGTTAGCAAAAGTAAAATCTCCTTATATCGTTGCCTTGAAAAAGACTCATAGTTTGACAAAATCCCCATAAAATCCTATGCATTAATAAATTCTTTTATATTTTTAACTATTAAGCCAATGAAAATAAACTCAAAACATGCCCTCATTAGTGTTAGTGATAAAACAAATTTAGAAGATTTTGCTAACTTTTTAATTAGTAAAGACTACAAGCTCTTAACAACATCTGGAACAGCAAAGTTTTTAGCTGAGAAGGGAATAGAGTCTATTAAAATGTCTGAATTTACTAATCAAAAAGAGATTCTTGGTGGAAGAGTAAAGACCTTACATCCAAAAATTTATGCAGGTATTTTGGCTCGTAGACATTTAGAAGAAGACCTCAATGAGCTGAAAGAGCTTGATTTTCCCTTAATAGATTTAGTAGTAACGAACCTATATCCATTTTTAAAAAATATAGAAGCAAAAAAAACACCTAAAGAGATGGCTGAGTTAATTGATATCGGTGGTCCTTGTATGTTGCGTGCGGCAGCTAAAAATTTTGCTGATGTGTTGACTATAATTTCACCTGATGATTATGAAGTTGCAAAGAAAATTATAGCTTCAGAGTTAAGTGAAGGTTCAGACGAAGAATCTCTTAATTTTAGAAAATCTCTTTCTGTAAAAGTTTTTTCTGCTCTGGCAAATTACAATTTGCAAATTGCTAAATATTTTGATTCCTTAGAACTTGATGCTGATTTAGCAATTAAAGATCAAAAAACTTCTGGATTAAATGTAGAAGGTTATGTTTTAGAAAAAGCTCAAGATCTAAGATACGGAGAAAATCCTCACCAAAAAGCTTCTTTTTATAAACCAATTACTGGAGCATATAAAGATTTTACTCAACATCAAGGGAAAGAGCTTTCATATAATAATTTTTTAGATTTTGACGCTGCGCTAAAAATTGTGAGAGCAATGCCTAAGGATAAGCCTGGAGCTATTATAGTAAAGCATCTAAATCCTTGTGGAGCTGCTAGTGCAAATACTTTGGTAGAAGCCTTGCGTCTTGCTAAAACTTCAGATCCTCGAAGTCATTTTGGGGGTATTATAGCGTTAAATAAAATTGTTGATGCAGAAACTGCTAGAGAGATAGTAAAGGATTTTTGTGAGCTTGTTTTAGCGGAAAGTTATGAGCCAGAAGCACTTCAAATTTTATCAAAGAAAAAAAATCTTCGAGTTTTAGAACTGGATATTGTAAGTCGACTTTCTACAGAATTGAGAAGCGTTGAATTTGGATATTTAGTTCAAGAATTAGATAGAGGAGTTAGCGCGGTAGAAGAGGCTAAGTTAATGACAACGCATAATGTTTCGGACGCTAGTTTAAATGATTTACAAATAGCTTGGAGTCTTTGCTCAGCTGTAAAATCAAATGCAATTACTTTAGTTAAAAATTCTAAACTACTTGCTGCAGGTGCTGGTCAAATGAGTAGGATTGATTCACTAGATGTTGCCTTTATGAAAGCCAAAGGGCATGGGCATGACACAAAAGGCGCTGTTGCTGCTTCTGATGCTTTCTTCCCTTTTTCTGATTGTGTTGAAAAAATGAAAGAAGAGGGGGTTGTTGCAGTTATTGTACCTAAAGGTTCAATAAAAGATCCTGATGTGGTTTCAAAGGCAAAAGAAATAGGTTTAGCTCTGTACTTTGCAGAGGATAGACATTTTAGGCATTAAGGTAAGATGAAAATATTAATTATTGGTTCTGGTGGAAGAGAGCATACAATAGCTTGGAAATGCTCAAAGTCTCCTTTAGCAGATAAAATATATATAGCTCCTGGAAATCCTGGAACTAAAGAGCTTGGAACAAATGTTGATATTCAAGTTGATGATGTAAAGGCTATTAAAGACTACGTTCAACGAGAAAATATAGATTTAGTTATTATCGGTCCAGAATTGCCATTATCCTTAGGTATAGTTAATGAGTTAGAAAAATTAAATGTGAAAGTATTTGGTCCGAGTAAAGAAGCAGCGATGATTGAAGCTTCTAAATCATTTGCAAAAGAAATAATGATTGAAGCAGGAGTGCCCACTGCAGGGTTTAAAACTTTTTCAGATAAACAAAGTTTATTAACTCATATAGAACAACATGGTGCTCCTATAGTTTTAAAAGCGGATGGATTAGCTGCAGGCAAAGGTGTATTTGTTTGTAGTTCAGAAGTTGAAGCAAAAGAAGCAGCTGAAAAGTTATTTACTGCTTTTAAATCTAAAACTGTAATTGCAGAAGACTTCTTAAAAGGGCCTGAAGTTTCGTATATAGTAGCAACGAATGGAAAATTAATCTTTCCTCTTCAGCCTGCTCATGATTATAAGAGAATTGGAGAAGGGGATACAGGTTTAAATACTGGTGGTATGGGATGTGTTTCTCCAACTCCGAGAATTACTAAAGAACAGGATGATGAAATTTTAAATACTATCATTAGACCGGTTCTTAATAAGATGAAAGAAAAAGGGATTAATTTTTCAGGATTTTTATATGCAGGACTTCTTATTGACGAAAAAAAAGGTTTGCAAGTTATTGAGTTTAACGCACGACTTGGAGACCCAGAGACGCAAGTCATTTTACCATGTCTTAAGACGGACTTTTTAGAAGTTATCCTGTCATTGTTAGATGATAAAGAAGTACCGGAGCCTGAATGGCTTGAGGAGTCAGCAGTGTGTGTAGTACTTGCTTCAAAAGGATATCCTGAAAGCTCTAGTAAAGGAGATGATATTTCTGGTCTTGAGCTTGCTAGGGAAACTTCTAATTCTTTTATTTTTCATGCTGGAACTAAAGAATCTAGTTCTAATCAAGGTATTCAAACAAATGGTGGTAGAGTTTTAAGTGTGGTAGGATTAGGTCTGGGCACTGATGAGGCTAGAAGGATTGCTTATAAGGCTGCTAGCCATATACAGTTTGATGGTATGCAATTGAGGCGAGATATAGCCAAGGTTTAATTTATCTTTAGTAAGTATCTCTGTTTTTAGTTTTTAATACGAGTAATAAATATGAAAGAAAAACTAGCAAAAATATTTTTTCTTATCTTAGTAAGTACTTTTTTTGTATGTGCTGCTCATAGCGAGAAGCTTTCAATCTTTGACAATTTAGGCTTAACTCGAGCTAGCAAGGAAGTTAAAAGCATTGCTGATGTTCATATAGAATTGTCTCAAGACTCTAATGTTAGTTTGAAAAAATTAGATGAATCTTCAAAAGGATTGAATTCAAAATCTATTAATAAGAAAGTTGTCTTTAAAAATATTGCGTCAGGGAGTTGGAAGATTGGATTAGATAAAAGAGAGGCTTCTATTACTTCAGTAACTATTGTTAAATAGAGCTTTTTCATAAGCTTAGCTATCGCTATTCTAAAACATTCTAGTAAATTTTCTCTCAATCGTTTGTTATAATAACTTTACCAAACTGTTTGCCAGATTCTAAGTATTTAATAGCCTCGATGCCTTTTTCTAAAGAGAAAGTTTGGTCAATTATGGGATTTAATTTATGAGAAGAATAGAATGTGGTAAATTCTTGAAAGTCTTTTCTGCTACCCATCGTAGAGCCAATAATAGAAATTTGTTTCCCAAAAATCATTCTATTATCAATTTCAATTTTTTCACCACTTGTGTTGCCAACAGTTACTATCCTTCCTCCAAAAGAAACAGCTTTTATGCTTTTCTGCAGAGTTTTAGCTCCAACATTATCTATTACTATATCTGCCCCTTGTCCTTCTGTAATAGCTAAGACCTCTTTGTGCCAATTTGATTTGAGTTTGTAGTTAATTACATTATGTGCGCCAATTTCTTTTGCTTTTTGACACTTGCTCTCTGAGCTAGTTAGAGCAATGACTCTGGCTCCTAGTGCGTTTGCAATTTGAATACTTATCGAATTGACGCCTCCTCCAGCACCAACAATTAAAATTGTTTCATCCTTTTTGAGTTTACCTTGAGTAAAGAGCATTCTCCAAGAGGTAAGACCAACTAAATTTGGAGCTGCAAGTTCTTTGTATGATTTGTTAGAATTAACCTTAATTAAATTTTGCTTAGGTACAGAAATATACTCAGCCATTCCACCTTTGAAATGCTCACCAATGATTCTATAACCTGGGCTAACACTTCCAAGCCCAGCTTTAGTCCATTTATCTTCGTACGTATTAACTCCTGGAAAAACTATTACCTTATCTCCAGATTTAAATTCAGAGCAGTCACTGTTTTCAACTGTTCCAGCAATATCGCTTCCAGTAATATGTGGCATCTTCAGTTTTAGGGATGGCCAACCACGTCTCACCCATATATCAAGATGGTTTAGAGCGCAGGCTTTTACTTTTACTATGATATGCCCTTCTTTTAATTCTGGATCTGATACTTCTCCATATTTAACTACATCGATTTTGCCATGTTTATTAAAATATATTGCTTTCATAGTAGTATTTTTTTCATAAAGCTCGGAGTTTTAGGAGCATCTGGAGTATTTACTTTTCAGACAAGCTCCTTGTATAGTTATCACAAAATCAATAAGTTATAAAGAAATCAGCATGTCTCCCAAATCTTTAGCGACGTGGGAATGTTTTTTAAGAAAGAATTATTAGGAAAATTCCTTTTTGGACTTTCTATATATAGCTTACTTTATCCAATGTTATGATTAATTTAAAGTTCCATAAGTTTATTATATTGATTCTATCAATAGTAATTATAGCTTTTGGAGCTTTTATTTACTTGCCTAATTTACGGTTTTCTAATCAAAGCAAAAAGCCTCACAAAAAAATTGAAAAAGAACTAGGTAAAGTTACTTTTACTGCAGAAAATTATAAAAAAAATTCAAACGCATATACTCTTATTCCTTTAGAAGGTAGTGAAAAAGTAATTTTAATTGACAGTAATGGAGAGGTAAAAAAGACTTGGGATGTAGATGCAGTTCGAGCTCGTTTACTAAAAAATGGAAATCTTCTAGTAGTTCATGGAACTAAAAGTATGATGTCTAAGAAAAAGTGGAGTAAGCTTAGATCTTGGGTATATGAATACGATGAAAAGGAGAAAGTAGTTTGGAAATATGAAGCAGATGATATTCTTCATCATGACTTAAGAAGGTTTTCGAATGGAAACACATTGTTACTAAAAAGAGATTTAGTTCCTGCAAAATATAAAGAGAAAATAATCGATGTTCAAAGGAGAGTTCAGCCTTTACGTTCTGATGAAGTTTTAGAAATTACGCCTTCTGGAGAAGTAGTTTGGAGTTGGAGAGCGCATGAATCGCTAGATATAAATTCTTGTGGAGCTAAGCCGTGTAGAGACTTTAAGGGTAACAAAGAAGCGTTAAAACAAATGCGAGATTGGACCCATGTTAATACTATTTCAGTTATCCCTGAAAATAAATGGTTTGACCAAGGTTATAAAGAATTTAAGCCTGGAAATATTATTATTTTACCTAGAAATTGGTGGACTGTTTTTATAGTTGACAAAGATTCTAAGAAAATTGTTTGGGAATATTCGGGTGATTATAAAGGTGGTATAAGTGGTGGTCACGATGCTCAAATTATTCCAAAAGGTTATCCTGGAGCTGGTAACATGCTTATTTTTGATAATGGTCGAAAAAAACATTCTGAAGAATCTTTAGTTTTAGAAATTAATCCAGTTAAGAAAAACTTAGTTTGGGTATACGAAAATGGGAAAAGTTTTTTTAGTTCTTCTCGTGGTGCTATTCAGAGGTTAAGAAATGGAAATACATTAATCTCTGAAGATATAGCAGGGAAATGTTTTGAAGTTAATCAGAAAAAAGAAATAGTTTGGAAATTTGAATCAAGCTATGGATTGAATAGATGTATGAGGTATTGTTTTGTTGATGGTGAGTATGTTGATTGTTAGGTTTATAGAATTAAAGTTAGTATCTTTATTTTTTCGTAGCAGAACAGTATTTTTCAACAGGCCAGAAAAGAGCTTTTGTATTTAAAATGAGCTATTGGGCTTAACAGAAAAAAAGGTCTCATTAAGGTAGACCTCTTAGGTTATAGTTGGTTTTGGTTATAGTTGGTCATTATACCGAAGCAATAGCCAAAAGTATTGTTGTTTACGTAAAATCTACAGTAGTGACTATCTTTATGATAATCCCGAGATTAAATCCTAAACCAAGCTTTCAACAGCCTTAACAAGGTCATCCTTAGGAACAGCCCCAACAAGTTGATCAACTTTCTCGCCGTTTTTGAAAAATATTAAATTAGGAATTCCTCGCACTTGAAATTCTGCTGCATTTTTTGGGTTGTCATCAACATTGACCTTAACAATAGTTAGCTTGTCAGCAAACTGTGTAGCTATTTCTTCTAAAACAGGAGCTATTGCTTTACACGGTCCACACCATGGTGCCCAAAAATCAACTAATACTAGCCCGTCTGCCTTTAGAACTTTGGTTTCGAAATCGCTATCAGCTATTTCAGATATATTTTTTGACATAGTTTTATCCTTTAATCGTAAGTCTGTATTCTAATCATCGTTAGTATAAATAACAACCTTTACTAAATTATTCAAAATTCAGGTTTAAACCAAGAAAATCTTAGATGCTGTTTCTATATATACTGAAGGAAATTGAAAATTTCCGAAAGTCTCCCGGAGGGACGATAAGATATACCCGTCAAAACTAGGCTAAGACCGATCAGGTCTTAGACAAAAAGTGGAAAAACTAAATGACGACGGGTATATCATTAGGGCCCATTAAAAAAATACTTGTCGCGAGAAAACAAGTAAATCAACTTGTCCCCCGTCGCTAAAGCTTCGGAGGACGAGCAAGGGTATAGAAAATCCAAAGCTCATTTTCAGAAATTACTTTTTTAAACCTGAATTCGGGATAAGAAAGCTACTTCCGTCTCCTACGCGCCCCGACTCGCCCTTTCTTATCATCAACCTTTGAAGTAGATCCAGTCATAATTTCAGTTAAGATATCTTCTACTTGAGCGCTTTCAACTTCGTTTTCATTTTCTTCTGCATACTCCATCTCAGAATCTTGAATAGACTTTTCTTTCATAGCTAAAAATTTTCTCTTATTCGTACTTACTAATTTTCCTTCTACAAACCGCACTTCAGATTCTTTGTATATCCATAAATCTTCTCTCTTAGCTTCCTTCACTATCTTTTCTGTTGGAGCTCCCCAGGCTTCTAAAACATCTGCATACGTCATACCTTCCCAAATATCTTCTGGATTTTCTTTAGCAAAGGCGGTAGTACACATTAAAACTAAAAATAAAAGAAAAATCATATATTTTTTCATAAGTAATCCTAATAAATTAACTTATGTTATTATTGCATATAACTAACAAGCTTAAAAAGTGTATTATAGATATTTCTTAAAAAAACACTTATAGTTTTACAATGCTTAATCAGCTTAAAAAACTAAGGCAATTAGTATTTGATAGAAATGCCGAAATAACTCTAGTTATTTTAGCTTTCCTTATTCCTATTAAATTATCTCTACTCTACATCACTCTTATTCCTTCTATGCTAATTTGGCTTTCAGATTTTAAGGAAGTGCAGAGCGTTCTAAATAACAAAAAATTACGTTTTTTATTCTCACCTTTATTAGCTTTTTTTCTTATCTCTCTAATTTGTTCTCTTTGGGGTATTAATTCACTTAACAGCACAAAAGAAATCCTTGAAGCTGTTTTTTTTGCTTTTTCAATTCCAATGTTTTTTGATTTAATAAAAAAATCAAACAAACTCATTTCCCTTTACTCACTTCTCTTAGGTCAAGGCATTGCAAGTTGTCATACCTTATTTGAAAGAGCGAGCCAATTAGAAATCCCCAAACTATTTATTGGACAATTAACAGAAGCTGGCCAACTAAGCATTAGCATGTTGATATCTGTCACTCTTGTTCTCTTTTTAAGAGGAAATCAATCTTATTCGAAACAAATGCTTAGTTCTACACTTTCTTTTATTTGTTTAGCCTTAGTAACTTTCTTAGTACACAATGATTTTCTAAAAGTTGTATTTTTTAGTATTTTTACCTCAATCTTATTTTACCAAGTATATCTATTTTTTAAAAATAAGAATAAAGAGATTTTTATAAATAAAAATTTATTATTTTTTTGCATAATAATTATTCCAGTTTTAGCTACCTCTCTACTATTAAACTTAAAAAGAGGACCTTGGGCAGGAGTTGCTATAAGTTCAGTCCTACTTCTAATATTAACTAAACCAAGATATGCCCTAATTCCTATCTTACTAGTACTGATAACTATTACTTCTTTTCAACCAGTTGCTAACAGAATTTCTAAATCTACTGAACATTTCTATATTGCTGGCGGACGAAGCACAATTTGGAAAATTGGAACTGAACTTTCTGGAAGATATCCGCTTGGAATTGGCTATAGCAATTCTTCATTTATGAGAAAATTTGATAAAAAAATACCTCCTGAGTTAAGACATTTTCATAGTAATTTTATAAATATAATAGTCGAAACGGGATGGATTGCTTTTGGTATTTTTATCTGGTGGCTTTATAGAATTTTTAAATTTAGCTTTAGAAGTATTTTCAGTAAAAAGAATTACCTTGAACTAGGTATTGGTTCTGCATTACTTTCTTGGCAAATTGCAGGAATTGGAGAATATAATTTTGGCGACAGTGAGATTTTATTTATTGTTTATTTGTTAGTGGGAATGCTTGCTAGTGGGGATTCAAGTTGAATTAGTTTTACTTTATTTCAAACTTTTTTAGATAAATTCCAGCTTTTTCTTCCTTTCTCAAACAATCAAAAGCACTCTCACCCTCGACTTTTATTCAACCGCATCATTCTATCAACTAAAGAAATATCTTTTTGAGCAATGCGCTTTATTTGAGCTAACTCTTTCCCAAGTTTTGATAATTCTTGCATAGAGTCAGTTCTATCTATCATCGTTCTAAGAGCTCTAGGATTAGTACCATTTTCAGATTTCAATACTGAACCTTTTAGTTTTACAGTAGTATTTTTTAGCTCCTGGTATCTTTTTAACTTACTATCTCGCATTGAAACTAAACTCTTAAGTCTGTTGTAATCACCCCGCAATCTTGACTTAACAGCATCAAGTGCTCGTGCTCTACTTGGAGAAAAAGATGCTCTAGTTGCAGAATATGTCTTAGCTTTTGAAGCTTTCTTACTAACCCTTACAGGACTAGTTACAGAGTGAGCAACATAAGATGCTTTTCTAACCTCAGCAATTTCAGCCTCTTTGTTAGAAATTACTTGCTCTAAATCACTAATTCTTTCATTTAAGGCTGCAACTATTGAATTTTGAGACTCTGCATTAGTTACTTTTCTATTAACCAATCTCAATTCATCTTTTAAGCTAAAAATTTGAGCATCTTTCTCTGCTACAAGTTTGTTAACTTCATTAAACTTTCTTTCTAAATCTGTATTGCTAGAATTATTTATGTTTTTCGTCAGCTGTATTTGGCTATTTAAAGCTTCAATTCTATCTCGCTGGTTTTTGACAGTTGCAGATGCAGTTCTAAGCTCAGCCTCAAGGCTAGCAGAAAGGTTAGAACTTTCACATTCTTTTTGAATACAAGGTTGAGGTATAGGACAGGATACTTTTACACACTCAGCTTTTTCTTGAGCACTTGATTTTTTTTCTCTACCCGAAAGTAAATCTTTCTCTTTAATACTAGACTCAGTCGAAATACCTTTTCTTTTAATAATTGCATTTTTTTCGTCAAGCTCGTTTTCGACTCCTATTAGTTTTCTATTTAACTCTTCTATGCTTAATTCAAGCTCTGCAATATAATCAACCAATTGAACTCCTTCAGCGTCGGTTCTAAAAGCTCTTCCATCTGAGAGCCTTCCCCTTTCTGAATCTTCGGCAAATAAATTAATAGCAATTAGTAAAACAAAAATAATTCTTAAAGCTTTCATAATTTTAATCCTTTAAATTCTAACTCTGACTACTCATAACCACTAGTTTATAGGTTTACTGAACTTCAAAAAGAACAGACCCCCAACTTAAACCAGCACCAACAACCGCAACTAAAATCTTTTGATTTTTTTCTATTTTTTCCCAATGTTCAGAAATAACAGCTGGAGCTCCCGCCGCAGCTTGATTTCCCATAAATTTTACATTGCTCCAATGGTTTTCATGAGGAATTTTTCTATTCTTTCTGATTTGCTCTAACATAGTTGCATTTGCTTGATGACCGACAAATATATCTCTATTCCAATCAATCTCATCGTTTTTTTCAAGTCTTTTTATCATTCTCACTGTTTGTCTTACAGAAAAGTCCCTAACTGCACGACCATCTTGATGAAAATGTCCAATAGTATCAATAACAACAGCGTGACATCTCTTTGGATCTCCATCATAAGTGGTTTCTAAAACTTTCAAACGCCCTTCACCCTTAGTTGAAATTACCCAAGCTGCAGCCCCATCTCCCCAAATTGCACTTGCAGAGCGATCTTTATAATCAACTTTTTGAGTAAGCATTGCCGTTGAAACGCACAGAACATACTCCGGCAAATTATTCGACTCAATTTTACTTAAGTAATCAACATGTAGAGCAAAAGCTGGACAAGCCGTAAAAACATCATAAGCTGGACAATTAAACTTTAAAGCTTTTGCTAAACGTTGACCTTCTGTTGGAAGTGTTTTTTGTGGAGTGCAACTATTACAAATCATAAGACCTATTTTGTCTTTTGATATGCCTGCATTTTTTAAAGCTTCTTCAATAGCAAAAATTGCCATTTTGGTAGAATCTGTTTCAATTAAATCAATAGCTTTATTAGGATCTTCATTTTTAGTTTCCTTGATATAATCAAGAGGTAAAACTGTTCTTCTTTCAAGTATTCCAATTTTAGATACTATCCACTCAGCTGAAGACTCAATACCTAAATCTTCTAGAAATTTATTATCTATTACTCCTTCAGGGTGATAAGACCCCATGCCGCATATTGCTAAAGTATTGCTCACTATAAGTACTCCAACAAAAAATACCCTCCAACAGGGCCAGGTCCAACCATAAATGAGAGAATCTTATCTCCAGAAATTAGAGTTTCTTTATTATCATATATCAACTGAGGAACTGATGAGCCAAGAGAATCACCTTTTAAAGATTCTAAAAAATCTCCCTTAAAATCACTAATGAAATTTTTTGTAGCTTTTAATGCTAAGGGATTAACTACAATTTTAGTAAGCTCTTCAAAGTTAACTGTCTTTTTAGCTTCAAGAATTAACCTTTTTACGCATTCATCTATAACTCCAAAATCAGCATCCTCATCAAAAAACAAATTAGTTGTTGCTGACAATGAAAATTGCATTTCTAGATCAAAAAATGAAAGATACTTAGAGCTTTTTATTTGAAATCTACCTTCCTTTACACGACTTAGAATAGCTGAAGCCGCTCCATTAGAAAAATATTTTGCTATTTCAGTTTTATCAGAATGAAGCCTATTAGAATGAAGCCACTGTAGAGGGCAGTTTGAAGAGATCCACAGAATATTCTCTGCTATTTTATCAACCTGAGTTGATCTTAAATATTCAAAAAAACAAGCTAAGGCGGGAGTTCCAGCTGTTAAATCAAAACAAGGGATTTGAAGTTCTAACCCCGACCCTAGCCTTTGTGCTTCTGAAGGGGTTAATTCTTTAGGAGTTGAGCAGTCACCTATAATTAAACCAAGATCAGACTTATCAATGCCAGCAGAGCTAAGCGCTAATTCAGCAGCATATAAACCTAAGTCAGTTGGCGAATAGGATAAATCTTGAACGTCACCTGGCAAATCTTTAGGCTCACAAGATGCAAAGCTTAAAATTGAATACAAATCAAAACTCCAAAACTTTCAGTGAGACTCTTAATGTGACCTGAGATTTCAAAAAAAAATCAGGTTATTGCGAAACTAAAAATTAATTATCACAATAATTAACAGACCCTCATGGAAGTTTTACATGATTACACCTTAAACACAATCAAGCTAATAAAGATTTATTATCATAACACGCTTAAACTATTGAAGATTTTTATCCATTAACAGCTGTCTTAAAATCCAATGTTTCACTTGGCAAATGAATATCACAAACTGTCTCAATCAAAAGCCTTGAAACAATGTACGGGTCGCAATTACTAGCTGGCCTTCTATCTTCCATATATCCATAGCCTTCCTTATAAACTGAAACTGGAATTCTAATTGAAGCCCCTCTATCGGAATTGCCTGCTCTAAACTCGCTTATATGGCAAGTTTCATATGCTCCAACTAAACGCATATCATTATTTGATCCATAATTATCAATATGCTTTTGATGGTTTTTTTCAAGTTTCCCAATAGCAGAGTTTATAGTTTCCATTCCTGTTTTAGGATCTCTCATGCCAATAGTTGAAAAATTAGTATGACACCCTGAACCATTCCAATCCCCCGTAACTGGCTTTGGATGATAAGAAACTGAAATTCCATAATCTTCAGAGATTCTATCTAGCAACCATCTTCCAATCCAAGTATGATCAGAAGTTGTAAGAGCATCTGCACTTTCTTCTTTTACTCCTCTGTATCCAATTTGAAATTCCCATTGCCCAAGCATTACTTCAGCATTTATACCATATAACATCAGTCCTGCGTCGAGACATGCCTTCATATGCTCTTCTACGATAGTTCTCCCATCCACATTTCCAGCACCAACAGCGCAGTAATAAGGGCCTTGAGGTTCAGGGTATCCAGCTTCAGGCCAACCTAGAGGCTTATCATTTTTTATTAAGGTATATTCTTGCTCAAAGCCGAACCAAGCTTCTTGAGCAGCTCCACCTGCTTCAAGCACTGCTCTTAACTTCGCTCTTGAGTTAGAGATGTGAGGGGTTTTATCTGAATTTAAAACTTCACAAAGAACTATGTAATTACCAGCCCCTCTAATTGGGTCTTTTACAAAACGAACAGGGTTTAAAATACAATCTGAGTCATTTCCAACAGCCTGTTCAGTAGACGAACCATCAAAACTCCATTCAGGAAAATCTGTTATAGCTAGCTGTTTTTGTTCATTAAAATTAAGAACTCTAGTCTTTGAACGAAGTCCTTGAACTGGCTTAGAGCCATCTAACCATACGTATTCAGCTAAATTTAACATTATTTTCTCCTATTTTAAGATAAAATTATTCAATAATAGCATAAAAATATACATAATTATTATAAATAACTCCATAGATAAACTAAAAATGATCCAATTTATTTTAATTTTGACTGAAATACAGAAAATCCAAAAAGCAATTATAGTTATCCCAAAATCAACAAGTTATAAGAAAACAGGCATATTTCCCATAGCTTCAGCGACGGGGGGGGGCAAGTCCCCCATAGCTTCAGCGCGACGGGGGAAAGCTTTTAAAGAAAGGATTCTTTTAAAATTACTTTTTGAAATAACTACAAACTTTAACTACATAAAAGACTAAATATCCTACTGACAATGTAAAGATAGAATTCAAATACAAGAAAGTATAAATCTCTGTAGTATCGCTTGAGTTAGACTGAATATTCACAGCATAGACAATGTAGGCTCCTGAAAAAATTGCCCAGCATCCTGAACAAAGAATGCTATAAAATGCTGGCAACTCAAAAGTTTTATTTCTTCCTGATATCAAAGCAATTGTTAATGCTGGAATTAGCGCAAGCATCAAACTAAAAAAACCATAAATCATTGTGTAAATGTCCAAAGCAAGAGAAACCAAGCCCATAAAAGTTAGAACAAGAAAAAAAGATAAGTAGATAAATTTTCTAGATTTACTTAGATAATATAAACTATAATTTTTATTTTTATCAGCTTCAAAAAGCGAAAGAGAAATCTTTGATGCCATAAATACATCTAGAACTATTGATTGACATGCAACTATTAAATACGTATCTACAGTTGAAACAATAGCAGCAATTAGCCCTGCAGATATTAAACCTACCAATACTCCTGTCATTATAGATGAATCATGTTCAAACCAAAAAAGAAAATTATAAATTATTCCAGATTCGCCAGAAGAAGATGTAATAAATATTTTTACAAACACGCCAATTAAAATTGCAGTAAGAGACATCACAGCCAAATATAAGGTAGTTACGAATCCAGTTGTTCCAAACTTAGAATCTAATGCTGATTTTTCAGCTTGCGTTGCAGCACAACGATGCCATTGATCCATTGCAGATGGCCACCAAAAACCCCAAAAAATAAGGTTAGTAATTAAAAACAAGAAAATAAAATTAAAGTAACCTTCTCCCGAAGGATTAAATAAAACTTCTAAAGGGTTAAGAGAATAGTACTTACTGTAACTAGCAAACATTTCAGGAAATTTAGGAAAGACAATTATCCACGTTGCAAGCAACATCAGACACATTAAAAATAATTGAAATTTATCTGTTCTGATAACTCCTCTAAAACCAGATACAGATGCGTAGATGACTACAGATATAATCATTAAAATTAAGCAAAACCAAGGATGTAAATTAGAAGAAGGAATACCAACAGTATATTCTTTTGGCCAAACACCTTGGATAACCTCTAGTCCCAACATTAACTCACAACTTAACAAACCAATATATACTAAAAAACTAAAGATACCTGTCAATATTCGTATTCTTTTGGAATAAAAAATTAGCTGTAAAAACTCATGTAGCGTTCCACTTTTACTTAAAAATCCACCCTTGGTTTTAGTAATTTCTTCAACTCTCTTAATTGTAAAACTTGATGCATATTGCGTTAAAATCCAAAAAGACATAACCCAAATAAAGATACCAAAGCCATAAAAATATCCGTAAACTGCTATCAAGTATATTGAAGCTGTCAGTGAAGAATTGCTTGCAGCTATAGCAGTAAAAAATGATTTACTACTTAAACCCTCTCCATACTGAAAAAATTTTTTCAATGAATTAGCATTGCCCGATTCTTTTGAGCTTTGAATAAGAAAAATTACCAAAGGTATTAAGGCAATAAATAAAGGAATAAAAGTTCTCATACTATCAAACTACTATTTTGACGGCACTAATCAAGCAACTTAAAGAGTCTTAAATTAATTTTGAATTAAATTAGTATATTATGTATAGTAATTTTGTCGATTTAATTTCGACAACACTTATGATTGACTTAGAAATTCTTAAAACTTGTGGACTCAATACAAATGAACAGAGAGTTTTGCTTTATTTAGTAGAAAAAGGGCCAAGCCCTGGAGGGCTTATCGCAAAGCGAATTGACGCAAAAAGAACTACTATCTATTCAGCTATTAGCTCACTTGAATCTCGTGGCTTAGTTATTAGAGAACAAGGGAAAAGAGGAGCAAGTTATCAAGCTATTGACACTAAACTTATTCCTCAAGTCTTAGTTAATAAAGCGCAAGCAAACTTTGACAATATCAGTCGAGCTAGCAAACTACTCGAAGAATATTTTTCACAAATAGAACAAACAAAAATAAAAGAAAATTTTGGTACTTATAAAATACTTTCAACTGAATCAAAAGAAGCCGTATATTCTTTATTGCTAGATATCTTAACTACTTCTCATTTTTCTGCAATTTTTGATATTGATGCCATATGCGTTGATCCTGAAGCTAAAAATTTAATTAAAAAATTTCTTACTTCAAGCTCAAAAACTAAATATAAAATTAGAGATATCGCAGTTAAAGGAAAACAGCTCAAATGGTATTTGAAAAATATCGATAACGATAATCATCAAGTAAAAGTCGTTCCTAAAAAATATAGTATTCCCACTGATTTTATTTTATCTGAAGGCACAGTGTTTTTAACTAACTATACACCAGGACAAGAAATGGTCATTCAAATTAAACACCCTGATTATTATAGATCTATGATGACAGTATTTGAATTACTTTGGGATTTTCTGCCCTCATAAGTTTAAACTGTCCTAATAGCTATACTGAAGGAAATTGAAAATTTCCGAAAGTCTCCCGGAGGGAAGATAAGATATACCCGTCAAAACTAGGCTAAGACCGATCAGGTCTTAGACAGAAAGTGGAAAAACTAAATGACGACGGGTATATCTCAATTTTTCGGAAATTACTTTTAAGACTGTTTATAAAGCTGAATTTTGGATAAAAAAGTATTACAAAAGCTAAGCTACTGAAGTATTTAAATCTCTTTTTAGAGGCTTTCCCGAGACAAATTTTTTATTTCCTGCTTTAAGGAAAGTCAGTGCTTATTCAGGAATCATACTTTCCTGTTTAATTTTTGACTAAGCAGTCAAATTCTTATGTAATATTCCATCATACTTTGATTCAAGCCAAGCTAAACAGTCTTTAAATTTATCAAAAACCATATTTTCTGGAACAAGATTTGGTATAATTTTAACCTTATGTAGCAAATCTTTTGGCTGACCTTGCAAGCCAATAAAAGCAACGTTAATTCCTCTATTTTCAAAATCCAAACAAGCACTTTCTAAAGAAATTAAACCTGATTGATCAATATATGGCACTCTATCCACTCTAAAAATTACAGTCTCAATCTCAGGAAGTGCATTGATCATGTCTTTAAATCGTGAAGAAGAACCAAAAAACATAGGACCTTCTAAATGCTTTATATAAATTTTATCACCTATGCTATCCTCTATGTCACCTTCATCAAGCCATGGAATTTCTCTAGAAAAGCTCTGAAGTGATTCTGAGTAAGTTTTACTTTCAACAAAGTCAGAAATATTTTTCATAAAAAGAATTGCCGCAAAAACCATACCAAACGCAACAGCAAACAATAAATCAACAGTAACGGTTAAAAATAAAACAGAAAGCATGATTAAAGTCTCCGATCGCGGCATGACTTTCATATATCTAAAACCTTTGTAATCAATTATACCAATTCCAACTGTTATTAAAATTCCAGCAAGGACTGCATTTGGTATATGACCAACAAGTTTTCCCAAACCTAAAAGAACAGTAAGTAGTAACATTCCTGCCACTACTCCTGATAGTTTTGTTTTTCCACCACTGTTAATATTAATAACAGTTCGCATTGTTGCTCCTGCGCCTGGCAAGCCACCAATAAAACCAGCTACGATATTACCTAATCCTTGTCCAACTAACTCTTGGTTACTTCGATGTTTAGTTTTAGTCATATTATCAGCAACTAAAGATGTTAAAAGAGAATCAATCGCACCAAGCGCAGCAAGAGTTGCTGCATATTCGATAACAATAAGAAAATGTTTAGCATCTAAAAAAACACTAAAGAAATTTGTGTATATTTTAGGTAAACCACTCGGTATAGAAGCACTTGAATTAAGCTTTAGAATTTGTCCTTCAGGAATTAAAAAATATGCCAAAATAGAAACAACAAATAAGGCAACTAATGTTGATGGAATTTTTTTAGTCAATTTAGGAAGTAAATAAATGATTACTATCGTTGATAAAGCTATAATTATCGAAAAAACATTAACTATCTCAGGAATTTTATGAATAGAATTGATTGTGGCCATTACCCCACCATCAGGAGAATTTACACCAAAAAAAGGAAAAATCTGAGAAATAACTATAATAACACCGATGCCACTCATAAAACCTGAAACAACCGGATAGGGGACATACTTAATGTAACTACCTAACTTAAATAGCCCAAGCATTACCTGAAAGAATCCAGCAAGCACAAATGTTGCGATAACAATTGGCAATCCAGCCTCAAAAGAACCTGCATATTTTATTGAGTCAGCAATAATAACTGCCGAAACAACTGTCATTGGAGCAGTAGGACCACTTATCTGAGTTGGAGTTCCTCCAAAAATAGCTGCAAATATGCCTATAGCGATAGCTCCGTAAAGACCAGCTATTGCACCTAGTTCTGTTTGTTCACCAAATGCAAGTGCAAGGGGAAGAGCAACGATTCCGGCTGTTAAACCGCCAAAAAGATCTCCTTTTACGTTTGATAAAATATTTTTCATTAAATACCTTTATTAGTTAAGAGTGTTAAATTTACGCTAAAAAACTCTAAATTTACATTAATGAAGGTAACATTTTTACTACTATTTAGGGTAGATACTTGCTTAGAAAAAGCTTCAAAAATTTATACAAGAGAATACTCTTTATTTATTCCTCTTAAATTGCATAACAATACAAATAAGTAAGGTCATTAAAGCCATAAAGCCCCATTCAAAAATATATCCAAAATGACGTCCTGGAGGAATAAAGGTATTAAAAACAGGAATTGGGTAAGCTTTATGAGTTACAGGAAGATTAAGGGATTGTTTTGCAGAAATTCCTCTTAAGGGTAGACTTAAAATTTCAGCTTTTCCTGATGTAGTTTTTGTTAATTCAACTACAAGCTTATTGTTAGAAATTTCTTCATTTGTTATTTCTAGCCATACCGGAAGTAATTTATATTTTAATTGCTTTTGAATTTTTGGAATATTAACTCTTAACCATGATTTTACTTTTGGGATTTTTTTAGAAATTTCAGGATCTTTTGGTGCAAACATTTTTCGCTTTTGACTTTTTTTAACTAAGCCTACAAAATTCACTTTTTTCACTCTATTTATTTTAGTTAAATTTTTTCCTTTAGCATAAGCTAAAGGAATATAGCCTCTATTAACTAAAATATATTTTTCTGTATTTTTAATTTTTAAGGGTGTAATTACATGAACTCCAGGAAGTCCTTCCATTCTTCTATTACGTAAAAGAACTTCATTATTAAAATCAAATTCACCTTCTACTATAAATTTTCTATGAATTAAATTTTCCCAATTAGTATTTTTATTTAAAACTTCTCCTATCGATTCTGGAGTAATTTCTAATCTACTGGCTAACTCCTTAATTAATTCTTTTTTTTCATTATGTCTTTCAAATTGCCAGTATGATAATCTTAAAAAAAGACATATTAATAAAAAACATATAATTGAAACTTTCTTTGAAAAAACAAATCTCTTACTCATATTCTGTTCCTGCCCCTTCAATATACGAAGGATACTTAAACTGATAATTTAGGGTTTTAAGTAAAAGTTCATTTGAAACTTTATGATTAGCAAGTAAGCTTTGATAGCCTTTCTCTTCAGCTTCCTTGTAAGATATAGATTTGGGCAGTTCTAAATTAAATTTTTCACAATAAAATTTAACAACATCTTTTGTTAAAGTCGGATGACTATCGCATAAATTCAGAAAAGTCGGTAATTCCTCTGTAATTGATATACTTTTTTTCAAAACACCAACTATATCATCTACATGAACTCTATTAGACCAACGACTACCGTTTTCTATGTATGGATATCTTTTATTTTTTAGTGCTATACCAGTTCCTCTACCTGGTCCATAAATTCCAGGCAATCTAAAATTTGTAACAGAGCAATTTAATGAATTAAGAAGTAAATTTTCAGTATCAAGCCTTCTCTGTCCTCTTTCAGATATTGGAGTGCGCTCTGTTTTTTCAGTAGTAAGCAAACCATCAGTTTTTCCATAAACTCCAGTTGTGCTTAAATAGAAATATCTTTTTAAAGGATAATCTTTAAGAGTATTAACTAAATTTTTCTTTACACCTAGTTCATTATCTACTGGTGGTATACTATCTATAATTAATTCAAATTTATTAAATTCATCAAAAAAACTTTTTACATCATCAAATCTCTTAATATCAAGTAATTCAACATTAAAGCCTTTTTTAATAAATTTTTGTTTTTTTTCTGAGCTTCTGGTTGTGAGTAAAATATTATTTTTATCGCATATCAAAGCTAATTTTGACAGAGAGTAACCAGAACCTAAAAGAAGAGTTTTATTGTTATTCATTTCTTACTATAGACTAACTGTCTATTTCATATTTTTCAATTTTTCAACATGAAAACTCGACTTCGTGCTGAAGTTAGGGGGCTAATCTACGCTTATTCCAGGAATTATCTTCGAGCTCATACACAATCCTATCATGTAAACGCCCTTCTCGACCTTGCCAAAATTCAAAATAGCTAGGAATTACTTTGTACCCGCCCCAGTTTTCTGGACAAGTAATATTTTGATTATTTTCTGCAGTTTTGTATTTCTTTTCTAATTCTTCCCTAGAACTTATTACGTCACTTTGTGGAGATACAATTGCACTAATTTGTGCTCCCTTTGGTCTTGAATTAAAATAGTTTTCGCTCTCTTCTCGAGAAATTTTTTGTGCGCTTCCTTCAATTCTTATCTGACGTTCTAAACAGTCCCAAAAGAATAAAAGAGCTACATTTTTATTTTTCTCTATATCTTTTCCTTTTTTACTCTCATAGTTTGTATAAAATGTGAAAGCATCATCTATTAAGCCTTTAAATAAAACCATTCTTAATGTTGGTTTTAAAGCTTCATTTATTGTCGCAAGACTAATAGCATTCGGTTGAGAAAGATTTTTTTCTACTGCTTCTTTATACCAAAATTTAAATTGTTCGATGGGTAGCTTCTTTGTATTGGAAATACTTAAGCTATATAAACGGTATTCTTTTCTGATTTTTTTAAAGTGGCTATCGTTATTCATGTAATTTGTTGCTGATAAATATGGTAAATGATACAATAATATTGGGTGGTAGAGTTTTTGTAAATGAAAAATTGTATTAATAAACTTAAAATTATTTCAGAACTTTTAAAACTTAGCGAAAGAGCTTTTTTGCATAAACTAAAAAAGAAAAAACCTAATTTAACTGAATCTGAAATAGCCTTAGAACTAAAAAATTGGTATTTGCATAGACCAGGCGCCGAATACGGTGATGGAGAAGGAGTTCCAGGAAATCTTGATAGGTTTAAGTAAGTGAAAGAGTTTGAGAATAGTATTAGAGAAATGGTTTCTTGGTTTACTAAGAATGACATCAAATTTGCTATTATCGGTGGAATAGCAGTTTCTTTCCAAACTATTGAGCGTACAACTAAAGACGACGTAGATTACCAAAAATATTTTATAAAATCTATTTCTTTCTTCCAATAACAGAAAAGTAATGCCAGTGTTTACTTTTTTTATTAGCTGTTTCTCCGTCATACTCTTCTTCGTCTAGGCTAATGATATCAAAAGATGACATCATCTCTACTATTTGCTCTTTTGTCGAAGTAGTAATCCCATTTCTTGAATTCCATGAATCCTTAACTCCAAGAAACGTTCCCGCAAAAACAGCATTTTTATCTTGGCTTTTTAAAATTAAATCCCAAGTTGTTTTAAATTGATTAAGTTCTGAGAAAAAAAGTGAGAAAGAAGCAACTATTAACTTATTATTTGGTAACTTTACTTCAGAAAATTTACCAACTTGCGTTGTAAGATTAGCTTTAAATTCCTTAGGCGTATCTTCTACGATAATCTGAATCGACTCTTTCTCACAGTCAATAGCTAAAACTTTCCATCCTCTTTTTAAAAGCTCAAAAGTGTCTCTTCCTGTTCCTGCTCCTAAATCTACAGCCTGAGAAACTTCAATAAAACTTTCACAAGCGTTGAGAGTCTTTACTAAAAGTTTGCTACACTCTCTACCTCTCCATACTTCATAGTAATCTTTCCAAGCATTTTTTTTAGTTTCATTAGACATAATTTATTAGATAAGTGTTTTATTCCCAACGACATTTGTTAGGTGAGTGAGATCTTATAGCCAAGCCTAGCTAGCCGTAATAAACACATAAAATTATCATACCAGCAAAGCACATGTGTACACTAGTACTCCAAACATTTGCTAGCATAATATTTTTCAAGATTCGGAAAAAGCTACCATCACGTTATTTTTTGGGCTGATTTTTTCGAAGGTCGAAAAATTATTGTAATAGCAAAGCGCAGGTGTACACCAGTACTCCGAGCATTTGCTGTTACAATAATTTTTCGAGATTCGGAAAAAGCAGCCCAAAAAAAGAGGTGTGGGTGGTAGCTTTTTATATACTCTGGGGAGAAAAGCTACCACCCACACCTACACAAAGGAGGTGAAATTTAATTTATTCTACTTCTTTACCACTCAAGAGAAGCAGCAGTTTGATACTCAGTAACACGAGTTTCAAAAAAGTTCTTTTCTTTTCCTAGATCAATAGTTTCAGACATCCAAGGAAAAGGGTTTTTAGAACCAAATTCAGTTGTTAGACCAATTCTTTCTAGTCTTCTGTCAGCAATATACTCAACGTAATCCTTAAACATTGGAGCACTAAGACCAAGAATACCTCTTGGCAGACAATCTTGAGCATATTTAATTTCAAGCTCAACTGCTTGAAGGATTAATTCTTTAATGTGTTTTTGAAACTCCGGAGTCCAAATTTCTGGATTTTCTGCTTTGATTCCATTAATTAAATCAATTCCAAAATTTAAATGTATGGTTTCATCTCTTAAAATATATTGAAATTGCTCACCAATTCCAGTCAGTTTGTTTTGACGATGAAATGATAAAATCATAACAAATCCACTATAGAAGAAAATACCTTCCATGATGACATAAAAACCAACCATGTTTTCAAGAAATTTTTGCATTCCTTCTAAGCTGTCAGTATTAAAGTTTGGATCCATAATAGACGCTGTTAAATTCATCTCAAACTGATCTTTAGCATGAATAGAATTAACTTCATTATACATATTAAATATTTCTCCTTGATCTAGAGAAAGAGATTCAACAACGTAATGAAAAGTATGAGTATGAATAGCTTCTTCAAAAGCTTGTCTTAGTAAATACTGTCGGCACTCTGGGTTAGTAATATACTTAAAGATTGCAAGAACAATATTATTTCCTACTAAACTTTCTGCTGTGCTAAAGAAACCAAGATTTCTCATAATAACTAATCTTTCGTCATCACTTAACTTATCTGATTTCCAAAGTTCAATATCTTTTCCCATTGGAACTTCTGTTGGCATCCAGTTATTTGCACAACCATTATTATAATGCTCCCATGCCCATTTATACTTTAACGGCATAAGCTGATTTACATCTACTTGACTGCAGTTAATTAAACGTTTCTGAGATACGTCAACTCGGCCAGATTGTCCGGCCATATTTCCAGTATTTTTATTTTCTGTGTCCCCTGTAAAGTCCATAATTACTCCTTTTTTATTATTCTAAATTTATTTAAAACTTACTGACAACTTTCACTGACAACTTTCACAGTCGCCATCTAAATTACAAGTTTCTGCTGGCATTGCTGACTTTTCTCTACTAGCTTTTTCTTGCACTTCCTCTTCTCTTGCAACCTTAACTTCACTTGAAGCTGACTTATTTTTCATCCACCGAGGTTGAAGGCCACGCTTATTAACGTCAGTTGTAGATTTTTCAATCTGCGTTGCACCTAAAGATCTTAGGTAGTAAGTAGTCTTAAGACCTTTTTTCCATGCAAGAACATACATATCATTTAACTTCTTACCACTTGGTTGTGCGATATATAAGTTAAGAGATTGACCCATATCAATCCACTTTTGTCTTCTACTTGCACACTCAATAATCCACTCCGGCTCAATTTCAAATGCAGTAAGGTAGACCTTTTTAACATTCTCAGGAATTCTTTCTATCTCTAATAAAGATCCATCAAAATACTTTAGATCGTCCACCATTTCTTCATCCCAAATACCAAGAGACTTAAGTTTATCCACTAAATATGTATTAACAACAACAAACTCCCCTGAGAGGTTAGACTTAGCAAATAAATGTTTGTAAGTAGGCTCTATTGATTGAGTAAGACCCGTGATATTTGCAATTGTCGCAGTAGGCGCAATTGCCATAGTGTTACTATTTCGCATTCCATTTTCTTTAATTGCCTTTCTCACCAAAGTCCAATCCAAAGAAGCTGTTGAATCAACATCAAGGTATCCTCCTCCTCGCTCTTCTTCTAAGAGAGCAATAGTATCAATTGGAAGAAGTCCTCTATCCCATTTAGAACCTTTGTATGAAGGATATGCACCTCTTTCTTTTGCAAGATCAGATGAGGCTAAAATTGCATAATAAGAAATTAGCTCTTGAGATTCATCTGCAAAACGAACAGCTTCAGGACTTGCATAACTATAGTCTTGAATATACAAGGCATCTTGAAATCCCATTAATCCTAAACCTACAGGCCTATGCTTCATATTAGAATTTTCAGCTTCTGGAGTTGGATAAAAATTAATATCTATAACGTTATCAAGCATACGCATTGCAGTTCTAACAGTTTTTTCAACTTTTTCTCTATTTAAACCATTTTCATCAGTATGCTTAACTAAATTTATCGAACCAAGATTACAAACTGCAGTTTCTGATTCAGAAGTGTTTAGTAAAATTTCAGTACACAAATTAGAACTATGAACAACACCTGCATGATCTTGCGGCGAACGAATGTTAGATGGGTCTTTGAATGTAATCCATGGGTGTCCAGTCTCAAAGAGCATACTTAACATTTTTCTCCATATCGTTACTGCTTCAACTCTTTTGAATAATTTAATCTCTCCAGAGTCTGCCATTTTTTCATATTTTTCATAGGCAGTACGAAAATCTGTACCATATTTATCATGTAAATCTGAAACATCACTTGGGCTAAACAGCGTCCAATTACCATTATTAACCACTCTCTCCATAAACAAATCTGGAATCCAATTGGCTGTATTCATATCATGCGTTCTTCTTCTTTCGTCTCCAGTATTTTTTCTTAACTCAAGAAAATCTTCTATATCCAAATGCCAAGTTTCTAAGTAAGAGCACATTGCACCTTTTCTCTTACCACCCTGATTTACTGCTACTGCGGTATCATTTGCTACCTTAAGAAATGGTATTACACCTTGAGATCTACCGTTTGTACCTTTTATAACAGACCCCGTAGCTCGCACATTAGTCCAGTCGTTTCCTAAACCACCAGCCCATTTTGAAAGCTGAGCATCATCAGAAATCACTTTAAAAATATGAGAAAGATCGTCATTTGTTGTCGACAAATAACATGAACTCATTTGAGAATGACAAGTTCCTGAATTAAACAAAGTAGGTGTACTTGAAACAAAATTAAACTGAGATAAAGTATCATAAAACTCAATGGCGCGTTTATTCTTTTGCTCTCCCTCTCCTAAACTTAATCCCATTGCCACTCTCATCCAAAAGATTTGTGGAGTTTCAATTTTAACATCATTTTCATGAATTAAATAACGATCGTAAATGGTTTGAATTCCGAGATAGGTAAAATCTAAATCTCTCTTCATATCTAAAGCTTCAGCTAATTCATTAAGATCAAAGTCGCGAAGTTCTGGGGTAAGTCTTTTGTACTCTATTCCCTTCTCAATATACTTTTTAAAGTACTCTCTATGAGACTCTTCTACGTTTTCTGCCCAAGCAGGAACGCCAAACGTTTCTTTATAAATAATATCAAGAAGAATTCTAGCAGTTACTGAAGAATAACTAGGCTCCGTCTCAACTTTTGATCTTGCAGACATGATATACGCTTGATCAATTTCGTCTTCTTTAATTCCTTCATAAAAATTCTTAATTACATCTTGATAAACTTCTTCAGCTGACACATTTTTTAAATTTGCGCAGGCATAATCAACTCTCGCTCGTAAGTCTGTTTCTTTTATTTTAGAAACTACACCTTCTTTTGAAGTCACATTAAATTCTTGAACTTCACTTTCCTCTTTAGCAACTACAACTTCTTCTTTAACTCGATCTTCTTTATTTAAAGTTCTTAAGGCAGATCGTTCAGCTCTATATAAAATAAAGTCTTTAGCTTCCTGATAAAACCCTTCTGCCATCATCTGACGTTCAATTTCATCTTGTATACGTTCAATTTCTAAAGTTTCACCATCAGCAACCAACACTCTAGCTTGAGCAACAACTTTATTTGTTAATAAATTAACAGTATCAATAATTTCTCTAGAAGATTTTCCTTCTATTTTTCTAGAAGCACGAATTGTTTTTTCAATTGCAGAAGCAATCTTCATAGGATTAAATCGAACAAACTTCTTTCCGTCTCTTCTGAGTATTTTTAAATTTCTAGCAGAATCATCTCTAACTTCTTTTTGCTCATCTCTATAAACTATATAGTTTCTAGCGACATCATACTTTTCGCTTTCCATTAACTTAACTTCTACTATGTCTTGAATTCCCTCAACTGTAAGGCAAGCTCCTTTAAGAGCCATCGAAGTTGCTTCTTTTACAACTTCAAAAGCAATGTTTTGAATTGCAGTATAATCTTCTTTAGAAATTTGTTCTGTCACTGGAACGTTTTTTGTTGCGCGCCATGCAGCTTCAATGGCACGAAAAATTCTATCATTTCGAAATGGCACAAGCATTCCATTACGTTTAACTACTGTTATATTAGGATTAAGATCTTTAGTTTTTGTATTAACTTTTTCAACATTTTTTAAATTTTGGCTCTCTTTTAATTGAGTTGAAACTTCTGATTGACTACCGACTTGATCCATCTAAAATTACTCCAGAATGTGTTATATCTTTATATCTAATTTGAAATAGCTCTAAACCGATCCTAGCCCCCAATCCTAGTCCTAAGACTACAAGTGCCAGCAGTAGATGCCTGTAGCACATGCCAGCAAAACAGCACTCAGGAACAGAACACAGTATCCGGAACACAAAACCCAGAACCCAGTATCCAGAACACAATAACAAATTCGAATAAAAATAAAACGATGTTATAAAATAAACCAAAGGCTTATTCTCTTAAAAAAAGGAAAAAACCACAATATCTTGTGTTGTAAATCTCCCCTACTACAAGATATAGACTTTTAATCTAATGCGTGTCTATAGATTTTTTTCTCAAATTTACCACTCTTTGTTTAAACTAGTAGAATAACCTAGTTTTTATTTTTGAAATTTTTCATGCTTCCTTTATATTTTTGAAGTCATTCTAAGGTTAGCTACGTACTAAAACTTAAGATGTTAAATTTACTGCACTAAATAAATGAAAAATTATCCTTCTAAAGAAAAAGCTATTTTAAGAAAAAAACTCAAAACTTTAAGAGCTAAAAATCTGTCTAAGAGCGTAGAGTTAGATATTTTCTACCAAGCAAAGAAACTTATCGATAAGGTTAAACCTCTATCTATACACTGTTATTTATCAATGAAGGACGAAGTAAACACAGAAGAAATAATTAAATATACCCTCTCTCAAAATATACTAACAACTTGCCCAGGAGGTTCTATAAATGAACTTTCACCAGTAATTTTGAGTAGCTTAAATGACTTATCAACATCTTCAAAAGGATTTAAATTTCCAAAAGATAAAATTAAATATGAAGGTAAAATTGATATTTTTTTTATCCCAGCTCTAGGATTTGATAAAAAACTCAATCGATTAGGTTATGGAGCTGGTTTTTATGATAGATTGCTCTTAAAATATCCTGACTCACTTAAAGTTGGCTTAGCCTATGAATCTCAAATTCTTGAATGTTTACCAGTAGATAAGCATGATCAAAAAATGAACCTTATCTTTACAGGAGAAAAAACCTATGGGAAAGTTTCCTGTTAGCGATGATAAAGAGAAAAAACTCCTTTTAGAAATGAACAGATTAGGAATAAAGGAAGAAGATTTGGAAGAAAAATTCATTCTTGGCTCTGGTTCTGGAGGTCAAAAAGTAAATAAAACGTCTTCTTGCGTTCAATTAGTTCACAAAACAAGTGGAATAGAGATAAGATGTCAGAAAAGTCGTTCTCAAGGTTTTAATAGGTATTATGCAAGAAAAAAACTTATTGAAAAGCTAAAAGAACAACTGGAAAATGAAAAGAGCAAAAAACAGCAAGAAATTGAAAAAATAAGACGACAGAAGAAAAAACGCTCTAAAAGAGCAAAGGAAAAAATGCTAAACGAAAAGAAAAAAAGGGGAAATTTAAAAAACTTAAGAAAAAATGTAAAAAATGAAAATTAAGTTTAACATGGAAATTAAATTTTCTATAACTCCCCGAAGGGATAAGATATAAAAATGAACAATTCTAAAGACAATAAATATCTCATATACTCTCACAGAACACTTAACTATTATTCTGCACTTTTTCAAGGAATTTTTGCTCAGCAAAATATTTTTTCACAACTCCAAGATTCAAACTTTAATGAAGAAAGAATTAAAAATGTTAAAATTGCTTTGCAAAATATTAGAAAGCACACAGAAGATTTGTACAAAGGAAAATTACTCTTTAGCTCTGACGAAAGTGCTGAAAAAATCGAACAACAAAAGACTTTACTAAGCGATCTTGCAGCAGAAAAAGAAAAGTTAAAAGATCAAGCGAATAAAATTAAAGCTATCATTTTAAATGAAAACTATTACCAAGAAAAAGAAAATGTAATTTTTCTTATCTCTTCTTTTGGACAATGCGCTTATTCCAAAGATAACTATGTAAGAGGAATTTTAAAGTTTAACAACTTTTTTAAAATCAATACTCTTGACAATATAAGTGAATATATTGATGAAAACTTAAAACAAAATCTAGAATTAACAAGTGAATTTATTAAATTATTTAAAGATAAAGATAAAATTAATCCTAATTTCTACGATCATTTAAGATTTTCATGTAGAACCTTACCAGGAATTTTAAGAACTCAAGCTCATGACATCCTACAAATAACAGGAAAAGTAAAAGAAGATATTAGTTTTGAAGAGGCTGATTTTCATTCTCTTGAGGCAAAGGCATGGGAAGAAGCTGGATACAATGCTACACAAGCAGGCTATTGGCGAGCATTTGAACTAGGCGTTAAGGAAGCTAGTTTATGGAAAACATTTAACGTAGAAGATCCTCTAATTGTTTCTGAATGGCATTCTGCAGGCTTTCACCCTGAAGATGCAAAACCATGGATGGACGTTCTTTTTTCCCCTCTTCTTGCAATTCAATGGCAACATGCTGGCTTTACACCTAGAGATTCTTCTCTCTTACTTAGAATGGGTTACTCTTTACCAAGTGAGGTACCAGAAGATCAAGTTGACGAATTGTTAAAACAATCTGTTAATGAAATTGCTGAGTCAGAAAATTTAGACTTAAATGATGAGTAGTCCTTAAATTTTTTTTACATGAAATCTTTTTACCCAATATTAATCTTTATACTTAGTTTCGCCCTATATATTGAAACTCTAGATCATCAATTTGCAGCTGAAGACTTTCACCATATTCACTCAAGCACTCATATCAAAACACTAAATGATATTCCTAAAATTTTTTCAAGCAAAACATGGCCTGGAAACTTATATAGACCAATTTCATCATTAACCTACGCACTAACTTATCATTATTATAAATTAGACCCTCTTCCTTACCATTTAACAAATATAGTTTTATACGCCTTATGTTGCCTGCTAGTTTACCTTTTGTTATCTAATTTTTTAAATAGCAGATATGCTGTTTATATTAGCCTTCTTTTTGTAGCTCACCCAATACACACTGAAGTAGTATCAAATATTTCGTATAGAACTGAAAGTTTGTGTGCCTTCTTTGGTTTAGCATTCATTTACTGCGCTCAAAAAACTTTTGAAAAAAATAAACTCTCTACACTTTTTTGGACATTTATTTTTCTTTTACTATCTCTCTTAAGTAAAGAAAGCGGCTTTGTTTTCATTTTAATATTACCACTATTTTATTTTTTTACTAAGAAAAAACCACTTCAGTTAAATACTATTATTCTTTTTTTAAGTTTTACAATTTTTACATTACTTCTTTATCTTGCTTTAAGATTCAATGCTCTAGATTCAAAACTATTTTTACAACTTAAAGATTCATCTAGTTTTATCAACAATCCACTTACATTTTTAGACTTTACAGAACGATTTTGCTTTGCTTTTTTACTTTTAGGTAAATACATCGCTTTAACAATTTTTCCTTTTATTCTCAGTTCTGATTATTCATTTAATAAGATTGCTTTAAATTGGAATACAGAAATGTATTCTTATTTATCCATAGTATTAATATTTTTAGCCATTACTTCTTTCACACTACACAGAAAAAGTAAATTCTCATTTTTCCCAATTTTATTTTTTATTTCTTTTTTACTAACTTCAAATATTATCTTGCCGACTGAAAAAATATTTGGAGAGCATTTAGCTTTTGTTCCAAGTCTTGGAATAATTGGCTTTCTTACCTGTCTTTTAAGTACAATGCTGGAACTGAAAGTGTTTAAAATTTGTATGAATCTACTATTAATAGTATTTTCACTAAAAACTATTTTACATGCACAAGTTTGGTATAACAACGATTCTTTATTTCATTATGAAACTAAGAGTTATAAAAAAAGTACTAAAATGCTATCTAATTATGGATTTCATCTTTTAAATAAAGAAAAATTTTTAGATGCAGAAATCCAATTCAAAAAATCACTTGATGTATATCCAAAAAATTCAAATGCAGCTTTCGGATATGGAAAATTATTTTTCCTTCAAGAAGACATGTGGAAAGCAAGAAATTGGCTTGAAAGAACCTTAGAGATTCATCCTGAACATAAAGAAGCACTGAATTTACTAGGAGAACTTGAATTTAAGGAAAGGAATTATGATAAAGCGAAACTGTCATATCAGAAATTACTTAAAATTGATCACGAGCATTTTGAAGGACAGTTAGGTTTGTTTAAGACTGCAATTAAAATTAAGGATTTTTCTTTAGCTGAAAGGTTGAAAATCGAGTTAGAGGAAAAAAAAGCTGAGAATCAAAAAGTTTTGGATGCGGTTGTTGAGTACGGGGAAGTTTTTAAATAACGGTTAATTCGCATTATTCATACCCTAACTAACTTCATTAGTGGTTCAAATGAATACAAAGCTGGCTTTCTACCGGATGCTTCTTCTCATTTATGTAAGTAAAAGTTCTAAAATTATCTCTAGTTTTATCATTAGAGTGACTATTAATATTAATAGCAAAGTAACTAGAAGTTAATATTTTCCTGATTTTGATAGAGAAATTACTTTGATGTGCTACACTGATTCGTACCTCCCCAATCTAATCCATACCCAATCCACAAATTAAGAAAGCTCTTAAAGACTTATCAATTTCTATTTTTCCATACCTTAAATATTTCTAGACCCATTGGAAGAATATATTTACCATCATTTTCTTCAATTGATGGGCCAAAGAGAATTTTTTCACTTGTAAATTGGTCTGTAAGGCATAAAAGTAATGCAGAACGACTGAGACCTCCAAAGTCTGTACTAATTCCACAAAAAGAAACCACATGACCATCGAAATAAGCTATAGCACCACCTATTACGCAAGTATTTTCAACTGGAGATATACTTGAATGAGAACTCAAAATGCCAGCTTTAGCAATTTCGTTGAGTTTCTTCTCTATTGATTGTGTGTTTATATCTACCTCAAGTTTAATCCCATCTAGTTGCATACTTTCAGCAACCCACGTTCCACTGTGCTGCATATAACCAGATAAGTGTAAATCTCCAGTAGAGCTTAGGCTCATTATAACCTTACCCATCCAAGGTTCACTAAATTTTAAGTGACAAGAACCGCTCGTAATTCTTGGGATAACCCCTTGATGATGTTTCATTTTGGACGTGAAAGATATGCACCGAATAAGACTGAAACAGCAAATGATATAAAAAACAATCCTACAAAAAAAGAGAACCAGCCCACAAAAGGAGCTGTTAAGAAAAAAGCTAAGCCCGATGAAAGAACTAAAAAACCAGCAGTTTGCCAAAAATCTTTAAAATTAGATATAGCAAATATAGAATCTATCCATTTAGGCCATGAAATCCCCAACGAATCTATGGCATAAGAACATAATTTATTAGCAACAAAAACAAATCCTGTCAGAAAAGCCAATTGCAGACAAAATACTAATACTACTAGAATCCACCCTGCAGAAGGAAAGTTAAATTCTAAGGAAGGAATAGAAAGGTTTTTAAATAGAAACGACTGGATGCCACTAGTGAGAAATACAAAAAATAATATTCCTTTTGTAAGCGAATTAAACTTTTTCATTAACTTGTAAAATTATGTCACATATTTTGTGTACTATCAATAATCGATCTTAAATGCTCGCCTACTGCTTGCTTATCTAATTTTCTGTCATATAAATCTTCAATTGATATGCCACCTATCACTCTAACTGAATTTAACTAATGAGCACTGCAATAACTCGTTTAATACGCTTAATTATTACATAAAAGTTAAAAAGTACTGATTTTGTTCTACAAAGTGACTTGGGTGGTATAAATGTAGGCTGTAGGCTAGATCCCAGAGCCAAGCAAATGCAGTCAAATCTTTTGTTACATAGCTAACTTTGCATTACATGCATTTGTTCCCCATCTCTCCATAGTTCCAATCTTACCATATATACTAACATTTATGTTATATCTTTTTCCAACTTCAAACTTAATTCTGCAATCATTAGCTTTTGTTACAGAGTCAACAAAAACCCGTTTTCGTTTTTTTATAAGCTTTACTATCGATTGATCTTTAAATTTGTCGAAGGATGTGAATCTTTCTACTTCGAAAGTGGCCCAAAATTTACCTTCAGTATACTTTTGTCCAGGCCCGGGCCAATTCTTTGGGGATGTTTTTCCTACAACTCGACCTATAAAGCTGACCTTAGGAGTTCTATCACTAAAACTTGATGTGCAGTTACACTCAGCAAGTAATTGAATGGGATGAATCAGAATAATTATAAAGATTATAAATTTATACAAGAGCTCTCCTCGTTGTTGGCCATGAGCTCACACAAACTGTTACATGAAAGTTCATAGCTTTAATACGGATAATTTTCGATTGGTTGAAAATGAAGGCTAAGATTACCTTTAATACTCTCAATTTTTCGCCCTCTATAGTTTAGCTCAAACATTGGAGTAATCGGAATTTCAATATAAACTTCCTTATACTGACTTATGCAGTCTAAAATATCTTTCCGACTATTCATGCCTGACATTACTAAGGAGGGTGTTTCGGTTTTTGAATTTTTACTCTCGCACATTACCGAGTCCCATTTAAGTTCAAAGTTCTTCAGTTGGGCAGATAATTCCATAAAAATCCAATCGGAAGCACGAGCAGATTGAACCCATCTCAATGAACCAGAAAAGGCAAGCTCTATTTTTCTGCCATTTGAATCTAGCTTTAAATTCTCAATTTCTCCTTTAAGAGCTACTGACGGTCCTTTTGCAAGCGCAATGTTGCTGGATAAAAAAATAATGGTCAGTAATACAAAACTGCTTCTTCCAGTTATCATTTTTTATTTCTCCCATGTAACGTATAGCATGATGAGTAAGTGCTAGCGAGTCTCATCTACGCGACTGTTATTATGCGCCTTGCTCCAATCATAACAAGTATAGAACTGAGCTTGGTCAGCATCGATAGTTACATAACCTTTCTCGTCTTTTACTAATATTGGATTTGGAGCTAATGCAAGTTTCATCTTTTTTTTTCCATTAACACAAGAATGAGCATTTTTAGAATCTTTTTTAAAATCAATTCCAATCATTGGATATTTCGATGAATCATAAGCATATACGTTATCAACTTTAACACGCAAAGATAAATTACTAACACCTAATTTCAAACCTGTAGAAGCATCTTTATTATTGATTTTTCCAAAAAAATCAAATTTGATTGCATCTGTTTTGATAGTAAGATTTGATACTTTCCCTTCTAACTCAATGATTGGAGATAAATACTTCCCAGGAATTAGAGTCTCTTCCAAGCCTAAATGACAAGAAGGATCTCCTCCTGCGTAGCAGAGAGTGACATAGAAAATAGTAATAAGACTAAGAACTAAAACTTTCATTAAATATCCTCTATGCAGATAAAATATTATTCAACAGAAAACTCCTCTTTCCATTGTTTCCCTAAATCCTATCACAAAACTTCTTCTAACATACAGATAAAATTAAAATTATACTATTCAAAAGCAACCCTTGTTCCTGGCAAATGCTAGGAACAAAAGAAAGGGTTTAGAAAACTCTATACTAATTATCCGATTAAATTAGAAATTCGCATTGAGTTCTTGTTACACAATAGCTTTATCTATTCAAGATAACTTTAGTCAAGTTAGAAGGAATGTGGAAAGTCGCAACTGACTAAAAAAACTTCATTTAACTAACTTACAAAAATTAATCACCAAAATAATCAACAACAAGTTTCGCCCAATACTGATACATTTTCTGATTTGGATGAGAATCAAAAGATAGTTGCATCTCTGGCTCATTTTGTTTTGGATGAACGCCATCAATATATTTAATTTTGTTATCTTTTAGAAAACTTATATACTCTTTCTTTTTTTCTAAACTTAATCTTTGTAATAAAACAATAAATTTATCTCCATTATCTTCAGCTAAATTATTCATTTCAATGAGTAAGAGCTTAGTAATTCTATCTTTCTTTAAAAGATAGGGTATTGTTTTTAAACTAAAATAAATATCTTCTATAAGAGAAATTATCGCTGAGCTACTTCGTAAGGGAAATTCTGGAAAACCTTTTGGAGCGTGTCTAACGAGCTCTCCTTTTTTGTCTAAATCACAGTATGGCACATAAAAATTCTTTAATTCATTCTGTCTCATTACGTTTCTAATTATTGGTGGGTAAAGAATATTTCTTGTTTCATGAAAATCATTAAAACCGTATATAAAAACATTTTTTAAATCTTTTATAACTACCTCTTCCATACTAAGTAAATTTTGATAAGTGCCATAACCTTTTGTGCCAAAATTTATTACTTCTCTCTCAGGCATTTCATTTTGAATAATCCAAGGTAAAGTATCTTTATCAGAAACCCCAAAACCAAACATAAATGAACAACCTAAGAAAACTAATTGAGGTTTTCTAAATTCTGGTTTTTGAAAAAAACTATTCTTTATTTTAGTAGCTCTTTTTCCCGAACTTAAAACTGTTTCATTAAAAGGTTTTGTATTTTGCTTAAAAGCAATCTTAACTGTAGAACCTTCACTCGACCTCCAACCTTTTACAGAATCAAAAAATTGAGCTGAGTTGATATCCATTCTTGGATCTTTTCCTCCATAAGGAGCGTAACCTACGAAGCGAAGAGCAAGTTCAAGAACTAGCAAAAAGAGCGCTAAAGCGAGAATAAAGCTTGCTACTTTTTTTGCTGTTTTGTTCATATAAAAAAACTAATCATTTTAGTAAGTTAAAGTTTAAAAAAGAGCTTTTCTAACGATTCTAAAACACTTCTTTTGCATCTAAAAGAGAGAAGATTTATAAAAAAATGAAAGAAAAAGCTAAAAAAGAAGAAAAATTAAGACCATTTAGAAAAAATCTTCTTGTATCTCGTCCTAAATTACCAAATAAACCACACTCATTTGCAATAAATAAAGATACAGAAGTATCTAAAAAATTTTATTATTGTATCTTTTTTGGATTTTTCATTTTAGTCTTTTCATTTTTTCTTAAAGAAGAAATTAATTCATCAAAAATTCAATCTGCTATTTTTCATAAATTTTCAAGCTTACTATCATTTCAAATTCATTCAGGTAAAAGTGAACTAATTTACTTTCCCGAACATGGTCCTTATGATGAAAGGCTTGCATATTCAAAAATAAAAAATTATGAAAAAACTTTAAAAGAAAAAGGTTTTACTATTAGTTCTCAAGCAAATATATCTAATTTTCAAAATAGTATTTATGAATTAGGAATTTTTCCAATATATACTGAAAAAGCAAAAGCAGGATTAAAAATCTTAGATAGTCAAGAAACTAAACTATTTGAAACTAAATATCCTTATGAAACATATAATTCTTTTAAAGAAATTCCTGAAATAATATATAAAACTTTATTATTTATTGAAGATAAAGATCTCCTGCAAGATAAGGAAGAAACTTTTAATCCTGTAGTAAATTACGTAAGATTTTTCAAAGCAATTTCTGATATTTTCATTTCTAAATTTTTTCCTAATCATGAAGTACATGGTGGAAGCACCCTAATTACACAAATGGAAAAATTTAGACATTCAAAAAATGGAGTTACAAATGGCACGAAAGATAAATTACGTCAAATGTTTTCTGCCATGCTTCGAGTTTATCAATATGGTCGAAAAACAGACAGTACAAGAAAAAAAATAGTTTTAGACTATATCAACTCTGTTCCTTTAGCAGCTGTAAGAAATTATGGAGAAGTCACTGGACTCGGTGATGGCCTAAGAGCATATTTTGGCACAGATTTAAAAGAGGTTAATCAATACCTATCTTCAAACTATAATCCAGTTGATGTCACAGAAAATTTAAAAAAAGCATCTTATTTTAAACAAGTTTTAACTTTATTTTTAGCACATCGAAGGCCATCAGAGTTATTACGTGGGAAAAAAGATAAACTCAAAGTACAAGTTGATAATTATTTAAAACTTTTATTTCATGAAAAAATTATAACGCGCGAACTTTACGAAAATTGTTTACTTGTAAATCCATTAATAAAACCAACAGTAAGGTTAAAAAACACAGATTATTTATCAAAAAAAGCTAGCAATTTAGTTAGAACCAATCTTTTAAGCTTACTCAATGAAAGATCTTTTTATGAGCTCGATAGATTTGATTTAGAAGTAAGTACTAACATCAATTCGCAATCTCAATCAAATATTACAGAAAAACTTAGAAGTTTAAAAGATTTAGAGTTTTTAAAAAGTAATTCATTACTAGGGTACAGATTGCTAAATGAAAAAAATCCTTTAGAAAAAATGATAGTTAGTTTTACGCTATATGAAAAAAAAGAAAACTATAACGTCTTAAGAGTTCAAACTGATAATTTAGATCAACCATTTGATATAAACCAAGGAGTAAAGATTGATTTAGGATCAACTGCAAAATTTAGAACATTGGTAACCTATCTAGAAGTAATGCATGAAATTTATCAAAAATATTCAATACTTAGTAAATCAGAAAAAATTAAAAAACTAGAAATCGTTGCAGATAAATTATCAAAATGGGGAATAAATCAACTAATACGTAAAGAAAACCTTTCTCTAGATGACTTTCTAAACCTTTCAATGGAGCGAAAATACTCAGCAAATCCTTGGGAGAAATTTTTTACAGCAGGAGGACTTCATAATTTTAAAAATTTTAATGCGAATGATAATGGAAAAATTGTATCTGTAAAAAAAGCAATAAGACATTCTGTTAATCTTCCATTTATTAGAATTATGCGAGACCTTGTTAACTATTTCTCATACGAAGTTACAGGCTCAACTGCAAGAACTTTAAAAAAAATGGAGAAAGTTAAAAGAACAGAATATTTAAAAAGATTTGCAGACAAAGAAGGTAAAATTTTTATTAATAAGTTTTATAAAAAATACAGATATTCAAATAAAAATGAAATTTTTGAAAAACTATTTGAAAATAGAACTAAATCAGCAAAAAAAGCTGCTTGTCTATTTTTATCTCTTATTCCAAATGTAAGTCAAAAAGACTTAATTACTTTTATTGAAAATAAGTTTCCTAAAAGTAAAATAAGCAGTAAACTAATTGAATCCTGGTATATTGATTTTAATCCAAATAAGCTAAGCTTATTAGATCGAGCATTTGTAGCAAGAATACACCCTCTTGAGCTTTGGACAGTTCATTATTTATACAATAATAAAAATAGAGATTTAAGTAATCTTTATTCTGCAAGTAATGAAATAAGGCAATATGTTTATTCATGGTTAATAAATTCTAAATATAAATCATCACAAAATTCAAAAATCAAAACTATTCTTGAAGAAGAAGCATTTCTAGAAATACATAAATATTGGAAAAAAGTTGGTTACCCTTATGCAAGGCTTGTTCCCTCTCTTGCAACTTCCCTTGGAACTTCTGCAGATAAACCAGCTGCTTTATCAACTCTTCTTGGAATTATTGTTAATGATGGAAAAAAATTACCAATGCAATCAGTAAATAAATTAAATTTTGCTACGGGAACCCCTTACGAAACAAATTTTAAATTTATTGCAAAAGAAGCAGAACAAGTAATACCAAAAGCAGTTGCAAAAAAAGTTAAAGAAGCCTTGTTTGATGTGGTTCAAAATGGAACTGCCTTAAGACTTAAAAATGGCATTCAAACTAAGAATAAAAATTTTAGTGTTGGAGGAAAAACTGGAACTGGTGATAATCGTTTTAAAATATTCAATAAAAGTGGAGTTTTAACTAAATCAATTGCAGTAAATAGAACTGCTACGTTTGCATTTATTATAGGAGAACGTTTTTTTGGAAATATAACAGTCTATGTTCCGGGAGATGTAGCTGACGAATTTAGCTTTACTAGCGCTTTACCTGTTCGTTTGTTAAAAGTCTTTGAAAAAGATTTAGAAAGTGTTTTAAATTAATATTTACACTCAAACTCAAAAAACTCTTCATCTCTAAAACTCAGTGTCACTAAACAAAAACATGCATACTTTGCAGTAATTCTCATACGGTGTATAAATTTAATGTGTCTTTAGAAAAAAATATAAGTAAACTTTATATCTTAAGAATTCTTCAAGGCTCTTGGATTTCTATTCCTACAATTATTTTATTTTACAAATCAAATTCATTAGGTTTATCAGAGCTTTTAGCTCTTAAAGCACTAATGAGTTTTGTTGTAATCGTTTTAGAAATTCCTTCTGGATATATTGCTGATAAACTTGGTAGAAAAAATACATTGATCTCAGCTGGATTACTTTGGATGATTTCTAATCTCTTATATTATTTTAATTCAACTATAATCTTTTTTACATTAGCTGAAATCTTTCTAGGAATGGCTATGAGCTTAGTATCAGGTGCAGATTCTGCAATACTTTATGATACTTTAAAAAATTTAAACAAAGATTCTGAATACAAAAAACTTGAATCAAAAATGTTTTCATTTCAAGCTTTTTCTGAAAGTTTTTCTGGCTTCATCGCTGCTTTTTTAGCTAGCTATTCTCTTAAATTACCTTTCTTAATTCACGCAATAATAAATATAGGCTTCGTATTTATTTCTTTAATTCTAGCTGAACCTAAAAGAGAAATATCTAATTTAAAAACTTTTGCCTCTCTTACAAAAGCAACAAAAGTAGCACTATTTGATAATTTACAATTAAGATATATCACGCTTTTTACAGCTACTTCAGCAGCTGGAACGTTATTAATTGTTTTTAAAGGACAAGCTTTTTTTGAATATATAAATTTACCAATATGGGGATTTGGAGTAGCCTGGTGTATCTTACATATCATTCTAGGCTTATCTGCTTTAAGTATGAACAAAATAACTGAAAAGTTTGGCACATACAAAAGTTTATATCTGCTAACTTTTGTTTTATCTGGATCGTTTCTTTTTCTTGCTCTTTTAAAAAGCATTTATGCGCTAGTCTTTATTGCTCTTATTTATTGGGTGAGAGGAGTAAGAACTCCTTTAATTCGCACTCTTATGAATGAAAAAATTGATTCAGAGTTAAGAGCTACAACTCTTTCAATTTCAAGTTTTTGCTTTCGTATTGCGTTCGTACTTCTTGCTATTATAGTTGGATATACAGAACATTTTTACACCTTACAAGCAGCACTTATTCTTACAGCTATTCTTTTATTTTTACCAAGCTTTTATGCTCTTAGAAACCTGAATTTTGAATGAGAAGCGTCATGAAAAAGTTAAGATAGTAAAATATTTAAAATAAAAATTATTCAGTAGATTAGCTTTCTTATCCAAAACTCATATTATAAAACTAACTAGCCAATAAAACCACCCCAAGGAGTGAAAAAAACATTCCTAAAATTTTAATACCACTCAAATGAGAACTATATATAAAAAATGACAAAATACTTACTACAACCATCTCAAAAGCTAAAATTGCACGAACATAACCAGGGTTTGGAGCCGAATTAATAGCTGAAATTAAATAATAATTAGCTATAAAGAGAATAAGACCCATTAACGTTGCAATTGGTAAAAACTTAAGCTCTAGGCTAGTAACTGAATTTTTATAAAAAGCAAAAATAGCAAAACAAATACTACAAATTGTAATTGAATATAAATTAATAGCTTCAGATGGAATATTCTTATTTGTTAAAAACTTTACAAGAATTGTAAAAATTGAAAAACAAATTGTTGTAATAAATGCTTTTAAAAGCCAGGTCATACTCATTAACCCATTATGGAAAGAGCACTCTGAAATCTTCGAGAATTATCAGCTGGTACATAAAGACGTTCACCACTCCTTAGTTCAAGCATCACAGCTTCATTTGCAGACATATTATAAGCCAAACAAAGAGTACTATCCTTATTAGGAACGATTCTTTTGCCTTTAATTTCAGTTAAAGGAATAATTTTTTCAAAAATTCCAATACCATATGTTATGTACAAGTTATTATAATCAACGGTTACTTTAAGTGAAAAAAATAGTAAAAGTATAAAAAATAAAATAACACCTATGCAAAGATAAGTTATAAAGCTCTTAGACATAAACATAAAAATAACGCACAGTATTTCAAGAGAGCCAACAAAACCCATAAAGGGTATACTTACTCCGCTCCAGTAATATTTTATTCCATCATCTGACATATTGATTTACCTAAATGGCGCATCTAAAAATACACCACCTATTAAAAGTGCAAGTAAAAAAAGAGGGAAAAGAACATAGACCCAAGTTAAAGGATCTTCATATTTTAAATGCATAAAAAACATTGCAACAAGCCCTGCCTTAATTGAAGCAATAAACATAGCTATAACTATATTTAACACTCCAAAATCAAACTGAGCTATCCATACAGTTACTACGGTTAGAAAAATTAAAGCTAAAAAAATACTTAGGTAAGTTTTTTTCGGTACTATATGTCCTAGTCCATTGTCAGCCATCTTTTACCCCACTAAATATAATAATGGAAATAAATAAATCCATATTAAGTCAATTAAATGCCAATACAGCCCACCAACTTCAACTGGTGTATAGTAGTCTGTTGAAAAACGATTTTTTTTAGCTAGTAAATATATCCAAAAAATAATCCCCATTCCGATAATTACATGAAGTGCATGAAGACCGGTCATGCAATAGTACAAGCCAAAAAACATTTTATACTGCGCATTAAATTCAGGACTGTTAAATGCAATGTTAGTAATGTGATCAACTGTACCAGGGAATAAGCCATGTTCATACTTTGACTTATATTCAAAAAATTTTACAACTAAAAATCCACAACCACAAAGTAGAGTAACTAACATCCATTTTTTAACTTTCTTGTTTTCACCATGTTGTGCGGCATCAACTCCAAGCACTACGGCGTAACTACTAAAAATTAAAATTGCCGTGTTCAGAGCTCCCATTTTCCAGTTTAAATGTTCACTAGCATGCGCAAATTCAGATAAGTACTGCCAACGGTAAATAGCAAAGCCTGCAAAAAGGCCTCCAAAAAGAAGAATTTCAGTGGCAAGAAATAACCACATACCAAGCTTTGCTGCACTATACGCAGTTTTTGCATCCATGTGGTGTACGTGTGGTGGACCACTTGCTACATGTTCACTCATACTGCCTCCTTAACTGGAACACCATAAGCATATGGGTAATCAGTAACTGTTGGTGTTTCTTCAAAATTTTCGTGAATTGGTGGAGATTGAGTATCCCACTCAAGAGAAAGAGATTTATAAGGATTTCTTGGAGCAATTTTTTTACCCCAAATAAATGCATAAAGCATATTCAAAAGCGCAAAACTATAACCAATTCCATTAATCAAAGCACCTATGGTTGAAAGAGTGTGCAACCATTCAAACTCAGGAGGATAATCATAGTATCTTCTCGGCATTCCATTCATACCTAAGACAAACTGGGGCAAGAAAGTTAAATTAAAGCCAAAGAAAACTAAAACCCAACCAATTTTACCCGCTACTTCATTATACATTTTTCCAGTAATTTTTGGGAACCAAAAATGAAGACCGGCTATTAACCCTATTACAGCGCCTCCCTGAATTGTGTAATGAAAATGAGCAACTACAAAATAAGTATCATGATAAAAGACATCTACCGCAAGAGTTGCTAGGTAAATTCCTGTAGTTCCTGCAACCATAAATAAAAAGACAAAACCCATTGCGTAAAGCATTGGTGTATCAAAACTAATTGACCCCTTATACATTGTACTGACCCAATTAAAAACTTTTACAGCCGTTGGAACAGCAACCGTGAATGTCGCAAGAGAGAAATAAAATGCAGAGGCATTAGAAAGCCCTGAAGTAAACATATGGTGAGCCCATACAATAAATCCAAAGACTGCAATAGCAAGTGTTGCATAACAAATTGCTTTATAGCCAAAGAGAGGTTTTCTTGAAAACACAGGTATAATTTCACCAACAACACCAAAAGCTGGAAGAACCATGATATAAACAACTGGATGTGAATAAAACCAAAAAAAGTGTTGGTATAAAACAGGATCTCCACCTAAATCTGGATTAAAAATTCCTACACCAAAAACTCTTTCCATAATTAACAGTAGTAAGGAAATTCCAACAATAGGGGTTGCTAGAGTTTGTATCACAGCAGTTGCATAAGAAGCCCAAATAAACACAGGTAGTCTATCCCAGCTCATTCCTGGAGCTCTTAATTTGTGAATTGTGACTATAAAATTTAACCCCGTAAGGATAGAAGAAAATCCAAGTACAAAAGCAGCGCCTGTCATCCAAATAACAGAAGATCCAGTTTCTAAACTATATGGCGCATAGAAAGTCCAACCTGTATCTGCAGGCCCACTTAGACCAAGCCAAGTAAGAAAGTTGGTTAAAAATTCAGGCAACCAAGCTGATATCCAATCAACTGGAATAATTGCTAAAAGTGCCATTATAGCACCAACTAAATATATATAGTAACTAAGTAAATTAAGCTTTGGAAATGCAACATCTTTAGCTCCTATCATTAAGGGAATTAAAAAATTTCCTAAAGTTGCCGGTATTCCTGGAACGATAAATAGAAAAATCATTATCGCACCGTGAAGAGTGAATAGAACATTATAAACATCAGGAGCAACTAAATCTCCACCTGCTTTGGCAAGCTCAAGTCGCATTAAAATAGCTGCAACTCCTCCTGCAATAAAAAAACAACTAATTGTAAAAAGATACATTAGTCCAATTCGCTTATGATCAACCGTAGTTAACCATGACCAAATTGTGGTTTCATGATTTAAATAATTTTTTCCTTCAGCCATAATTTCCTACTTTAACGTTTTCATATACTCTATAACACCTGCTATATCATCATCATTCAACTGACCTTCATAAGGAGGCATAGCAGCCGGATATCCTTTAACAACTTGTGACATCGGTTTAAGAATTGAACTCTTAATATACTCATCATCTACAACATACTTAGTCCCATCCTGGAGCTCACCTTCTCTACCATAGATGCCTTTAAAACTTGGGCCTATAACTTTAGATCCGTCAAGCGAATGACATGTTACGCAAAGTTTATTTTGATAAATATACTTTCCTCTCTCAACAGGAGTTAGCTTTGTTACATCAACATCTGATTTTTCAGGAAGAACTTCCTCCTCTATAGCTTGAGAGCCATCTAAAGATTTAATAAAAGCAATAATATTTCCAATTTGAGTGTCATCTAATTGACCTTCAAATGCAGGCATTTGATTTTTTGGATAACCTTTTACAATTTGAGAGTTTGGAGCAAGGATAGAATTCTTGATGTAGTTTTCATCCGACTTAAACTTTTCACCACTCTCAAGCTCTACTTCTCTTCCGTAAGCTTTTAAAAAACTTGGGCCTATAATTTTCTTGCCATTTAGACTATGACAGGCATTGCAACCTTTTCCTGTATAAAGCTTTTTTCCTAATTCTACTGGCGTAAAAGCTGATAAGTCTTCTTTATAATTCACCCACTCATCATATTCTGCTTGAGAAACTACTTTTAGTTTTGCAGTCATATCATAATGATCTTGTCCACAATATTCAGTACAGAAAACATGATACTCACCAGTCATAACTGGAGTAAAACTAACATAAGTATACATACCAGGAACTAAATCTCTTTTAACTCGCATAGCGGGAATAAAGAAACTATGCAGAACATCTTTTGATTCCATAAGAAATTTAACACGTCTATTTACAGGAACATAGACTACGTTACTGGTTTCTTTTCCATTTTCGTATTTGAAACTCCAATTCCATTTTTGACCAACAACATTAACAACCATCGCGTCATCTGGAACGTATCGAAGTTCTTGGTAATATATAACTCCGTAGTAAGCTATATAAATGCAAACCAAAGTAGGAAGAACAGTCCATATCCATTCAAGTGTATGACTTCCTTTTATTTGTGGAGTTTCGTGATCAACGCCATCTTTTTTTCTGTAATAGATGGCGAAAAAAATCATCACGCCAACAATTGCAACAGTAAAAAAAACTGAAAGGTCAGTAATTAAATTATTTATCCAATCAATTTTTGGAGCAATCTCTGAAGCTTGTTCTGGTAAGTACCTAAACATTGAATCCTTTATTCAAAATTTTATCTTTTTTTATCTCTTCTCATAAGTTGTATTATTAAACCACCCAAAAATAAAAGGGTAATTGTTCCACCTAAGCGCATTATATTAAAAGCAAAGGGTGTATATTTTCCTTTTGTTGGATCGAAGCGATAACAATACAACACTACCTGATCTATTAACGAACCAATACCACCCTGAGAAGCCTCAATTAAAGCTAATTTTAAATCCCAAGGAGAAAATTGAATACCCGTAAAATACTGCGAAAGCTTAGCATTAGGTGATATTAAAAATATAGCCGCGCTATGAGAAAAATCCTTCCCATCTTTCTTAAATTTAAAGCCTAACTGGTTCATAAGCTTAGATATATTGCCTTCTTTACCCACTAAGAAATTCCAGCCAGATATATTTTGTTTTGGTAATTTTCGCTTAAAAAATGCCTTCTTTGCTTTAGCCAGATCGAATTCTTCCTCAGGGCTAAAGCTAACTGTAGCAACTCGGTAATCTTTTCCAAGCTCAAGATCTACTTCGCTTATCAAATCAGCCACCCCATCCATGACTAAACCACATAATCTGGGACAATTATAGTAAGCAGGTACAATTATTAAAGGTTTTTGATCATTTAGAAGTTCTTGCAGTGCTATTTCTTTACCATTAGAATTAGTAAATATAAGCTCACTAGAAATTTTTGTTCCTAAAACTGTAGTAATTCCAACAGTTATTAGTTCATCTTGAGGCTTTTCAACAGATAACAAAGTCACTGGGAAAAAGATTAAAAATACAAATAAGATTCTCTTCACGAATTAGACCTTAGCAAATTTATTGTAAACAAAGAAATATGGTAACATTCTTATAATATTGATGTTTTTTCTAACTATACATCTGTTAGAGCTACTAAACAGATTTTCAGGTTGATAAATACTATTATATTACTACAATCACTTCTTAGGGTATAACAAGGAGAGGTATTTTTAGGTAATAAGGACTTAGCTTATGGCAGATAAAGTTTGGAAAGAATTTGAAGAAAATAGTTTAACCCATAGTGCAGCACATCATTTAATGGCAGTGCTCGATTTAAAGAATGCACGGGGTTATGCTCGAGTAAGTGATGTTGCTAAGGAATTAAAGATAACTACCGGAAGCGCTTCGACAAATCTTAAAAGTTTAAAATTAAAAGGCCTTATAGTTGAAGATGAAAATAAATTTTTATCACTTTCTGAAGAAGGCCAAAAACTTGCGAAGTTAGTTCTTAGAAGAAAAAAAGTCTTAGAAACTTTTTTAATTGATATTCTTAAAGTTAACAAACACCAAGCTGAGGTTGATGCTTGTAAAACAGAACATTTAATAAGTGTTGAAACAACACAAAAATTAGAAAAATTTGTTGAGAAAAATTTAGGGAAGAAATAGAGGAAAATAATGAAAAAAAAATTAAAAGCAGAACTTGTAAATTCTTTAAAAGAAAAAAACAAATTAAAAGCGGCTACAATTCGCGCGATAATGTCAGCTGTTCAATATGAAGAAATGCAGAAAAAAACTGAAGACTTACCAGAACAAGCTGTTATTGCAATTATTAAAAACGAAAAGAAAAAAAGATTAGAATCTATTGAATTTGAAGTTAAAGCTGGAAGAGATGAAGAAAAAGCTAAACTTGAAGAAGAAATTTCTATTTTAAATGTTTTTCTTCCTGAAGAACTTTCGGAAGAAAAGCTTAGAGAAATTATTAGTGAAATAGTAAACTCTAATCCTAATTGTAATATGGGATTAATAATGAAAGAGCTTAAAAGTAAATATTCTGGGCAATATGATGGTAAATTAGCTAGTAGTATTGCTAAAGAGCTATCTGAGTAAGTGTTTAGTTGCATAGTGACGCAGAGATTAGGAGATGTGGAGTTTCTGGATTTTTTTTAGTTTAAACAGAAAGATATGAAAATTCTAATAACCGGCGCATCTGGATTCATAGGCAAAGAACTCTGCAAAAGCTTAGAAGCAGAAAATAATGAGATAGTAAAACTAAGCAGATCTAAAAGAAAAGGTTTTTACTATTGGAATCCAAGCACACAAGAGATTGATCAAAGAGCATTTAACAACATTGATGCAGTTATTCACTTAGCAGGAGAAACTGTAACAGCTCTTAGATGGACTAAAACGAAAAAAGAAAAAATTTTTAATAGTAGAGTTAATGGAACTAAACTTTTAGTAAATGAAATTCTTAAATTAGATAAAAAACCTAAAATTTTTATATCTGCATCTGCTATTGGAATTTACGGAGATAAAAGTCAGGAAGAGATTACAGAAGAAACTTCTGAAGGAAGAGATTTTTTAGCTAAGACATGCATAGCTTGGGAAGCAGAAGCAGAGCCGCTAATTCAAGCAGGGCTAAGAGTTACACACGCAAGAATTGGCGTTGTAATGGGTAAAGAAGGAGGAATGCTTAAGTATGTTTATCCCATTTTTAAATTAGGACTTGGTGGAAAAATAGGGAACGGAAAGCAAGTAATAAGCTGGATTTCTATTAATGATATTGCAAATGCTTTTAAGTTTGTTTTAAATTCTAAACTTAAAGGAGCAATTAATTTTACTGCTCCAAATCCTATTACAAATTCTCAATTCACAAAAAAATTGGGTAAAGCTCTTAAACGTCTAACAATTTTTCCTGTTCCTGCTTTTATAGTAAAATTAGTTTTTGGTGAATTTGGCAGAGAAACAGCTCTAAAAGATTTAAGAGTGATTCCTAAAAAATTGCTTGATGCTGGGTATGAGTTTCAGGATAAGGATTTTGCTGCTTATTTGGCTAAAATTTTTAATTAACCAATTTCAAAGCCCTAAAAATAATCATAGACACAGCTCCGAAAATGTCGTACAATTTCGGAGTATGTTCGATAGATTATTTAAACCACCAAAATCACAAAGTTTTTTTCTCTTTGGAGCAAGAGGTACTGGTAAAACTACCTTACTTGATAGTCACTACAAGCTAGAACCTAAGCCCCCTGAAGATACTTTATTCATAAACTTACTAGACTTAGATGACGAAGAAATTTATTCAAGAAGCCCAGAAAAACTCAAACAAATTGTAAATGACAAAGCTAAGGTACTTAAAAAAGTAATTATTGATGAGATTCAGAAAGTTCCTGCTCTTTTAGATGTCATTCACGCTCTAATTTATAAACATAAGCACATTCAATTTATTATTACTGGATCTAGTGCAAGAAAATTAAAACATGGAGGTGCAAATTTATTAGCTGGAAGAGCATTTTCATTTAATTTACATCCTATAAGTTTTCTTGAGCTTCCTGAAAATTTCGATCTTCTACCCTTACTTACTTGGGGCTCCTTACCTAAAGTTTTTGACTTTCAAGATCAAAAAGATAAGCAACGCTTCTTAAGGACTTACACTCAAACATATTTGAAACAAGAGATTCAACTAGAACAGCTTGTTCGAAATATTGTTTCTTTTCGTGAATTTTTAGATCTCACTTCTCAAATAAACGGTGAAATAGTTAATTATAGTAATTTATCTAAACAAACTGGAGTAGATGATAAAACAATAGCTCGCTATTTTGAAATTTTGATTGATACTTTAGTAGGATTTTATCTCGAACCTTATGACGAATCAGTCAGGGCTCGACAAAGTAAAAGTCCAAAATTTTATCTCTTTGATACAGGTATTCAACGTTACTTAAGCCAGACAAGTAGCTTAGAACTACGTCCTGGATCAAGTGAATACGGAAACTTGTTTGAACAGTTTATTCTATGTGAATGCATTAAACTAAATGATTATTACGAATGCGACTACAGATTTTACTATATAAGAACTAAAGATGGTGCAGAAATTGATTTAATAGTAAAAAAACCAGGAAATAAAAAAATTCTAATTGAAATAAAATCGACAAGTGAAATTTTATCTAAACATATGAATCATCTAAAATCACTTTCTAAAGATATAAAGCATCAGGAAAAATGGATAATTTGTAATGAAAAAAAATCTAGGGTAACGGATGATGGGATTAGAGTGATGCCTTGGCGGGAAGGATTGGAAGAGCTTTTTAAAAAATAATAAACTTACTAAATAGAGTTAAACTAGAGGCATATATAGAAAGTCCAAAAACTAATATGTAATAAGCAAATTAAGTTCATTCTCTATTTTCTGAATATTGCCTTCAAATTTGTCAATTCTTTTAACTAAACTCAAAAACTCATCTTTATTTTTCAAATCCTCAAACTGAATTAACCAATATACCTTTCCGTCAATTAAAATTATACGATCCGCTTTCCAACCCTCTGCAGCAATTGAGTTCTTGCTATCCCCTGGATTTAAAGTTTCAAGCATAAGTGAGATTAAAAACTCTCCTAAAACATCTGAATATTCTACTTTGGAATTCTTCTTACCTATCAAAGTTAAAATATCTATATCATTTAGCTTGCCATATTCATTGTAAAGTTTTTCAGGATGCAAAATTTCAGCTGTAGTTTTAGGCGGTTTTTTAAAAGTTTCATCTATTAGTTGATAACTTCCTTTTTTAAGTAACTCATGAGCAAATCTTAAACCACTAGTATATGGAAAAATCATTATTGAAATTAAACTTTGAGGCACTCCATTTGCAGACGCTGTCATACTAGCCCCTAAAACGTTTTGCATGATTATACTATTAACATCTTTTTGCTTTGCAAGGTTTGGGGCTGAAATTAATTTATTTGTGTAATCCATCATGACTGCAGTTGCATCGCCTTCTATAAGAGCTGATCTTGCAAGAAGTTCATCACTTGTATGATCTTTCATTTTTGTAAATTCAGCTAAGTTATAATGTTGATCTTGAAGAGCATGTGTTAGTTCGTGTACAGCAACAGGAGTTTGCATAAACTGAGGAATCCACTTAGCCATTACATAATGATTTTTTTTAGGATCGTAGTATCCTCCAATTTGACTTGTATATGCATTGATTAAACCATTTTCGTAATCAAAATCTTTTGGAAGAATTCCAATTTTTTTATATACCACTCCTTCATTTCTTAGCTTTTCAGGAGGAATTTCTTCGTCTACTGTTTTGAGTATATATTTTTTAATTTCTTTTTTATCTTGAACATAACAAGGGACTTTTTGTTTTTGATTTAAGCCCCTTATTTTACTTGCATCACTTATGGCTTGAGTAGCAATATTACATAACCCTGAATCTGCAAATACGTAATTAGTGCTAAGTAAAAGCATAAATAGTATGCAAACAAGTTCTTTGGTTCTTTTGATCATATTTGCTATTGTACCCATATCTAGGACGTATGAAAAACACTAAAAATTCTGACAACTTATATATCAAAAACGCTCATGAGAATAATCTAAAGAGTATTGATGTCGAGTTACCACATAATTCACTTACTGTAGTAACAGGCTTATCTGGCTCTGGAAAAACTTCTTTTGCTTTTCATACTGTATATGCTGAAGGTCAGAGGCGTTATATTGAAACATTTTCCCCATACACGAGACAATTTTTTGATAAAGTTAAAAAACCAAAAGCTGACTATCTAGATAACGTTAAACCTTCAATTGCAATTCAACAAAAAACTAGAATCTTAAATGCTCGTTCAACTGTTGGTTCTATGACTAATGTTAACAATTATCTAAGAATCTTATGGGCAAATCTTTCAAAACCATTTTGTCCAAAATGCGACACAGAGCTTAGATCCTGGAACGCAACTGAAATTGTTAGTTGGTTAAAAAAAGAGAGAAATAGTAAGTCGAAATATTATTTTTCATCTCCTGTTAAATCCAATAAAGAAGAACTTGAAAGATATTTAGTTCTTGGCTTTAGTCGCTACTTTGATAAAAAAGAAAATAAAATTAACTCACTCGAAGATATAGTACCTTCAAAAACTAAAGAGATATTTTTAGTTTTAGATCGTTTATCGGATGCTTCAAAAATTCAAGAAAAAAACTTATCTGATACCATTAATAAATGTTTTTCTATGTCAGGAGGGAAAGTTGTAATATTTGAAATTAAGGATAGTAAAATTTTTGAGCACTCTTTTTATAATTATCTAAGATGCCAATCCTGTGATTCAAAACAAACTTTAGAAAAACTTTCAAAACCTAAAGCTTCACTCTTTTCATATAATCACCCTTATGGGGCTTGTGCTAAATGCAAAGGCTTTGGAAAAGTTTTAGAAGTCGATCTGGAACTTATAATAAAAAATCCATCTCTTAGTTTAAGAGATGGGGTAATAAGTCCATGGGAAGGAAATAAAAAAAGCATTTTTAGGAGAAAATTAAAAGCTTTTTGTGAAGAAAACTCTATAGACATGAATAGTTCTTGGAGTAAGTTAAGTAAAACTTCAAAAGAGTTAATTTTGCATTCAAGTACCAGAAAATTCACTGGAGTTTATCCTTGGTTTAAAAAATTAGAGAGAAAAGCTTATAAAATGCATGTTAGAGTTTTTATTTCTAAATACAGATCTGAATTTGAATGTGATATTTGTTTAGGACAAAGGTTAAAGAAAGAAGGTTTAGCTTTTAAAATTGCTAATAAGAAAATTTCTGATACTTGGGATATGGAAATCACTGCATTAAATAGCTTTCTCCAAGATATATATAAAGATAAAAAAAATAAAATACCAAAAAAACTTAAATCTCCTTTTAAAGCAATTTTTGAAAGACTTGAAATAATTCAAAATCTTGGACTCAATTATTTAACTTTAAATAGACAAGCAAGAACTCTCTCTGGAGGTGAAACTCAAAGAGTAAATTTAGCTGCTAGTTTAGGAAGTGGCTTAACTTCAACACAATTTGTTCTGGATGAACCCTCAGTTGGATTGCACCCAAAAGACTCAGATAACTTAATGAAATCAATACAAAAATTAAAAGATAAGGATAATAGCATCCTTTTAGTAGAGCACGATCCAGACTGTATTAAAGAGGCTGACTGGATATTAGAGCTAGGACCCGAATCAGGTTCAAGAGGTGGTGAGATTAATTATCTTGGTAAACCTGATAAATGGAAAGGAGCAAGTGAATTATTTCCAAAGTTAATTGAAACAAAAGAAGTTAAGCCGAATAATTTTATTAAAATAAAAAATGCTAACATTAGAAATTTAAAAAATCTTAACATTGATATCCCCTTAAAAAGATTTGTTTGTCTTACTGGTGTTTCTGGAAGCGGAAAAAGCACCTTAATTGAAGAGGTCATAATTAAACAAAAATATTCTGATAGTATTAGTGGGATTGAAAAATTTGAGAACATCCTCTTAGTTAACCAAACCCCAATTTCAAAAAATCCAAGAGGTAATATTGCAACTTATACCAAAGCTTGGGATCAAGTAAGAAAACTATTTTCTGAAACTACTCAAGCTCAAGAACTTGGTCTTGATAAATCTTCGTTTTCTTTTAATGTCGATGCAGGACGTTGTAAAGCTTGTAATGGTGCAGGATTTATAAAAGAAGATTTACAATTTTTAAGTGATGTTTATATTAACTGCGATGTTTGTGGAGGTAAAAGATTTGGAAACACTGTATTAGAGGTAAAAGTAAAAGGGAAAAATGTTTTTGAATTACTAGAAACTAGTGTTGATGACGTTTTAGAGTTATTCGCAGAAGATCAAAAAATCACTAAGCCCCTAAATGTCCTTAAAGAACTCGGTCTTGGCCATTTAAGAATTGGTCATTCATTAAGTGAACTTTCTGGAGGTGAAGCTCAAAGACTAAAATTAACTCCTATAATTTCAAAAAATAAATACACAGAGTCTTTGATAATTTTTGACGAACCTACAACGGGCTTACATCCTAAAGATATTTCAAAATTAATCAATATTTTTGTAAAATTAAAAAAACAAGGACACAGTATTTTATGCGTTGAACATAATTTACAAGTTATTGCCTCGAGTGATTGGATTATTAATTTAGGTCCAGGTGGTGGCAATGAAGGAGGCAAACTTCTTGGAACAGGAAAACCAAAAGATTTTATTAAAAAATATGCTAAAACCGAAACTGCAAAATATTTAAATTCATATTTAAAATCTAGTAAAACTTTTAAAGTTAGTAAAAAACCTAAGTCTTACTCAAGCAAATTTTTAACTATAAAAGGAGCTCGAGAAAATAATCTTAAAAATTTTGATATCGACTTACCTCTTAACAAAATTGTGGGATTTACGGGCGTTTCAGGATCTGGAAAATCAACTCTAGCAAAAGATATAATTTTTTCAGAAGGTCAAAAAAGATATTTAGATTGTTTATCTCCATATGCACGAACATTTGTTAAAAATATAAAAAAACCAGAAATTGATTCTATTGATAACGTTCAACCTAGCATTTGCGTTTCTCAACACACTTTCCAACCTTCAAAGCTATCTACTCTTGGTACATTATCTGAGATTTATAATTTTCTACGACTGTTGTTAACAAAAGGAGGAGAACAATATTGTCCAATTCATGATAGTACTAAAATTGAAACTCAAACTCATAAACAAATTGCTAAAATCATTTCTAAATTTAAAACTAGCAATATTAAAATTCTTGCAAATATTGTTAAAGAAAAAAAAGGATATCATAAAGATATTATTGGAAGTGCAATAAGAAAGGAAATTAACGAGATAAGAGTTGATGGTGGTTTTACAAAAAGTAGTTTTGTTGCTGACGGCTTAGAGAGGCATAAAGCTCACACTATTGATTTTGTTATTGCTAATTTAAATCCTCAAAGAACTGACGTCACATTAATTGAAGAAGCTGTTAAGTTAGCTCTCAGTTTCTCAAATTCTGAAATTATTATTCATAAAAATAAAAAAGACGAAATTTATAGCACTGAAAGATCTTGTCCAAAATGTAAAAAAGGCTATTTTAAACCAGATCCTGAAGAACTATCTTTTAATTCAAAAAGAGGCGCTTGTTCTAAGTGCCATGGATCTGGAGAAACGACGACAGGCAATACATGTTCAGAATGTAATGGAACAAGACTTAAGAGTTATGCTCTTTCAATTAAATTGGCTAATAAAAATATCGCTGAATTAACTCAAATGAATTCATCTGAACTTTATAAATTTTTAAAAACTGTAAAATTAGCAAAATCTAGAATTGAAATTGTTAGCCCTATTTTGTTAGAAATTTTTTCACGCCTTGAAACACTTAAAGACTTAGGCTTGGATTATATAGAACTCGATCGAGACTGTCGCTCAATATCAAATGGTGAACTCCAAAGACTTAGGCTAGCTGCTGCTATTGGCTCACCATTGTCAGGAGTTAATTACATCTTTGATGAACCAACTGCAGGACTTCACCCAAAAGATAGCTCTCTAATTATTGATAAAATTAAAGAATTAAAAAATAAAAATAATACAATTTACATTATAGAACATGATGAAAATTTAATTAAAGCTTGTGAACATATAATTGACATTGGACCAAATGGAGGTGAAGAAGGCGGAGAAGTACTTTTCAATGGGAGCTTAGAAAAGTTTTTAAAAAAAGGAAATACTGTTACTGCAAAGCATTTAAATGAAGTTGATATTCCCTTAATTCCTAAAATTCTTACCTCTAAAGAAAAACATACATTAAATATAAAAAATGGAAATAAAAATAATATTTCTAAACTAAACTTAAAAATTCCTTTAAATTGCTTAGTCACCATTGCTGGCGTCTCAGGTGCCGGAAAAAGCTCTTTAGTGCATGGTATTATAGGAAGCAATTTAATTGAAAGTAAGAACAAAAAAAAGTGGAAAAATAAATTTGGAGAAATATCAAGTTCAAAAGATATAGAAAGAACTATTTTTGTTAATCAAAAACCAATCGGATCAAATTCGAGATCTAATCCAGCATCCTACTTAGGTATTTGGCAAGAAATAAGAAAAGCTTTTGCTAGCACATTAGAAGCAAAATCTCTTGGTTGGCAAAGCTCTCAATTTTCATTTAATACAGGAAATGGAAGATGTCTTGAATGTAAAGGAAGAGGAGAAATTAAGCTTGAAATGAGCCTTCTTGAAAATGCTTCTATGACATGTAGCACTTGCCAAGGGCAAAGATTTACTGAAGAAACTAATTCAATAAGATTTCTTGATGTTAGCATTAGTGATACTTTAAACTTAACTTTTACTCAAGCTCTCAAGAAATTCACAAATCACAGAAAAATATATCAAACTCTAAAAACAGCTGTAGACCTAGGATTAGGCTATTTAAGGCTAGGACAAGCCTCTTCAACTCTTTCTGGAGGAGAAAGTCAAAGAATAAAGTTAGTTTCTGAACTTAATTCTTCAAGAAAGGGGCACACTTTGTATATACTAGATGAACCAACAACGGGACTTCATAAGGAAGATGTTTTTAAACTAATTAAGGTCTTTAGAGAATTGATTAATTCAGGCAACTCAATTTTTGTAATTGAGCATGATAAGGATTTAATTTTTAACTCTGACTATATTATTGAAATTGGTCCCGAAGCTGGAGAAAACGGAGGTCAAGTTATTTACAAAGGAAGTTTAGAGAAAATTAAAAACTCTAAAACACCTTGGGGAAAAATATTAAGTAAGTCAAAAAAAGCAAAATGAAACTTATCGGCTTAGAAGAAGAAAAAATTAAAAAAATTTTTCACTCTCTTAAACTCTGTAGTGTAGAAAAAATTCAATTTCTTGAAAATATTCAAACGAATGCAGCTTTTAGCGTAAATGATAAATATATAATTAGATTTAACATTTGGGAAAAAAACTCAATTAGATTTCATAGATTTAAAATGGCATGCGATCACCTATATTCTTCAAATGTATCTGTCCCACAAGTTATAACACTTGATGAAACAAAAACTATCACACCATATGACTTTATTATCTTATTAAAAATTCCGGGGATTCCTTTAAATTCCTCATGGAATAGCTTTAGCCTTGAAACTAAAAATCTTTTAGCTAAAGATATAGGACGCTCACTTGCTAACATACATACATTTAAGCTTCACAGATATGGCGATTTAGTTGGAGAAGTGAAAAAAGGTTCTGATTCCTGGCTATTCTTCCTTCAAGAAATGCACAAACAAACTTTTAAAGAAGTTATTGAAACAAGCGCATTAGATATAAAAATTTTAAATAAAATAAAATCTAATTTTATAGAAAATAAAAACCTTTTTACTAAAGTAAAAAAACCTGTCTTACTGCATGGCAATTTAGAATCCAAAAATATACTTCATCAAAATGGAAAATTTTCTGGATTTATTGATTTTAATCAAGCCCTAGCAGGCGATCCTGAATTTGATTTTAAAAATTTAAATAAGATTGAAAAATTGTTAAAAGGTTTTAAAGCTCCTTTTCTTGAAGGATATTCTCAAATTTTAGAAATCAGTGAAAGATTCAATGAAAAAATTAAAATTTATGAAACTCTAAATCTATTAAGGCAATGTTGTACAGCAAAAGTATACTGGACCGCTAAAGAGCATCAGACGCTTTGTTTGGAATTAAAGAGTCAAGTTTAAAATTTAAAACTGAAATCATTAAACAAATTATAGCTATTAACAAAGAATACCACAGCATTTTATCATGACTTGTCATAAAAAGAGCAATACAAGCAATAAAATTAATTAAAAATAAATATAACATATAAATTTTCTTCCTTTTATGAGAAATATTAATACTATTAAAAATATTTTCTAAAATTATCAAAAAACAGGGAATTAAAAGAATATGATCAAAGAGCCAGCCATATGGAGAAGTGACTAAAGAAACGCCCGTTAATGCTGAAATTATTGAATACTTTTGTATCTTAGATATTTTATTAAATTGTATATTTTTCATACGTAAAAAATAAAAAAAAGTGAAAATAACTGAAGTAAATATTGTTGGAAAATACCATAAAAAACTTGATTTTAAGTTAACACTTAAAAAACTACCAACCGTAGTAGTTTTCCAATAACCAACTGGGTTATTTTTCATTGCCTCAAAGTACCAAAACCAAAGATCTGAATTAATAAGTGTGACGAATAACGAAAAGAAAATACTAGTAACAATCATTCCGAAAATTGTATAGAAATTTCTTATCTTAAAAGATTCAAAGAAAATATATAAATAAAGCAAGTATAATAAATGTGGTTTTATTAAAGTAAGTCCTAGAAATAGGCCAGATAAAAATTTTCTTTCTTTAGTATAAAAATAAAAAAATAAAACTAAACCAAATAAAGGAATGAAACTTATTTGAGCCATAAGTTGCATTGCAAGTAAGGGAGGAAAAAGAATTAATCCCCCTAGCATATACATTTTTTTTTCTATATCTAACTTAATTTCTTTTGAAAAAATATAAATAGCAAAATAATATGTTAAAAATCCTAATACACTCCATAAAAATAAAGCACTTTCATAATTTAGCTGTGGTAAAAAATATATAAATGGAAGCACAGTAGGAGGATTCCACATTTTTATTACTTCATCATAGTTTCGATATTTTAGCTCTTCTTTATATAGAAGATTTTCATCATACGGATTTTCAGAAGATTGAATAAGATTTGCAGCAGAATAGTATTGGATAAAATCGTATTTGGGGGTGACTGTGTTTATTACCATAAGAAAGAAAATGAAAACTAGAATAAATAGATATTTCATATTAAACACTACCCCAAACTATCTCAAAAATACTCCTCATAGTAACACTAAAATCAGAATTATTTATTTTAATTACTTTTCCTTCATTATAATCAAAAAATAACACATTTTCTGAAAGAATAATCATATCTGTAATTATTTTACATTTTTTATTTAATTTTTTTACCTGATGATTGGGATTTTTAATAAGCTTTGTGTACCAATTAAGTTCTGATCCTGGAACGGCCAATTCTCTTATTCTTGGTTTGTTTTTTTCAGTTTGTTTCAAAAAATTTTTAATGTAAGGTTTAGATTCCTTGTTAAAAACAAATCTGGGATTGAAAATTCCTTCAAAATCGCCAGCTAATAATGCTTTACCTAAATAGTCATACAATATTTCAAAAGAATTGATTGTTTCAATATAGAACCCACCTATATTTTGACCAACACTAGTTGAAAGATTCTTTACATAAGTTTCTAACTCGTCAGAATATTCTGAAAAACGTTTGGCTCTTATGATAGCTTTTTGTTTTAAAAAAGAGCAAAATTTATCAATTGGAAGTGTAGAGAAAAAAGTAATTTTATCTTCTTTTGTTTTATTGACATATCCTTCTATGCATAAATTTTCTAACACTGCATAAACTGTAGGTCTTTTAAGAGCTGTAGCTTTAGATATTCCGCTTGCCGTACCTTTTCCTTTTTCAAGTAAAAATATAAGAACCTGCCTTTCTTTTTCTTGAAATTCAAAGTTTTTTAAAATTATATCGATCATTTGTCAGTTTATATTGACAGAAAAAACATAACTAATCAACTGATATAATTGATTATTTTATATCATTGTTAAAGTTAATTTGCTTAAAATGCTAGTAGTTCTAAAATTTTACTTATGCAAAAGAAGGAACAAATTATGAAAAACTTAATCCGCATATTTCTACTAATTTTAATATTTGCTCAAGTTACTATCTCTGAACCTTTAAGAGTAGGAATCTCAGTTCCACTTACAGGAGATATTGCAGAATACGGAACTGCAGTTAAAAATGGTTTTGAGCTTGCGAAGAATGAAAACTCTTCTCAATTCAGAGATATAGAACTAAGTTTTGAAGATAATCAATATGATTCAAAAAAAGCTATTTCTGCATATAATAAATTAGTTACTTTCAATAAAGTAAGCTTAATTTATAACTGGGGAGAAGCTCCATTAAATGCTGTTGCTCCTTTAGCTGAAAGAAACAAAATTCCATTGCTATCTTTATCCTTAGATGCAAATCCTGCGAAAGATAAGAAATATGTAATAAGAACTATTAATTCTTCATATGAATATGCAAATTGCCTGTTAAAACATCTTGAGAAAAGAAAGATAAAAAATATTGGTATTATTGCCTTAGAAGATCCTTTTATTGACTCTATGATAGATGGTTTAAAAGCATCTGTAAGCGAAACACAAAATATCGATATTGCATATACCTTTTTACCTGACACAATTGACTTCAAAACAGCAATATTAAAACTAAAAGCTAAAAACTATGACGCAATTGGTGTTTATTTATTTCCTGGACAGGTGAGCACTTTTTACAAACAAGCAGCTGCATATGGACTAAGAACTCCAACATTTGGAACTGATATATTTGAAAGTAAAACTGAAGCTAAACAAGCGAATGGCCTTATGGACGGATCAGTATTTCCATCAGTTAATGTTCCTAAAAACTTCTTAGAAAAATATGAGAAAAAATTTAGCAATGTTATACAAATTGCATATGGCTATAACGCATACGTAGTTGCAAAAATGTTACCTGCAATCAAAAAAGAGCTTCCAGAAAATTACTCTGGCCAAGATGTATTGAAATCTATTTCAAAAATAAAGGATAGTAGTTTTAAGTTAACAGTAGATAAATTTGGTAAATATTTTCAATTCCCATTAGTTGTAAAAGAAGTTAATGGCTTAAAATTTGAAGTACTGTAAAAAGGTAAGCTTAAGTGCTATAAGTTTAGTAAATTAATATTACTACTTTGAACACTAAATTTTTTCCAAATCATAAAATCTCATTAAAGCAAATAATTATTGCCTTTGCATCAATCTTTGCTTTCCTTTTTGCTTTTAGATACGATGCTTTTACTCATTTTAACACTCATCACTTTGGCGGCTCAGAAAGAGATGCAGGCCTTTACATATGGCTAATAAAAAATAATATTCAATATCTTTTTTCTAAAAACTTATTTTCACCTCCCGTAGCTTGGCCCTACACTGATTTTTTAGCTTGGAGTGATAATTTTATTTTTCCAAGTTTTATTGCCATATTTCTTGAAAAAATAGGTCTAACATTTCCTGCAATTTGTAATTCTCTTTTACTAGGATCTGCTTTTCTAACTGGCTATCTTACCTACTTACTTTCTCACAAAATTTCAGGAGAATTTTATTCAAGCATCCTTTCAGGAATTATTTTAATAAGCTTAAGTTACTTTAGTGAACACCTAGGACATCCACAACTTCAGTACTTTTTCTTTTTTCCATTATTTTTAATTTTGTTTTTCTCTTTTTTTAGAAAACCAAATATCTTAAGAGCTTTCTTTTTAGGTCTATGTTTAACACTTTGTTTTCTAACAACAGTTTACTATTCAATTTTTTTAGCAATTTTATTAGTTTCCACTCTCTTAATCATTTATTTTTTAAAACCACAAGAAATAACTCTTACTAAATTAAAACACTTAAGTATTGGCTTTATTATAGGTTTATTACCACTTACTTTCTTTATTCTACCTTATCTAAAAGTTCTCAATTCATTTGGAAAAAGAAATCTATATGAAGCTTTTTACATGTCAGCTAATAGTTTGAGTATCTTTTCAAGCACAAACTACAATTGGCTATATAATTTTTCAGCTTCTTATTCTGATGCTGAAAAAAGGTTTTTTCCTGGATTTTTCCTACTAATTTTAATTATAATCGCACTTTATAGACTAGTTAATACTAAAAAACTATTTAAATTAGCTTCTTTTTTTGTAATTTTTTTCTTTCTAAGTATTTTTTTTGGATTTCCAAATATTCAAAACTTTTTTGCACTTGCATATCTGCTCGAAATTGCTTTTGTCTGGGCTTCTTTAGTTTCATTTTTTTTGATTATTTTAAAACTCGGAAAACTTGAAAGAAAACTAAATTTTAATATATTTACAGATAGAAATTTTCTTGGACTTTTTTTAGGCCTAGCACTACTTTTCTTATATCTCTCATTTGGGCCTATCGGGAATCCTAATGAAGGAGAATTTCCTGGAGGAATATATAGTGTATTTTATTATCTATTTCCAGGAACTCAAGGCATAAGAGCAGTGTCTAGATTTGCTATCTTAAGCATATTTTTTTGTATTTTATGTATTCCTTTTATTTATAAATTACTAAAAAATCATAAATTTCTCTTAACTTTATTGTTACTTATTCCTATTGGAGAGAATTTAGTAACTACTTATCCATTAGAGGAACCTAAGAGGACGCCCGATGTTTTTGGAGCACTTAATAATATTAAAAATAAGAACTCTTCAATGATTATTCTACCCTATGCTTTAGATCTAAAAAATAATGGAGGAATCAAATCATGGGGAGATTTTGCTAAGTTAAATGTAAATTACATGAATTGGTCTTCTCCATATAAAGTTAAAATACTTAATGGATATAGTGGACAAAGAACTGATTTAATGAATGAATATCCTAGAAAATTAGAAAATTTTCCGGATGTTAAATCAATAAAAGCTTTGGAATTCATTCCTAATTTAGAAAAAATTCTTGTGATCTCTAAAGAGTTTAAGAATTTTGATAAAAAAGAGTTTGAAAAAAAAGTAGAAAGTTTTTTTCCTAAACTTGAGATTTTGCAAAAAGATGGTGAAGATAACTATTTAATTAACTTTAACCTTGAGACCTTAATCCAAGATAGGGAAAGTTTTTACTTAAAAGTTCCTAACTTACCAGAAAAGGTTTTAAATCTAGAATTAAAAGCTAGCTCTGAAATAAAACTTGATGTTTTTATTGACAAATATTTTGAAGATACGCCTTTAACTAGTTTCACTATTAAGAGTGACGGAAAATATAATATGTATCATCTGACTATTCCTGAGCTAACAAATACGGTAACTCCTTTTATTTATAGATTTAAAGTTAACGGCGATGCATTAGTTACTCTTAGAAAAAGATTTCTTTAAAAGTCTAGAGTTTTATGTTTTCTTTCACTTTGATTAACATAAATAGCTGAAAAATTAAGAAGAGAAGAGCAATTCCTAGCATTCCAAAACGTAAACCATAACTTTCAGTTAAAGCTCCTTGAATAGGACAACATAAAGCATAAACTAAGCCATAAATCATAGAACCAATAGACATAATAGTTGCTCGATTTTCTGATAGGATTCTATCATTTATCACTGCCCTAGATAGAGGAAGGGAAATTCCACGAGCAACTGAAGCTATATAGAAAAACACAATTGCAAAAACAGTAAAGTACAAAGCTGGGAAAGAAAAACCAATAAATAGTAAAAAAACAACTAATAGATATGAATTAAAAATTCCATTTTTTGATAAGATTAGAGAAGACTTCTTACTACTAAAACTACGAATAATATAATCACTAACAAATATAATACCAAACCATGCATATGGAACTTTTAGATATTCTAAGTAGCCTTGAAAAAACCATAAAATTAGTTGAGCAAATGCATTAAAAGATGAAGCAAATATTAGTATATACCTTAAATCTTTTCTATCCAAAAAACAGTGTTTAAAGATTTCAACATATTTTTTAAAATAATTTTCTTTAATTATAGTTTTTCTTTCCGGCTCAACGAGGTTTAAACATAAAAAAGCAGATACTGTATAAGAAATTGTATTTAAAATTGCAGGTAAATCTTTATTAATAGTATATAAAAATCCTCCCAGAAATGATGCAAAACCTAAAGCTAAAAAGTTATACTGATACTCTGCTCCAATTAATTTACTAAAATCCTTTTCTTTTTTTTGAGATTCTAAACTATCATATAATAAAGCGTGATTAGTTCCGCTACAAAGAACTCCTCCAATTACTCGAAGAATTGAGCTTAACATTAAGCCTGAAAAATCTTTAGCTAACATTAAAACACACCAACCAATTGATTGAAATATTCTACCAAGTATTAAAGTATACTTTCTATTCCATACATCTGAAAGATAACCACTCGGAGTTTCGAGTATAATAGAAACTACTGATGAAAAAGATGCTATATAAAAAAACTCAGTTAATGTTATTCCTTTTGAAAGATAGTAAGGTAAATATATAGGTAAAACAAATAATGCTGCAAAACCAAATGAATTTGAAAATTTTAGTAGCTTTACGTTTTTATGATAATTCAATTTTTTAACTATAAGAACTCACTAAACTACCCATCAAACCATCAAAAGAGCCATTAGACATAATTAGTATTAAATCTTTCTCTCCAACATTTTTTACCAAATGTTCACAAATATCATTTGCCTTTTCAATTGCCAAACAATCAATGCCTTTAGAATTTATATCATCACAAAGTTGTTGAATATTTAACGTATTATCTTCTGTGTCTCTAAATCCCGCAGTTACTCCACAAATTATTGCTTTATCAGCATTTTCAAAACTTACGGCATAATCATCTTGAAAATATTTTCTTCTACTTGTTGTGGATCTTGGCTCAAAAACAGCCCAGAGTTTTTTGTCGGGATATGCGCTTTTTATAGTTTGTACAGTATGACTTACTGCTGTTGGGTGATGAGCAAAATCACTAATGATAGTGATTTTGTCATTATTTAAAAGAACTTCTTGTCTTCGCTTTGCTGGCTTAAAAGTTTTAAGATGCTTAGCAATTTCTTCTGTGGTTAAACCTTCTTTTAAACAAGCTATTGCAGAGGCTAGAGCATTTCTAGAGTTATAGATGCCAGGCACTGAAAGTTCTAAAGTAAAAGTTTCATTGTCTTTCGAAACTACTTCAAAACTTTGCTCCATACCTGTTTGTTTAAAATTAGTAATTCTATAATCTGATTTTTCACTTTCTCCAAAAGTAATAATTTGGCACTTTGAAGATTTTTTCCAAGAGTTTGTAAGCTCGTTTAAATGATCGTAATCCGCACAAACTATTGCTATTCCAGTTTCCGGTACTATATTTACTAATTTAGTAAAAGCTTTATCTATTTCCTCAATAGATTCATACAAATCTGCATGATCAAATTCAACCGCATTTACAATGCAGGTTGTAGGTGCGTAGTGTAAAAATTTTGCTTTCTTAGAAAAGAAAACATCATCATATTCATCCCCTTCTACAACACTTACCTCTTTTGAATCAATTGATAAACTTTTCCCAAAACTTTCTACAACGCCTCCAATAAAAAAAGATGGAACTTTTGCTGCTTCACGCAATACATGAGCTGTCATAGTAGTAGTGGTAGTTTTTCCATGTGTTCCAGAAGCAACAATAGAAGATTTTTTAGAAATGACTGCTTCGCTTAATAATCTTGGAAAGCATGTATATGGTAGGTTATTTTCTTCAACAACTGCAATTTCATCAAACTTATAAGGAATTGCATTTCCTATAACAACTAAATCTGCATCTAAAGGAACATTTGAAGCTTTATATCCTTCTAATAGTGTAACATTTGAATTTCTTAAAAAACTTCCCATTGGCTCATAAAATTGTCTATCTCCACCAATTACATTATATCCTTCTTCAGATAAGGCTACAGCAAGTTGACCCATGGCAACACCAGAAACTCCCATAAAGTAAATTTTTCCATTTTTTGGTATATCATTAAAAGAAGTAATATTTTCTAACTTGAAATAATCTTTTGGCATAGAGTCTCCTATTTTCTAGAATAAAATTACACTATGTAAAGAAATAAAACTACTGTATTCTTTAGAAAATGATCAATAAACTTAAATACCCCATCAGCTCTTTTAAAGCTAAAACAATTCACATACGTTATGGAATTCCTAGAAATTATGCTAAAAACAGGAAATTAGAGTTTTTTCCTGAAGCAAGAAAAAAAGATTTAGTTTTGTTAGAGCATGATTTTCAAGGAAAACCTTTGAGGCTAACAAAAGAAACTGCTGCTGCATTTAATAGCTTAAGAGAAAAAGCTAAAAAAGATGGAATAATAATTATGCCTTTTTCTGGTTTTAGATCATATGCATATCAAGAAGATAAATTAAAAAGATCTTTAGCAAAAGGAAGAGAGCTTAATGATATTCTTAAATTTCTTGCGGCTCCAGGATATAGCGAGCATCACACAGGCCGCGCAATTGATGTAAAAAGCCCTGAGTGCAAACCTCTCGAAGAAGAGTTTGAAAATACAGATACTTTTAAATGGCTAAAAGAAAATGGGCCAAAGAATAAATTTTTTATGACTTATCCTAGAGATAATAAAGAAGGTTTTATTTATGAGCCTTGGCATTGGTGTTATAAGCCTTGGATGGAAAGTAACTCTTAAATTGAGACTTACTTAAAACCTCTAAAATCTGATAGATAAAATTTAAAACTTTGAATTTAAAGTATTGAAGCAATTATTTTTCAGTTTTTGAGATAATTTAGAGTTAAATTTCTCAAAAACCTCAGCAAAAGATACAACTTCC
>CALJRW010000034.1 GCA_937976335.1 uncultured bacterium | reverse complement strand
ACTTGTGAGCAATTTCTTACACTTAATTGCTTAAAAAACAAAAAACTAAATTCAAAAAAATTAATTTAAATCCGTTTTTCTCAGCAAAACCATCGCTCTATTCAAAAATTCACTTTTTTAGGCTGTTTTCAGACAGACCCTTATTGGCAAGCTTGGTATACTCAACCTAATGCTTTAAGGGAGTTAGGTGATATTATTCAAAAAGGAGCTAAGAGATATTTGCGCTAGCTTCTTATTTTGTTAGTGAGATAAAGTTTGCTATTATCCATGCAGAGTAAGAATAAGTAGTTTTTATCATGCAGCAATTTAACCCTTCACATATTATTTCAGCTTCTCCAAATAAGGAAGTGGCAAGACTTTTGGTTTTGATGATAGAGAGAATTAAAGATCAAGAAAGATTTCTAGAATGTTGGAATAAGCCTCTTTTTAGAAGGCAGGTTATGAAAAGATTTGAAATGTTAGCTGTGGCTAATAGAGAGGATGCTCAAAGTAAGAAAAAAAATCTTCAAAGCCTCCCTTCTTTAGGTTTTCTTGAAGAATATATGACTGGAAGAGATGTGCATACTGTTATTCAAAGATCTATTAGTACAATTACATCAAGCTATAGCTCCTCGCCATCTTTACAAGATCTAAAAGGTTTGAAACCAGTAAAGTATTCTCTACGCCCATTTCAATCCTCGGATTCTGAGGAAGTTAGTAGAATAGAAGATGATAGTTTTTACAATCCGTGGGGAGATAGGAAGTTTGCTAACTTGCAAATGAGTTTTCGGACTATATCAAAAGTGTCAGTATATAATGATCAAATTATAGGCTTTTATTTTGTTCGAAAAAGGGATGGTTTCTATGAAATTATCAATCTTGCTGTTGATAAGGATTGGCGTGAATATGGGGTAGGTACTGAATTAGTTGAAGATATTAAAACACTTATGTTAGAAGATGGGCAAGATTTTGCTGTCTTTAGCTTGAGAGATGATGTCATTGATGAAGAGGATAATATACATCCTATAAATTTTGCAGAAAAAAGGCACTTTGAGTTTAATGTAGATACTCAAAGATATGAATATCATTGTTAAATCAAGTTAAGTTTATCTTTAAGGGGTATTTTTTAAAAAAGGCTCTTCTAGGAAAAAAAACTATTTTTACTTTCAGTTTGAGTTTATTTCTTTACTCTATAAATCCTCAATCTTAGCAATTGCTAAAACTGTTTCCCCATCTTCTAAATTAATTAGCCTAACTCCTTTGGTATTTCTACCAACAATAGAAATGTCACTCGCATTAAATCGAATAATTTTACCAGAAGAAGTGATTATCATTACTCCAGTTTCATTAGTCACTGCACAAATTCCTACAACTGGTCCGTTTCTATCGTCTGCTTTAATATCAATTACGCCTTTTCCAGCTCTAGTTTGAGTTCTATAGTCAGAAATTTTAGTTCGTTTTCCATATCCATTTTCACAAACAGTGAGTAGAGTGGTATCTTCTGTTACTACCTCTTCTCCTTCTTCTGTTGGTGAAAGATTTACGATTGCCATTCCAACTGCTTTATTTTCAGATGCTAGTTTTATCCCCTTAACGCCTCTAGCTGTTCTTCCCATTGGCCTTACATCTCCTTCGTTAAAACGAATAGCTAAGCCAGTTTTAGAAGATAAAATAACGTCATCTTGTCCGCCCGTTATCTTAACTCCAATTAGGGCATCTTCTTCATTGAGAGTGCATGCAACAATTCCACCATTTCTTGGTTTTGAGAATTCTTTGAGTGAAGTTTTCTTAATGTAACCTTGGCTTGTTGCCATTACTACAAATCTATTTTCAGAAAATTCTCTAACAGGAAGAATCGACATTATTTTTTCATCCTCTCTAAGTTTTAGTAAGTTAACTAAAGCTCTTCCTCTAGCAGTACGGCCAGCTTCAGGGACTTCATACACTTTTAACCAATAGAGCCTTCCTAGGCTAGAAAATGCTAGTAAGTTACAATGATTTGAAGCAACATATAGGTGTTCTACAAAGTCATCATCCTTAGAGGCTGCTCCAGCGACGCCTTTTCCACCACGTTTTTGTGCACGGTAAGAATCAGTTGGGGTTCTTTTTGCATAGCCTTTGTGACTCACAGTAACAACCATGTCTTCGTCTTCAATTAAATCAGCTACATCGAGTGCTTCAAACTCAACTTCACTTAATTCAGTTCTACGCTTATCTGCAAATTTTGTTTTAAGTTCTATTAACTGCTCTTTAATAATTCCATCAATTTGTGATGGATCGTTAAGTATCGATATTAGTCTTTCAATTTCTTTAGCTAACTCAGCATGTTCATTTTCAATTGCTAACCTTTCCATTCCAGTAAGTTTTTGAAGCCTTAATTCTAAAATTGCTTGAGCTTGAATTTCTGATAGCTCGTATCTGTCCATTAAGGCAGTTTTAGCGGTTTTAGGATTTTCAGATTTTTTAATTAGCTCAATTACTTCATCAAGATTAGCTAAAACAATTTTAAGCCCTTCTAAAATGTGCATGCGATCTCGAGCTTTTCCTAGTTGAAATTGAGTTCGTCTAGTGATTACATCTCTTCTATGGTTTACAAAATGGCCAATTAATTGAGCCAGATTGCAAATTTGAGGTTTACCTTCAACAATAGCTAAGTTAATTATTCCAAAGGTAGATCGCATAGGAGTAAGTTTAAGAAGTTGGTTTAGAACAACTTCGCTAGTAGCATCTTTTTTGAGTTCAATAACTAGTCTCATTCCAACTCGACTTGATTCGTCACGAATATCGCTAATACCTTCAATTAATTTATTGTTTACTAATGAAGCTATTTTTTCTTGTAACTTAGCTTTATTAACTTGATATGGAAGTTCTGTAACAACAATTGCATCAACTTCTCTTTTCTTTCTTTTTAATCTTTCAAAATTTGTTCTGGAAGAAATTTTAATTATTCCACGTCCCTTTACATAGGCAGATTTAATTTGAGAGGTTCCTTCAATTATTCCTCCAGTTGGAAAATCTGGTCCAGGAATATATTCCATTAATTGAAGAGGGGTTATTTCAGGATTAGCAATGTAAGCAATAGTGCCATCAATTATTTCACCTAAATTATGTGGCGGAATATGAGTAGCCATTCCAACCGCAATTCCACTAGCACCATTTACTAAAAGACATGGCCAGGAAGCAGGAAGAACCACAGGTTCCATAACGCTGTCATCAAAGTTAGGCGAAAAGTTGACAGTGTCTTTATCAATATCGTCAAGTAGTCTTTCAGAAAGAGGAGACATACGACATTCCGTATAACGATACGCTGCAGGTGGATCCCCATCAATTGAACCAAAATTTCCTTGTCCATCAACAAGCGGATAACGTTGGTTCCAGTTTTGTGCTAATCGAACAAGTGCGTCATAAACAGAAGAATCACCATGTGGGTGATATTTTTTTAAAACCTCTCCAACGACACCTGCACATTTAGAAGTTTTTCTAGAAGATAGCAGTCCTTCTTTGTACATTGCGTAGAGAACTCTTCTTTGTACAGGTTTAAGTCCGTCCCTAACATCTGGTAATGCTCTACCTACGATAACGCTCATTGCATAGTCCATGTAGGACTGACGCATTTCATCTTCTATGTTAATTATTGCTTCGTTGGTTTGTATTTCTTCATCCATATTCCATCCATTCTACATCGATTTTAAAAGGGAAATCAAGCATTTGAGAGCTTGTAATTTATTGCTTAGAATCGCTTGAACTGTGCTGTCGTACATACTCATACATCGCAATTGAACCAGCAACACTTGCATTTAAACTTTGAACAGTGCCAAATTGTGGAATGGATAAAACTTCTATATCCTTGTAGTCTTTAAAATCAAAGCTAAACCCATTCTCTTCGTGGCCAATTATAAAAGCAGATTTTTTTGGTAAGATTTTTTTAGTAATATAATTAGTTTCACTTATATCAAGAGCAAAAAAACTGTAGTTATTAGCCTTTAAAGATTCATAGCTTTCTCTAAATGAACCCCAGAACTTAGAAGGTACTTGTCTAAGGCTACCTAAGGCTGGATAAGGATTGAAAACAGGAGTATTAACAACATGCACTTCATTTATTCCAAAAGCATTTGCGGAACGAAAAATCTTACCAATATTAAAGCTAGGCTTTAAGCTGTCGCAAATTACTACGGCATTATGAATTCCAGGTTTTGCCAAATAGCTTAGTCTTATTTCTTTATCAAAGGCTCGTTTTAGAATTTTTTCTTTCATTTGCTATTAAGATAGACAAAACTGGAGAGAAATAAAAGTTTTTTCAAAATCAATTATAAAGAAACCTGTATATACTGCTCGACATTTGGTTTTACCGCTTGAAAGCGGTAAAACCAAATGTCGTTGGGTATATCTCTCATAAGCTTCAGTGGCAGAGGTAAGGTCTTTAAGAGAGAATTGTTAAGAAAATAAGATGAGCATATCTGTAAATTCTTTACCAATTTTCTGTTCTCAGAAATAAATAGCCTATTCCCAATATTGTTTTTTATCGAACTTTCATTTATCATTAAACCTATTCTCATGGCATTACAAATAGTAAAATATCCCGATCCAGTTCTCACAGAAATGTGTAAGGAAGTTCAAAACTTTGATACTGAGCTAGGGAAAACGCTTGATGACATGTTTGAAGCAATGTACCGAGCTCATGGTGTTGGTTTGGCGGCACCTCAAGTAGGAATTTTAAAGCGCTTTACCGTTATTGATTGTTCTGATGACAATTCGGAGCAATTAGAATTAGTTAATCCTGTTATTATAGAAGTAGAAGGAACAGAATTGTCAGAAGAAGGTTGCTTAAGCATTCCAGGTTATCAAGCAAATGTTAAGAGAAATTCTTGGGTAAAGGTTAATTACTTTGATAGAAAAGGCGAGGAACACGAGCTTGAAGCAGAAGGCTTATTGTCAGTAGCAATTCAACATGAAATCGATCATCTAGATGGAGTTTTATTTATAGACAAACTAAGTAGACTAAAAAGAGAGTCCTTTAAACGTTGGTTTAAAAAGAAAGAGCAATGAAAAAAGTTATTTTTTTCGGAAGCCCTGATTTTGCAATTCCTTCTTTAAAAGCTCTTTTTGAAATGAAAGGTGTAGAGGTCGTTGCTGTTTTTACGCCACCTGATAAACCTGCTGGTAGAGGAAAATTAGTTAAAAAAACTCCTGTAAAAATTTTTTCAGAAAAACATAATATTAAAGTTATACAGCCAATCAAAATTAGAAAAGAGTGGAAATCTTGCTTAGATGAGCTTAAAGAATTTGGAGAAATACATGTAGGAGTAGTTGCTGCATATGGACATATTCTAACAAAAGAAATTCTTGATTTTCCTTTAATGTCTTGCCTTAATGTTCATCCATCAATTTTACCAAGATGGCGAGGAGCGACACCAATTCATAGACCAATCTTAAATGGTGAAAAAGAAACTGGTGTTACTTTAATGAAAATGGATGAAGGCCTTGATACAGGTGATATAGTTTGTATAGAAAAAATTCAAATTACTGAGAAAGAAACGTTTGGCTCTATGCATGATAAGTTAGCAGAACTTGGGGGGCAGATGTTACGTGAAAACCTTTTTGACTTTCTAGCAAATAAATTTACTTTGCTACCTCAAGATGACAGTAAATCTTGTTATGCTGATAAGATTAGTAAAATAGATGCTCAAATAGATTGGTCAAAAACTGCACTTCAGATTGATAGGCAAATAAGAGCTTTTAATCCCTATCCAGGAGCTTATACAATGCTAAATGGAAAAAGGTTAAAGGTTTTAAATTCTGAACCTAAAGATATGATTTTAAGTCCAAAAAAAAATGCTACTATTACTTTAGTAGATAATGATACTTTAGAAGTGCAGTGTTTAGATTCAATTCTTTCTATAAATAGTGTACAAATTGAAGGTAAGAGAATGATGAAAGTTGGAGAGTTCTTAAGAGGTCATAACGTTTCCCCAGGTGAGGTTTTAGGAGAATGAAAATAGAAATTGCACCATCTTTACTTGCGGCTGATCCTGGAGATTATAAGGCTGGCGCTAAATTTGCAGAAAATATTGGTGGAGATTTGCTACATATTGATGTAATGGATGGGTCTTTCGTTCCTCCAATTACTTTTGGTGATAATGTTGTAAAGGTTTGTAAAGCTAATACGAAGCTTTTCTTAGATGTTCATCTTATGATAAGCAATCCAGAAAAACATTTTAAAACATTTGCAAAAGCTGGGGCTGATAGAATTATTTTTCATGCAGAAGCATCAAATGATATACCTAGTGCAATTAAGTCTTTAAATTCTTTAGGTGTGAAGTCAGGTTTGGCAGTTAATCCCGAAACATCAACGGAGGAATTATTGAAGTACTTGCCTCAATTGGATTTAGCTTTAGTTATGACTGTAAATCCTGGTTGGGGAGGGCAGGCTTTTATTGAAGATTGTTTAAAAAAAGTTAAAGAAATTAAAGCAAAAGTAGTTGAAGACAGTCTTAAAACAAATATTGAAGTTGATGGTGGTGTTAATAGTGAAACAGCAAAACTTTGTATTGAAGCTGGTGCAAACATATTAGTTAGTGGTTCTTTTCTATACAAACATTCCGATCCTGAATCAGCTTTAGAGAGTTTAAAAATAGTATGAATATAAAATATTTTTTAATTTTAATTGTATTCTATTTTATTGGAGCAGCTCCTTTTGGATATTTGCTTTCTAAAATAAAAGGACGCGATATAACTAAAGAAGGTAGTGGAAGTGTAGGAGCAACGAACGTTGCAAGAAATTTGGGTAAAAAAGCTGGTTTAATAGTTTTAACTCTTGATATATTAAAAGGTTTTTTGCCTTTATTTATTTTGTCAAAGTTTAACTGTCAGAGTTTAACCTATTTTGCTGCTTTTTTTCTTGTAGCTGGTCATTGTTTTTCAATTCCTCCTTTACTTAGAGGTGGAAAGGGAGTGGCTACTGCAACTGGTGTTTTCCTATTTTTAAATCCTTCTTACTTAGTTCTGTCTTTTATAGTTTTTGTATTAACGTTTATTTTATCTAAATTTGTTTCTTTATCTTCTATTATTTCTAGCATTTCTTTTCCTCTCTTCATTTTAGTTTTTTCGGAAGATAAAATTTTATTAATGGCTTCTCTTTGTATAGTATCAATAATTGTCATGAGGCATCATGAGAATGTAAGCAGGTTAATTAAGGGAGAAGAGAAAAGGTTTAAATTTGCCTGAATTAGTAGTGATTTATTTGTTTAACTTCTTATTTAAAAGAACCCTTAACAAGCCTCAATCCCTTCTGGATCAAAGTAAGAAATAGTTCCATTATCCCAGGCAACCTTTATCATATATCCCGCTTGTTTATTGCTAGTTGTTCCGATTATCTCTTCTCTGACTTCTTGTATGGTTCCTTGTGTGCCTATTCGATTTTTTCTTTTAACTCTATCGCCTTTTTTTAATTTTTTATCAGTCATGCTATTATCCTATTAATGAATCATCTAAGGCTACTAAAATTTATAAACCGCTTCAAGATAATTTTTTTTCTTGGGGTTTTACTACTTATTATTAGTTTTGTTTATACTGGTTCATGGTTTAGAAAATTTTACCAGATCAACTTTTATAGTGATTTATTTCTTCTAATTTCTTTTATAGTTTTTGTAACGTTTATTTCCGAATTCTATAAGTACTTTTGGTATGAATTTGGTACAAAAAATACATTATTTCATA
>CALJRW010000033.1 GCA_937976335.1 uncultured bacterium | reverse complement strand
ATTGACCTCGATAGGGCTTTTAGCTGATTTCATATCTTTATGTATTTTTGTTATAGATTTTTCAGTATAGACTTTTGCTTCTTTTAAAAGTTTTTTAGCAAAAGGATGCCGTGAGCGTTTTAGTAACAAGGTAATGCTTCGTCCTTCTAAACGGCTAAAATGTCGTTTAGCTTTTTGATAATCACTGGCTTTGGCGCTTTTTTTGGCTTTGGTTTTTGTTTTTTTTCTAACTGTTACTTCTTTTTCTTCTTGTGGTTGAAGTTTGTATTCTTCTAGCTTGTAGATTGCTTGAGTATTAACTTTTTTTGGAACTTGAATTTTTAAATGCCTTGCTTCCTTTAACTCGTCATTTAAGGTTTTAGGATTTGGCAGTGCACATGTTTGACGGAAAATATCTGTTCCAGCAGTTACTACATAAATTTGTAAATATACAATGCCATTTGGTGTTTTTTTAGCTATTTTATCTTTTTTTAAAACTAAGCCGCTCAATTGTTCTACTCTTGTTGAGCATTTTGTTCGATCTCTTCCAATGAAATTAAGGTCAGCTAGTTCATCACGAATAGCTAGATAATATCTTTGCTCATTACTATTTTTATCTCTTTGACCACATTTAAGCTTATAAAGTTTGCCGTATTTTTCTACATGTTCTTTTAGATTTCTTGCATAAATAATTAAAGAATCGTTTAAAACTATAACGTTTAGTTGAGGAGCGCTGGAAAGGGGGATTGTATCATGAGCGCTCTGTCGTTCGCTTATTTGTTCCCACGGATTGTTAGATCTCTCAGGTGCAGGTTGAGCTCCCATAGTTTTCCTCTCTTTTTGTTTGTTTTAGCCTTCTCGATGAGAAATCTAACACGAGTTAGAATGTTCATAATAGAAAAAAATTAATTTTTAGAATATCTATTCAGTATGTTAGTTTGTCTTAAAAGCCAAACCCCTCACCTTAGCCTTTGTCCTAGTCCTTGTCCTAGTCCTTGTCCTTGTCTTGATCATGATCATGATCTTGATCTTGATCTTGATCTAAGATTTGGACTCGCACAAAATGATTTAGACGATTGCAAGGTTTTTTGATCAAGATCAGGATCAAGACAAAGACAAAGACAAAGACAAAGACAAAGACAAAGACAAAGACTAGGGCAAAGGCTAAGCTTCAGACTAGGACTAAGATCAAGAATAAGAGGAAAATTTGGAGAGCTTTAAAAAATTTCAAAGATAGGTTAATGTATCAAAACGAAACTAAACAGGAGCAAGTTAAATGAACGTAAAAGAAGCAATTAAAGCGCGTAGATCAGTTAAGCATTTTGATAAAAATCACAAAATGTCTGCTGAAGAACAAAAAGAACTTTTTAATTTAGCCATTCAAGCGCCAACTGCTTTTAACATTCAGCATTGGAGATTCTTGCTACTTGAAGATAAAGAACTTAGAGAGCAAGTAAGAAAACTTGCCTGGGATCAATCTCAAGTTACCGATGCCTCTCTTCTAATAGTTCTTTGTGCCGATCTAAAAGCATGGAATAAAAATCCTGCTCAATACTGGAGAAATGCTCCACAAGAAGTTCAAGATTTTATGCTTCCAGCAATCAAAGATTATTATGAAAATAAAGAAGTAACGCAAAGAGATGAAGCAATGAGATCTTGTGGGATAGTTGCTCAAACAATAATGCTAGCAGCAAAGGGAATGGATTATGATAGCTGTCCTATGGATGGATTTGATTTTGATGCGGTAGGAAAATTAATTAACTTGCCCGAGGATTATCTTATTTCAATGTTTATAGCTGTTGGAAAAGGAACCGAAGAAGCTAGGCCTAAGGGAGGGCAGGTTTCTGTTGAGGAGCTTATTTTTAGAGATAAGTTTTAGGCAATTACTTTTTTGACTTTCTATAAAACAATTTTAAAACTATATCGAGCTGCAACTCGTATTAGTTGTAGGATAGCTCGCAGCAATTGTATTGTTATTTACTTGAGCAGCTTTTGCTTTGGTCAATAAGTTATTGGCTTTATTCCGTCTTCCGTTAAACTGTTTTGTCGTTATATTTCTATCTCTTAAACGTTTTTTTAAGGCCTTAATTGCTCTTCGTCTAATTTTTTTAGCGATATCTAAAATAGTAATTTGAGCATTTGCATATGTATTTATGGAAGAAGAAATGTCTGCCGTGCTACATCCCGGTCCAGCATTGGTGCAAGTAGTTACAGTTTTTGGATAGTTAACATTAATTACAGTCCATGCATTAGTGTTAGCTTTTTGTGCATCTGCTAAAAGAGCATTGATTCTTTTCTTAGGAGCTTTATTATTTACAGCTAAATTTCTAAGTTTTAAGGTTTTGTTAAATAATTCATTAGAACCTACATCAAGTTCAGTTACAGAAATGTTTTCAGTGCTGCATTCTATAGAGCAAGTTGTTCCATCGCCAAAGCAAACGTTGCAATTATCTTTTGCCGCATTGTTCCCAGAACATACTCCACAATCATCTTTGCTTGCATCGTTACCAAAGCAAACTCCACAGGAATCTTTATCTCTTTCACCACCAAAGCATACCCCGCAAGAGTCTTTAGCAGCATTATTCCCAAAACACACTCCACAATCATCTCTTTCATTTTGTGCGCATGGTTGTGCACAGCTTGAGCCATCTCCAAAGCAGATTCCACAATCGTCTTGGGCTGAATTACCACCGAAGCATACCCCGCAGTCATCTTGGCCAGCGTTATTACCAAAACAAACTCCACAAGAATCTTGTGCAGCATTATTTCCGAAACAAACCCCACAAGAATCTTTTGATGCATTGTTCCCAAAACATACTCCGCAATCATCTTGAGCGGCATTGTTCCCAAAACAAACACCACAATCATCTTTGTCTCTATCGCCTCCAAAGCAGATCCCACAATCATCTTTGCCAGCATTATTTCCAAAACAAATCCCACAATCGTCCTTGCCAGCATTGCCACCGAAACACACTCCGCAATCATCTTGTGCGGCATTGTTTCCGAAACAAACCCCACAAGAATCTTGAGCAGCGTTATTCCCAAAGCACACTCCACAATCATCTTTATCGGCATTTTGGCCATCACAAATTCCGCAATCATCTATGACTTCTGTGGTAGTAGGTATGTTAGTGCAAGTACCATTTGTCTTAATAGCATAAATTCCAATTTCAGAAGCTATATCAACACTATCAAGTTCAAGAGTTATTGCACCGACATTATTAAAAACACTTTGAGAGCCTGAGAAAGACGAAAATGCTACAAATACTGGGGTTGCAACAGCATCAAGTGTGATTTGGTATGTATGGCTTGCAGTTCTATTTGAATTTGCTTCGTAAAAAGTCCAAGTAACTCTGCCATTAAATCTTGAATAATCGTAATCAAGATTGTAGTGCAAACTAGTACTACCGTCCGCTCTAAAATCAACACCGCCAAGTCCGTTTCTATTTGTAAGTCCAGCAAGGTTATCCCCGTCCCACGTAACTTTTGTTAAAGATGATGCTTGTATTGAGACATTTATTTGAAGTGAAGCGCTCGGTAGTGTTCCACTTTGATTCTTTCTGTAAACATTTATCGCGCCTCTTGGGGAGGTTCTTTGTACTTGTACAGTTCTAACTCCACCTAAGATTCCTGAGCCGCTTTCACTTATATTATAGGTAGGGTTTACATTAGCTGGATCGTTTAGAGTAAATAATTCTCTTCTCCCATCTGAATCAAATCCTGGAGTGCTCCAGTCATCAATTGTTATAGCTATACAATTAAGGTGTGAAAAAAATATGCTAAATGCTAAAATCAAAACTCTAATCATTGCTTCCTCCTGCAATTTTTCAATAGGTCCTATTTCAACAGGTCCTATGCAGATAATTGTACCTTAAAGTAGAGTCTTAAGAAAATTTATTTTGAAAGTAATTGATAGCTATGCTGTATGTTTTAGAAGCTTTTAAAAGCACTTTTAAGCCAAAGAATGTCCTGTTTATACTAAAACACATTAGGTTTTTCCGCTTTTTTGTCAAAGACTAAACGTCTTTGCCTAAATTTTGTGTTTTAGTATATGTGCTTATTACGGCAAAAAATGGCTTCGCCATTATTTTGCTCGCCCAACAAATCATTTAGTTTTCCCGCTTGAAAGCGGTAAAACTAAATGTCGTTGGGTATATCTCATTTTCCTAGCTTATTGAGTATGAAAATACATATGATATTAACAGAAAGTGAATTCAGGTTGATAGGAAAGTTAGGTTTTATTGCTATGCTTCGAAGCCCTTATGTTCCTAACTTCACAATCTATCTGAGCTAAAGCAATTTTCATATTTAGAATTTTGTTTGTAAAAAAATTAAAATTATTAATTTTTTTCTTACTATAATGGAAGTTTCTAATGTCAAAAAAAGTTTAAAAAAATCAAAAACATACTTCACTTTAACCATATCATAAGCCAAAGGTTTTTATCCAGATAATTTTGTGTTATTAACATGGATGATAATTTTCAATAAGGGGCTTAAGTGATAAAAGCATCAAACATTACAAGATATTATGGAGATTTTTTAGCTGTAGACGATGTTTCTTTTGAAATAAAGAAAGGGGAAATTGTTGGCCTTCTTGGTCATAATGGAGCTGGAAAAACTACAATAATGAAAATGCTTACTGGGTTTTTAGAGACATCAGGCGGTGAAATTAACATTGGAGACTATAACATAGAGCATAGCTCAATGGAGATTCAAAATATGATAGGCTATCTTCCAGAAGCTTCTCCTCTCTATCCAGAAATGACTGTTATGCAGTATCTTGATTATGTTTGTAATCTTCGAGGTGTTAGTTTTGATAAAAGAAAATCTGCTATAAAAGAAGCGATTCAAAAAGTTAAGCTAGAAGAGAAGGCATTTAATCCTCTTCAAACTCTTTCTAAAGGTTTAAAACAACGTGTAGGTTTAGCTCAGGCGATAATTCACAAACCTAAAATTTTAATTCTTGATGAACCGACAAGCGGTTTAGATCCTTCTCAAATTGAAGAAGTTCGTACGTTGATAAAGGATTTAAGTAAAACTAGTACTATCATTCTTTCAACTCATATCTTGCAAGAAGTAGAAGCAATTTGTGACAGAGTGATTATTATTCTAAGAGGGAAGGTGGCTGCAGATTCTAATTTGAGTGAACTTAGAGCCTCAAACCGTATAAGTGTAAGTGTGGATAGAAAAGAATCCGAAGTTAATTCTGTTTTTAATTCAATTGAGGGAGTCAGCGCAGTTAAGTTTATAGGGAATGGTGGTCCAGCGTCTGAGTATTCTCTTGAGCTAGAGGAGAGCGCTGAAAATGTTGCACCAAAGGTTGCAGAGATTGTAATTCAAAAAGGTTGGAAGCTGTTTGCGCTTCAAAAAGAGCGGCAAAACCTTGAGTCAATTTTTAGAAAAATTAATAAAGGATAAATAAGTAATGAATTGTAAATTTAAATCAGTTACAAAAAAAGAACTATTAAGTTATTTTTCTTCGCCAATTGCATTCATTTTTATCGGCATTTTTCTTTTAGTTTCGCTATTTATATTTTTCTGGAAAGAATCTTTCTTTGCTAGAAATATAGTTGATGTAAGACCTTTGTTTAAATGGATGCCAATACTTTTGATTTTTCTTTGTTCTGCTTTAACAATGAAAAGCTGGAGTGAAGAAAGACGGATGGGAACTCTAGAGTTTCTTTTAACAATGCCTGTTAAAATTTCTTCTTTAGTTTTTGGAAAGTTTCTTGCCTGTTTGGTTTTAGTTACTATTGCTTTATTTCTTACTATAGGTCTTCCAATTTCTGTTTCGTATATGGGCCAACTTGATTGGGGGCCAGTAATTGGAGCTTATGTTGCAACTTTATTTTTAGCAGCAGCCTATATAGCTATTGGAATCTTTGTCAGTTCAAAAACTGATAACCAGATAGTGAGCTTGCTTGTTACTATTGTTCTTTGTTCTATTTTTTATCTTATCGGAACCAATGCCATAACGAATCTTGTTGGTAATAAGCTAGGTGAGTTTTTTCGCTTACTTGGTACGGGTTCGCGTTTTGAAAGCATTAATAGAGGAGTTGTAGACTTAAGGGATGTTTACTACTACATAAGTATAGTCGGTGCATTTTTAATGTTTACAATCTATTCTTTAGAAAAGTTTAGATGGTCAAAAAGAACTAAAAAGAAAAATCACACTTTATGGAAAACTTTAACTATTTTAGCGACACTTAATTTAGTGCTTGGCAATTTTTGCTTGCAAAAAACTAGTTTTGCAAGAGCTGATTTGACACAAGGAAATATGTATTCAATATCTCCTGCTACTGAGCAGATTTTAGCTCAACTTCAAGAGCCGCTGCTAATAAGAGGTTATTTTAGTTCTAAAACTCATCCTCTACTTTCTCCACTTGTGCCTCAAGTAAGAGATTTAATTAAGGAGTATGAAGTTAGAGGTAAGGGGAAAGTTAGGGCGGAATTCATAGACCCGAGAGGTAATGCTGAACTAGAAGAAGAGGCGAATAAGAAGTATTCTATTAAGCCAATTCCTTTTCAAATTTCTGATAAGTACGAAGCTTCTTTAGTTAACTCTTATTTTAATTTATTAATTGAGTATGGTGATAAGTATGAGGTGCTAGATTTTCAGGATTTAATTGAAGTTAAGCCTTCTCCTAATTTTGAAATGGATGTTCAGTTAAGAAATTTGGAATATGATCTTACTAGAACAATTAAAAAAGTTCTTCAAGGTTTTAAAAATACGGATTCCTTAATAGCTTCTTTGACAAGGCCTGTAACTTTAGAAGGGTATATTTCCAATAATTCCAAACTGCCTGAGCAGTTAATTGCTTTTAAAGCAAATCTTGAAACTACTTTAAATAAATTAAAAGAGTCTTCCCAGGGAAATTTTTTATTTTCAATAAAAGAGCCTGAAGCTAATGCAGGAGCGCTAGCTAAAGAGATAGGTGAAAAGTATGGTTTTCGTCCAATGTCAACTTCTCTTTTTGATCCCAATCCTTTTTATTTTTATATGCTTATTAAAGGCAAAGATAAAGATATTGCAATTCCACTGCCCGAAAGTTTAACCGAGGAAGGTGCTAAAAAAAGCATTGAGGGAGCTCTTAAAAGGCTTTCTCCTGGGTTTTTAAAAACGATTGGTGTGGTAGCTCCTAAGCCTAAGCAAATGAATCCAATGATGATGCAGATGGGAATGCAGCAGGGAGGAAAGCGTTTTTCTGGTTTAGTTGAAAGTTTAAGCAAAGAAAAAACGGTTAAGATGATTGATCTTTCTAAAGGACTCGTTTCAGAAGAAGTTGATATACTTTTAGTACTTGCTCCTGAAGCCATGAGTGAAAAATCAGTTTTTGCAATTGATCAGTTTTTAATGAAGGGAGGAACTGTCTTCTTAAGCACTTCTCCTTTTGCAGTTGAGAGATCTCAAAAAGGTTTGAGTCTAAAAGAGTATGATTCTGGTTTAAGTGATTTTCTGAAATCATATGGTATAGAGCTAAAAAAAGAACTGGTTTTTGATTTACAAAACGAACCATATCCTATTCCTGTAAATAGGGATCTTGGCGGTTTTACTGTTCAAGAGATTAAACAAATTCATTATCCATTATTTCCTGATATAAGAGGAGAAGGTTTAAATGAAAAAAATGCAGTTACTTCAGGAGTTCCTCAAGTCACAATAAACTGGCCTTCTCCTATTTTTCTTGATTCAGAAAAGAATGAAGGGAGAGTTGTAACTGAGCTTTTAAAAACATCCGATAAGTCTTGGGTTAATGATTCTACAAAAATAGAGCCTAATTTTTCACTTTATCCTGATTTAGGTTTTTCAGTTAGTAGAGAAAAAAGTCCGCAAATTGTCGCTGCTATGGTTGAAGGGGAGTTTAAATCTTTTTTTGCTGGAAAAGACTCTCCTATTAATGTTGAAGAGAAGGCTGAAGAACTAAAGGCTCAAGCGAATGAAGAAGCAAAAGAAGTGGAGCCTGTTTTTAGTGGTAAAATAGAAAAATCGCCGAACTCTGCACGCTTAATTGTTTTTTCTTCTAATGAATTTCTTGAAGATACTACACTTCAAGTATCGGCTTCAGCTGGGAATAGTCGTTTTTTAAATTCTCTTCAGTTAGTTGAGAACGCAGTTGATTGGTCGCTTGAAGACAGGGGCTTGTTAACTATAAGAGGGCGAGGAAAGTTTTCTAGGACCTTACTACCTTTGACTGACAAAGTTAAGTTTTTTTGGGAATGCTTAAACTATTTTCTAGTTCTGATTGGGCTTGGAATAGTTTATTTAGTTTATAAAGTTATCTGTAATGTGAGCAAGGCACGTTACAAAGAAATATTAGCGTAGGTAAAATTTATGAAAAAAACAATAGAAATTTTATTTTTACTTCTTTTTATTCAAATTGGTTTAAGCCTTTGGCTTCATTCAAAGGGGAGCAATTTGGAAGCTTTCTCTACAGACAAAAAGCTATTAGGTGATTTAAGCTTTGATTCTTTTGATGAAGTTAGTATCTCTAATAAGGAAGCAAGTATGCTTCTTAAGAAAGTTGATGACTCAACTTGGGTTCTTCCTGAAAGTGAAAATTTTCCAGTTTCTCCTGGTAGATTAAAAAATATACAAGAAAAACTTTTAGATCTTAAGCAGTCTTATCCTGTGGCTTTCACTAATAATGCTGCAAAACAATTTAAATTAAGTAATTCTGATTTTGAAAGAAAGATTACTTTTAAGAAAGGAGAGAGTGTTTTAAAAACTGTGTATTTAGGCACATCTCCTGGTTTTAAAAAAGTTTATACAAGAGTTGAGGGTGAAGATAATATTTACTCTGTTCAATCGAATACAGTTTTGTTTCAACCAAAAGCAGAGAGTTGGATTGATAAATCTGTTTACGCCTTTAAAGATGAAGAAATTGCGAAAGTTATAATAGGTGGGTTAAGTATTTTAACAAAAGAACCTGGAAAGTATCTTATTCAAGATATTCCTAAAGGGCAAAAAGAAAATATTAATGAAATTAGAAAGCTAGTTTCTAAAGCAACAAGAATGGAAATAACTGAAACTTTAGGTAAAAAAAATCCTTTACCTGAGAGTTCTAGAGTTCTAGAATATATTATAGAGAAAAAAGATGGAACTGAAGTTACTTATAATGTTTATAAAGATAGCAAAAAGAAAGAATTTTTAGTGCATACTTCAGCTGTTCCTTTCTACTCTAAAGTTTCTAACTCTTTTGTCGATCCTTTGCTAGGCTTTAAAAAAGAAGATTTATTTGAAAAAATTGAAGCTCCCAAAGAAGAAATTGAATCGCAAGAGATGAAAAAAAATGCTAATGAAAAAGAAGCTTCGCCTATGTCAGAAAAGTTACCAGTTGAGTAAGTTATTAAAACTTATAATACTGCTATTCTTAGCAGTATCTTCCTATGCGGATAATCTGTTTAGGGTTAATGCTTATAATATAGAAGAGATTTCTAGTTTATCTGTCTCTGATTCTTCTCTAATTCAAATTAGAACGCCTGAAGGTTTGGTAAAAATTAAGCTTAAGAGAATTAGTTATGCTGCCCCTCTTCAGTCTGTAAATGAAAACAATATTTCAAAAGATATAGAGATTAAGTTATATACTGGAAAAGTTCTTAGAAAGAAAAATAGGCAATATCATATTAACGGAGTTAGTGCTGATATAATTGGTGATACTCTAAGAATTAACTTTTATGGAAATAGAGGGAAGTTATATAGACTAAGAACAAGCTTAAAGAATAAAAAAAGGTTGTATAGGTTAAGACATGTTTCTTCTCATGTAAGTGTAGCTTGCGCAGTGGCGGGGTCTAACAATTCTCCTACGGAAACTTTTATGGGAGAGCCTTTGCCAGTGTTCTCTCCAAATTTAGTTCTTCAGCTGGGAACAGATGCTGATAGGGAGTTTTATTTAAATAACTCAAAAAGTGTAGCAGAAACTAATGCTAAGATTTTAGCAATTGTTAATACTGTTAATTCAATATACCAATCTCAATTAGGAGTGGAAGTTCAAGTCGTTGCACAGAACGTGTTTACTAAAAAAAATCAACCTTATAACACTTCTGATGCTGAAAAATTACTGACTCAATTTGTTAGTACTACTCAAGAAAGGAAACATATTGTTGGGGATGTAAAGCATTTATTTACAGGAAAAAATCTTAGTTCAGGAGGGAGCTCAGGTGTAATTGGTCTTGCGTATGTAGGTACCACCTGTGTAGCACCAAATTTTGCATATGGACTAACGGAGCATGTTAGTAACTCTTTGCTTCAACCCTTAATTACTGCACATGAAATAGGACATAATTTAAATGCAAATCATGATGCTGCAAATTTAACTACTCTAATGGCTCCAGTTGCTTCTTCATCGAATAATACTTTTTCTGCATTTAGTATTGAAGAGATAAGTTCTTTTATCAATCAATACGGAAGTTGTTTGAATGACGTAAGGCCTGAGCTTTCTCTGCAAGTTGTTTTTAAAAGTACTAATTCTTTTAGATTAATTTCAAGAGTTTTAAATGATAGTGCTAAAGATTGTGTTATTAACTTTTATGGTTCAGCTAAAAAAGAAAGATTAGATGGAATTTATAGTAGAGCTAAATTTCTAGGAAAAGTTAATGGTAGAGATCTTAATAAAAAAGTGAGATTGATTGCTAAGAATATGACAAAAACAACAAAGAAAAAATCACATTATCAGGCTAGAGTTAGTTGTGGTGCTTATTCGGCTTTATCTCCGATAGTTAGTCTTAAAAAAAGAAGAGGCAGTTCTCGGTTAGAAGCTAAGTCTGTAGTAAAATTTTTGAGGCAGGTTAAGAATAAAGCTAGTTAGAATTCCAAGCTTCTAAAGTATTAGCAAATTCAATATCACTAGCGGTTACTCCACCAGCATCGTGGCTCCAAAGAGTAATTTCTAAAGTTTTATTGCTACCGTTAAAGTTAAAATTTGGGTGATGATTATTTGCTACAATTGTTTCAGCTAAGTGAGGAAGAAATTTATTAATATCTTTATAATTTGCAAATTGAAAAGTTTTAATAATTTTATTTTCTTTTTGTTCCCAAAGAGGGAGATTGTTTAGTGAATTTTGAAGTGCGTCGTCAGTTAGTTTTTGTCTGTTGTTCATTAGTAGAGAGTATCATTTTGGGCGATAGAGATCAATTTTAGTGATATGGTTTATTTGAATTCAGAGATATAATCTTTAGGTTATCAATTATTAAAATTTGTACTTTTATGCGTACGTTAAATTTGTTCCAATCTTTTTAGATATGAGGTATAAGATGGAAGTTATGAAAGAAACAAACAAAGAACGAGCGGAGCGAATTATTTCCAAATTATGTGAAAAATATCCTAGTAAAAAAGTATTTGATCTCGATGGAAGAGCTGAACATTTTGTTTGCGAAGTTGAACCGACAAGCAAACATCCGGAATATGATGTTGCAATAGAAGTTATAATTTCAAGTAAGCCTCATATGCATTTAAAAACAACTCAGTTCTATAAAATTATTTCAGGTAATTTAACAGTTTTTATAGATAATAGCACTTTAAAATTAGCTCCTGGGGAGACTTGTATTATTAAGCCTGGAACAGTTCATTCTGCAATTAGCGATGATGAGTGTTGGGTGGAAATTCGATCTGAACCTGGTTGGAGAGAGGATGATCACATTTTAGTGGATAGTGAAAAAGAATAGCTTTCTTGAAATGAAAAGTTAATTGACGCTGAGTAAATTTGCTATCAAAGTTCTTCGCTTCTTAAAAGTTAGCCATTCAATAATCTCTAGAAACTCCACATACTCTACAACTCTGCGTCGCAAAGCAAAACAATAACATCGAAGATAGTTGACAATCCCTCTAACAAGCTATAAAAACTAATAAACAGAAAACTGATAACCGGAAACTGAAAACAAGAAAACAAGAAAACAGGAATAGAAAATTATGTCTTCAGAAAATTTAGGTATAATAGTAAGTGGTGGCCCAGCCCCAGGCATTAATACTGTGATTGCATCTACTACAATCCAAGCTTGTGAAAACGGAATGAAAGTCTTTGGTTTTCAAAGAGGGTTTCTAGGGATAGTAAAAGATGGTGAAAAATCTATAAGAGAACTTAAAACAGAAAATGTTACGGCTATCGCGTTAAAGGGAGGTTCTATTTTAGGAACTAGTCGTTATAATCCCTTTGAAACAAAAGAGAGTGAAGAGAAACTTTTTAAAATTTTAAATGATAATAAAATTAATAAACTTGTAGTTATTGGTGGAGAAGGGTCAGCATTTTTAAGTTATAAAATTTCTCAAAAACTTCCGAGAATTCAAATTGCTCATATTCCAAAAACAATTGATAATGATTTAATTCTTCCCAATAAACATCCAAGCTTTGGTTTTGAAACTGCAAGGTTAGTAGGGACAAATATTCTTAAAACTATTATTAATGAAGCTAAAACAACTACAAGATGGTTTATAGTTCGCACTATGGGAAGAAAAGCTGGATTCTTAGCACAAGGAATGGGAATTGCTGCAGGTGCAACGCTTACGATAATAGGTGAGCAGTTTGATGATAGAGATACTTTAGAAGTAGATGATCTAGCGCAAATGGTTTTTTCTAGTATTAAAAATAGATTAAAGATAGGAAAAGATTACGGAACAGCAGTTCTTTCAGAAGGCCTTTTAGATAAATTGAATCCTCAAACTTGTGCTGAACTTAACAATTCCCCACAAGACGATATGGGCAGAATGCGTTTTGCTGAAATTAGTTTAGAAGATATTGTAGCAAGGCGAGTGAGAGAATTGTTAAGAAAAGAAAAAATTAATATGAGAGTTAGTGTAAATAGCATAGGCTACGAATTACGCTGTCACGATCCTGTTCCCTTTGATGTTGAGTACACAAGATTGCTAGCTTATGGAGCTATCAAATATCTTCTAGAAGATTTAGGTTCTTTTATGGTTGTTAGAGATTTTAATAACCTTGCTTATGTACCTCTTGATCATATGATTGATGAGCAAACTGGATTAATAAGATCTAGAAAAGTTGACCTTAATTCGGATATTTATAAGGCTGCTAATTCTTTTATGGTTAAGTAGGGTTGTAGTTTCAGGAGCATTGTAGTCTCTTAGTCTGATAATTTGTAAAATATTTTGATATTCTAACTCTCTTTGAAAATAAAAATCTCTTACTAGGGTCTGTCGGAAAATAGAATTCGTCGCGAGAAAAAAGATTTTTGAGTTAAAGGT
>CALJRW010000032.1 GCA_937976335.1 uncultured bacterium | reverse complement strand
GCTTTTAAGCGGGAAAACTAAATGATTTGTTGGGCGAGCAAAATAATGGCGAAGCCATTTTTTGCCGAAATAAACACATATACTGCTCGAACAAATAAAACTGAATTTATGCTATGCATAAAGTGCAAGAAAAAAAACGGTAAAACCTAATGTCGAGCAGTATATAATTCAAAAATGACTTTTTTAATTTTGTTTAAAGCTTTGTGCTTAAGGTTTGTTTGCGAAAGGAGTGTTTTTCTGATACTATGTAGGTCATAGAGATGAGTTATATTTTATAATTAATTCAATATTCTTTTGTTTTCTAGGTTTTTATCTTTCATTTTTTAATAAAAGTTTTTTGTCTGCTCTTACATTAATATATGGAAAAGAACCTTACATATTTAGTTGCTCGAGAAAAATGTTTTCATAATAAGACTTCTCAAGTTAAATCACAAATTCGCACATTTTTATTAACTATTTTATAGGAGGCTAATTTGCCAGCAAAAAAAGGATTCAAAAAAGGAGATATGATTGTTTACCCTGGTCATGGGGTAGGTAAAGTTAATGCAATAATTTCAAGAAAAATTGCTGGAACAGAGCAAGAATTCCTAGAAATACTAATTGAAGACTCAGGAATGAAGTGTATGGTTCCTGTTGTTCAAGCTGACCAGGTAGGTCTTAGAAAAGTTATAGATAAGAAGTCATGTGAGAAAGTTTTTGCTATTCTAAAAGATAGAAATTTTAAAATTGATACCCAAACTTGGAATAGAAGATTTCGTGAATACTCTACTAAAATTAAAACTGGATCTCTATTTGAAATAGCAGAAGTTATGAGAGACCTTTCAGTCTTAAGTCTAGATAAAGAGCTCTCTTTTGGTGAAAAGAAGATGCTTGATACGGCTCAATCTTTGTTAGTTTCGGAAATTGCAATTGCGCGTTCTAGAGCTCCTGAGAAAGTTACAAGTGATATTCAGTCAATATTTACTTAAGCCTTTGAACATAAATACTAAGTAGCTTAGTTCGTCTAATGGACAAAAAACTTGTTAGCATCATTCTTGCTGCTGGAAAAAGCCAAAGGGCTGGATTATCTTATTCAAAGCTTCTACATGTTTTAGAAGGTAAGACTGTTTTTCAAAAGACATTTGAAACTTTTCTTGCTATTGAGGGCTGTGATACATTTGTTTTAGTTTTGCCTGAAAACGATAGAGATAAGTTTGAGGCATTAATAAAAACTTCTCTAAAAAATTCTAATAGGGAAGGTCTTAACTTAATAATCATTCAAGGTGGAGCAACTAGAAGGCTTTCTGTTAAAAATGCGCTTGATTCGCTCTCCGAATATGAATCTGAGAATACGTACGCATTAGTTCATGATGCAGCGAGATGTTTTGTTTCAAAAAAACTAATAGAAAAAGTTATTGAAGCTTGTTTTCTTAAAAATGCAATTACGCCTGGGGTTCCAGTTACAAATAGCCTTAAAAAAGTAAATCCTGAAGGGAAAGTGCTTCAGTCTCTCAATAGAGAGGAAATATGGGAAGTTCAAACTCCTCAAGCTTTTAGACTTGACCTGATACAGAAGGTTCATAGAGAATTTAATAGTGAAGTAGAGCCGACTGATGATGCGAGTATGGTCGAGCATGTTTCAACGGTTTATATGATTGAAGGGGAAGTTCAAAATAAAAAGATTACTTTTTTGAGTGATTTAAACTCAAGATAGGAGAAAAAAGATGACTGAATTAGCAAGGAAAAAAGAAGAAATTTGTGCATTAGTTGTTAAGGAATTTGAGGAAAAGTATGCTAGTCAAGTAGGAAAGCTTATCTCTACAATTCAACAAGAAGAGTTCGGAGTTTCAATCACATTAGAGGAGCAGCCGGATTTGTTAAATATAAAAGATTTTTATCAAAACAAAACCGGGAATTTTTGGCTAGCTTTAAATGGAGATACTCTGGTTGGAACGATAGCTCTGCTTGATATTGGAAATGGACAAGCAGCACTTAGAAAAATGTTTGTTGACAAAGATTTTAGAGGCAGACAAATTGGAACTGCAAGAAGACTGCTTGATGAGCTTTTGGATTGGTCTAGAAAAAAAGATATTAAAGATGTTTTTCTTGGCACTACTGAAAAATTTCATGCTGCTCATAGGTTTTATGAGAAAACAGGCTTTGTAGAAATTTCAAAAAAATCTTTACCAGGATCCTTTCCTGTTATGTTCGTTGATACTAAGTTTTATCGCATGCATTTAGGTTTAAAAGATGCTAACTGAATAATAGTTTCTGTGTTACATATGGGTGATTTTTCACAAAAAAAAGATTCTAGTATTTATACTTATTTGGTATGCAAAACTGAAGATTTTATTGCAAGTTTTGGCAGAATGAAAACGTTTTTAGCTTGAATTAAAAATCTTTCTAATCTTCAAAAATCTCCAACCCATCCCAAGCCAACTCTACCCCTTTAGGTAATGTCGCCATACAAGCATCATAGTCAATAGAATGAGTCATATGAATGAAGTAGGTTTTCTCAGCTCCAATTTCTTTTGCAAGTTCTGTAGCTTCATTTATGGAGTAATGCGTCCCATGACTTCTTTCTCTTAGTGCGTCAAGAATTAAATATTTAGAACCTTTAATAATTTTAAGGCTTTCTGATGGAATGTTATTGCAATCCGTTGCATAAGATATATCTCCAAATCTAAAACCCATCACAGGCATTGAGCCATGCATTAGTTTGAAAGTTTTAATTTCTAGATCGTGAATTTGAATAGTTTGATAAAAATCAATTTCCTTAGTACTTACCTGTAGCAATGTTCCGCCTTTGTATTCGTCATTTTTGCCAAATAGGTAATAAAAAACTCTTTTGATGTCATCTAAAGTTTTTTTTGTGCCAAGTAATGGTATTTCTTGCTTGTGCTTGAAGTAAAAGCCACGCAAATCTTCAACACCTAAAATATGATCTGAATGAGCATGAGTAAAAATGACGGAATCAATTTTTTTAATTTTAAATTCTATGGCTTGTTGTCTAAAATCGGTACCGGCATCTATTAGGATATTAAATCCTTTAGAGGTAGTGATTAATGCTGAAGTTCTATTTCTTTTGTTCTTTGGATTATCTGAAAGACAGATATTACATTCACAACCTGGCAAAGGAACTCCAGTCGATGTTCCACAACCTAGTATTTTTAGTTTTAATGTCATTTAAAGTCAAAAAAAATATTAATAAAGCTAGTAAAATTAAAGTGTTACAAATGAAGTTAACTGCCTTTAGAGCCCTATACAATTTCTAACATAAATAGTACCTTATAGCATATGAGTAATTCTAAAGATGAAGAGAATTCTTTTAGTGTAAAAGATAAGCGTCGTTTTGATGAAGATGGAAATAAGAAAAGTGCAGAAGAGGCTTCTCCAGTTGTTGAACAAAAAGAAGAAGTAGTTGAGAAAGTTGAGGCTTCGCCTGCAGTTGAGGGTGATGAAGCAGTTGATCCTGAGCTTAATTTTAGTTCTTTTGTGATGTCTTTAGCTACTCAAGCTCTAATGTTAATGGGTGAAGTGCCAGTGCCTGATAACATGCCGATAAAAAAAGATTTTAAATCTGCTAAGCAAACTATCGATATTATTAAGATGTTAAATCAAAAGACAAAAGGTAATCTAGACTCTAATGAAGAGCACCTGGTGACTGAAATTTTACATAGCCTTAGAATGGCTTTTTTAAAACATACATAAAGGTTTTTTATGATTAAAAAATTATTACAACTTGCTCTGGCTTGTTTATTACTTACTAGTAATTGCTTAAGCTTATCTGACGATTTTTTTAGTGAAGGAAGTCCTGACTTTTCTTCTGTTTTAGCTAATGAAGAAACAGTTGTTTTCCCCAGATTCGATTTACTTGCTAAAGTTCTTAGTCCGTCTGTTGTAAATATTTCTGCTGAGAGTAATTCTGGCAAAGACGCCTCTAAGGAGTCGAAAGAAGAAAAGAGCTTACCTTTCTTTAAGGAGCCAAAACCAGGCAAGTCTTTAGGTTCTGGTTTTATTTTATCTAAATCAGGATTTATTGCGACAAATAATCATGTTGTTCAAAAAGCTGATAAAATTATTGTAAGGCTTCTTGATGATAGAAAAAAATATGAAGCAGTTCTTATTGGTGTTGATGAAAAAACAGATATTGCTTTAATAAAAATTAATACTGACAAAGAACTAGTTCCTGCATTTATAGGAAATTCTGATGATATTGATGTGGGGGAGTGGGTTTTGGCGATTGGAAATCAATTTCAATTAGGTCAGACTGTTACTGCTGGTATTCTTTCCGCAAAGTCAAGAAAAGTTCAAGCCGCAGGACCATACGATAACTTTCTTCAAACTGATGCTTCTATAAATCCAGGAAGTTCAGGAGGCCCATTATTTAATGACAAAGGGCAGGTTATAGGTATCAACACAGCAATTTATAGTCCAGGACGTTCTCAATTTGGAGGTCAAGGATTTAATATTGGTATTGGATTTGCTATTCCAATTAATATGGCTCGTGTTATTTTGAATCAATTAAAAAACGATGGGAAAGTTACAAGAGGATTACTTGGAGTTATCATTCAAAATATAGATCAAGATTTAGCTATGGCACTTGGTGGAAGTGCGCTTGAAGGGGCATTGGTAGCAGATGTAATAGATGATACTCCTGCAGGAAAAGCAGGCTTTAAAGTAAAAGATATTATTGTTAGCTATGATGGGGCTAAGGTTTTTGAGCACGACGATCTTCCTATTATGGTTGCTAACACTCCTGTTGGCGCTACCGTTCCTGTAGAAGTTGTTAGAGGTGGTAAAAAAATATTACTCTATCCTACTATTACTGAACTCAGCCCTAGTAAGTTTGATAAAGTTCCAGTTGTAAAAACTGATAAAGTTGACCGCATAGGTTTAACGGTTCAAGATTTAACTAGTGAGTTAGCTGAATCTTTTGGTATAGATTCAGTTGGTGGTTTGATAGTTAAATCAGTAGAAGCAAATTCTCCAGCTTTTAAAGCGGGCATAGTCAGAGGTGATATTATTAAAGAAGTTGCTAATAAAAAAGTTTTATCTGAAGAAGCTTTTGCTGAAATGATTAAGAATTTGCCATCTAATACTCCAATATTGATATTGGTTGAAAAAAGAGAGGGGACGCGTTTTCTTACACTTAAAATTGAGGAATAAAATCTTTTAACTCTAGCTATTAGACTTAATATATTTTTTTTCGTGCTGACGCAAAGGTCTAGAAATGTAGAGTTTTTAGAGTGATTTTCTAACAACACTTTGCGTAGCAAATTCTTATACTGCGCATTTTTTTCACACTGAAGCTATTACTATGCAAAATTTTCTCTCATGGTTTTAGCTACTTATCCTATTATCTGAATTTAATAATCTGGCATGAACATTGCACCTTAAATAATAACTAATTGCATAAGGTTAAGGTTTTAAAAATTTCAAAGTTTTCTACTTTGAGGTTAAAAGAAATTTAGGAGTGTTTTATGTTACAGAGTGTTCAGTTAAATTCAGAATTAACAGACTTAGAGTTAATTAATAAAATTCAAGCAGGAGATAAAGGTGCTTTTGAAGTATTGGCAAATCGTTATTCAAGCTTGGCATATAATCTCGCCCTTAAGTTTACAAAAAATCCAACATGTGCTGAAGAAGTTGTACAAAACGTATTAGTAACAGTACATAAGAAGTTATCTAGTTTTAAAGGGCAATCTGCATTCTCAAGTTGGTTCTATAGAGTAACTGCAAATGCTTCTTTAATGTATCTTAGAAAAAAACGTCAAGACAAAAGCACGCCAGTTGAAAATATTGGTTTAGAGCTTGAGAATGCAAAAACTCAAATTAAAAAAAGCTATGATAAGTTAGAGAGTAAGGAAATCGGAAAACATATTGAAAAGGCCTTAGCTACAATTCCTAATGAGTATAGAATTATTTTTATATTACGAGATGTTGATGGTTTAAGTAGTAAAGAAGTAAGTTCTATTACTGGGGTTACAGTTGCTGCTGTGAAGTCAAGACTTCATAGAGCACGATTAATGCTTAGAAAAAGTCTAAAGAGTTATTACAACGAGATTTTGAGGCCTGAGACAGAGATTATTGTAGTTAATGGGTAGATATAAAAAGTTTATCGGGACTGCTATCTTTTTGTTAAAATGCTATTTTAATAAACACCAAATGAAGAGCAGATCATAATAAATCTATGATTAAATTTACATACTTGTAAATCTCGCCCTCTCATTTTATCCTCTAAATTAAGCCTATGAAACCAAAGAAGTTCTTAATCCTAATACTTGTTACAATCATAACTATCTCTTGCGCTAGAGACGATCTGACCTATTTTAAGCTTCCTAAGGGAGAAGAGTACTTTCAGCGTGGATATTATCTGGCTCATGGGTTAGCCGCTTGTGGGCACTGTCATGGAGATACATCTGAACCTGAGGCTAATCTTTCAGGTGGTCATATTTTTTATGATAATTTTGGAAGGGTAGTTACTCCTAATATTACTCCTCATAAGACTGGAATTGCTGATTGGACAGTTGAGCAAGTGTTAAATGCAATAAGATCCTCTCTTGGAAGAGAAGAAGAGAAGTTATCTATTGAAGCTCATGAAGGCTATGTTTGGATGTCAGATTCAGATGTTTTAGCCATTGCTTCTTATCTTTCAACAGTTCCTCCAATAGAAAATTCAGTAGAAAGACGAGAAATAGGGTTTACTGATTCTATGTTAAAAGGTTTCTTTGATAAAAAAAGACGAGAAGTTAGAGGCTATGTTCCAAACATTAACAAAGCTAAAAAAGTAAAGTATGGAAAATACTTAGTTGATAACGTAGCACGTTGTGGAGCTTGTCATACAAACGATCCTACTGTTTTTTCAAAAGAAGTTTATTTAGGTGGTGGAAAAACTGTTAAGTTCGAAGAGGGCGAAAAAATAGCACCTAGTTTGTTGCTAACCAAAGATGCTTTAGGTGAATGGTCAATGAGAGATATTGTAACTTATTTAAGAACTGGTAATAAACCAAATGGTGAAGAAGTAGATTCAAGGTTTTGTCCTGTTAACTTTTTTGCAAGAAGCGAGCAGTCTGATTTGGAGAGTATTGCTGAGTTTTTGATTAGTCAGTGAAATTAGCCAATGAATTTAGCTTGAGAAATTTGTGAACTTTTATTATTGAAATTAAGAATTTATTTTAAATAGTCTTTCTATTGCCATGATGGATAACTATAGCTAGCTACTTTTTATATTAGAGGATTCTCTTAAAAATGTTACCATGTCAGTTATAAATCCAAGTTCGCTAAATTTCCCTTCAAGCATAAAACTTTGTTTTCTATGGTTTAATGCTTTTATTAACTTTGTTATATCATTTGTCCTTATATATTCAATTTGCTTTTCTGTAAAAATTATAGAATTTGTTTCATTTTTTGAATCTTGATCAATGTTACCATTAATCGCGTTTTCTTCTCTCTTTTCATATTCATCATTTACTTCAGAAGCTCTTTTCATAATAGCTGTATAAATTTCTCCTAATTCTAATGAAAGAATTATGAGATCTCTTTGAAGAAAGTACTCTACATATTCTTTTAAACTTTCTGAGATAATTGCAAAAAAAGGCTCAATTTCTTGTAAATCTTCTTCTAAAGTAAATTTTCCTTCGTTTTGATGTGCAGCTATCACTAAAGCATCTAAGTGTTCTCTTTTAAAAACATGTACAGTATTTGAGGTACCTTCTTGAACGATAGGGAGGTATTCTATGTCTCCTGTTTCAGATAGTCTAAATCCTCCATCTCTTCTGTCGGTAATGAACTCAGGGAAGTCAATAGGGACTAAAAACTGTCCATTAGAGAGTAATGGTTTAAAATCTGGTAAATCTTGAAAACTTAGTTCAGGGTTAGTAGGCGTATTTTTATTCGTGATTGTATATTTCCAAGTTTTTGCATCTCTTCCATCTCCATATTTATTTCTAATAAACCCATAATCTTTTTCGCAAACACTATCGTAAAAAGGCCAACTATCTTCGTATCTTGGACCGCTATTTACAACTATTGTGTCGATGCCATCGGCATAAGCTTGTTCAGTAATTCTTTGAAATAATGCTTTTCCAGCGCCTTTCTTATGATGCTCCGGATCTATAAAGGCGTTTAGTATTTCATATGCATTGCTGTCAGTGATACTGAAATGATCGCGCATTGATTTATCTGGTTTAGAGTATGCCATGCAACCAATTATTTCATTATTGTCATTCTGAGCTATAAAGTAATTTCGAATTCTATCTTCTGACTCTTTTTCTCTAACTCCGCTCATGTAACTTGCAATTTGTTCGATTTCAGTTTGTCTTTTTTCTGAATCATTAATATCTAGATTATCTAAAACTCTTTCAATGATTTCCATAAGAGACAAGATATCCTCTGGATTTATTTCTCTTATAGTAGCAATTTCTTCTTTAGCAGCTTGTTGTTCCCAACGAGAACGTCCTTTGGTTAAGAGGATAATCATTTCTTTTGCAATTTGTTCGATTTCTCTATGTTCTTTCGTAATTTTGTTAATTTCTTTAGGGATAGTGGCAAATAAAGAGCCTGCAATTTTACCCACTGGACCATCACTTTCCGGAAAAGCTTTAAGAGCTAGACCAACGTATATTGATGAATGACGCGCATCTGTTATATCGGGTTTTTTAGAAGAGAAATCTTTTCCTAAATTGCAACTCTTGTAAGCTTCAGGATGATCGGCGCCTGTAATAATTACAGCTTGATATAAACAAGCAAGGTGTAGAGCTTTAAAATTAAAATCTTCCGGTGCGTTATCTAAAACTGAGTTTATAGTCGTAATATCTGCATCAGATAAGGGCCTGCCTTTCATAGCAGAGATAGTTTTCATTGGGTCAGCAATTAATGCTTTTTTGGAAATAGGGGATTCAAACATTAGGTTATAATACTGCTAGTTTTGTTCTTAATCAAAAAAATTAAGTAATATCTATTGCGCTTCTACTTTTAGCTTGAATTTTCCTAGTCTTAAAATTGAAATCACAAAAAAACGATAATTTTTTATCTTATTTTATTAAGTTTTTTTAGAAGCATTCTCGTTCTTAAGAATGACTTATGTGTACTATAAAAGGAGATTTTAATGAAAAGCTATGTTAACTACTTATTTTTCTTATCAATTTTTACTTTAGTTCACACTTCATTTGCATGTGATAGCGGTAATATCGACAGTGAATTTACTTCGCCATATGAATTTAGGTTTTGTTTAAACCTAGCAGGTGAAAGAGAAAGTGTAGAGATATACAAAGAAGAATTTTATAATAATGAGTTTCATTTTAAATTATTAGAAAGAGCTAATTTAAAGATTCCTGCTGCTACTCCAAGTTTTAATGATGGACTACCCACAACAAGCATTTTATTTGATGAAGATGGAAATATATATGCAAACAGAATTTACAGTTTTCCTGTGGTAGCTACAGGTGGAACTTCAGAAACTACTTTAATTGGTGCTTCAGAAGTAAGCTCACGAGAAATTTATGAAGGTGCCGGTGTGGCAAATTTATATTTTCTTAGAATAAGAAATCAAGAAATCTTAGATAATACTGGTGAAGTTGTTACAACTAAAGAATACTTTTACTCTTCTCCAGCGTTTGGTTCTTCTTTTGCATTTGAAGTTTCTAGTATTGTTACAAGAGAATTTTTAGCACATCCAAGTACTTATAAAATCAAAGTTGAAGATTTTTACACTCATAATAATAGTTTATATTTTAATTCAGGAAAGTTGCATATTCTCTCCTCGGGAACTGGTGATGGATATAATAGTTTTATCAATAATTATGAGAAAGTGAGTATGTATGCTTACGCCTTATCGGATAGCAATTCTCCTGAAATGCCAGTTGGAAGTTTACGAGAGAGTGCTGAGTATACTGATTTTCTAAATGGTGATTTTAATTTTGCAAGAAAAGCTATTATTAAACAATATCGTCATGAATATCCAGGAAATATTGAAGAACGAATGATTGAATTAGTTGATACAGAAGAAGAGTATGAAGCGACTGATGCTGATTCATTAGGACTTCAATGGGTTCAGTCAGGAATTCATTATCCAAATCATGACTATTTTGTTCAAGGAAAAGAGTACGATTACGAACTTGATACTTTTGAAGGATACAAATATTCATTGTCAAAAATAATTTATTTTGATTACGATATAAGTTTTATAAAAAGAACCTTAAAAGAAGAGTTCTATAATTGGCGTTCTTATGACCTTGGATTTGGAAGGTTAAGTCGAGAGGATTTCTATGAAGTAAATAATAGTAATTCTTCGGATTATGTTAAATACAAAGATTATTTTTACAGATGGCTTCCAGGTTCAAATATAGAATCGAGCCTTGATATAGTCAGAACATATCTTCCATATCAAAACTCATTTGTTTTTTATCAATCACAAGAAGATTTATATGATTTTCGTAACGATGAAGAGCTTCTTGTAGAATCAGTTTTTTTAAATGAAGATTATTCTTTGAATTATGGGCTTAGTTACTTTTATACTACTGAAGTAACTCCTACTGGTGTTATTAACTTACTTGAAAGAAGCGAGAGATATGTATTAAACCAATCATCTGGTTCACAAAGGGAGATAACTACTATTAAAGAATATGCTTTTCAGCCAGAACTGTTAAATATTAGAGGGAAAGTTTTATATCAAGAAAATTTCTCCAATAATACATTTAGATTTGGTCATATAAGAGTATATGATTTAGCTAATGGGAGTTTCAAAAGAAAGTTAAGGTATAGAAATGCAAATGATAAGCCTGATTGGAGATGCATGTTAACTAATAGTTGTACGTTAAATCAGTTTTTTGATATCAAAACTGTTAGTATCTCAAGGTTTGTGAGATAAGCAAAAAAATTCCAAAGGTTATAAGCAGTATAGTTTATTGATTTTAGAGCCATTTTTGTACTATATTTACTACTTATAGAAAGTGCCGAAAGTCTTTTACTAACAAAGAGCTTTTTTACTTTATATATCCCAGAGGGACAACAAATAGTTTTCCCTAAATTAAGAATTTTAGTTAAACAGGCATTACCTCTATAGCTTTAGCGAAAAAGGAAAGGTTTTCAAAGAAGGATTATTTGAAAATTACTTTGGAATAACTATATGAAACTAATAAACCCAGCAACTGAAGAAGTCACTGAGATTGAAGAAACGAGCCTAAATAGTATTCCTGAAATGTGTGAAAAAGCTCGTCTAGCTCAAAAAATATGGGCAGCAAATTCAATAGATGAAAGAATAAAAATTATAAGTAATTTTTCAAAACTTCTAAGTGATAATAAAAAAACACTTTCAGCAGCTATTACAGAAGATATGGGAAAGCCTATTGCTAGCAGTTTAAAAGAAATTGAAGCAGTAAATGGATACGTAGAGTATTTTTGTGATAATGCGAAAACTTGGTTGGCAAACGAAGAAGTTGAAAGTTGTGTTATTGCCTATCAACCAAAAGGTGTAATTGGAATTATATCCCCGTGGAATTACCCTCTTTCAGTTCCTAATTCTTCAATTGTTCCAAGCTTGATAGCTGGGAATGCTGTGATATTTAAGCCGTCTGAACATGGTATTAGAATTGGAGGAAAAATAGTAGAATTAATTAACTCTATTCCTGGAATTCCTCAAAATCTTTGCCAAGTTATTATTGGTGGCAAAGAGTACGGTAAAGCTTTAGTTCAGTCAGATGTAGATATGATAGCATTCACTGGCTCAACTGCTGCAGGAAAACATATTATGGAAAGTAGTGCTTCAAAACTTCACAATATCATTTTGGAACTTGGTGGGCTTGATGCGGCAATAGTTTGTGACGATGCAGATATAGAAAAAAGTGCTGAAAGTATAGTTAAAAATAATGCCTATAACTCAGGTCAAACTTGTTGTGCGATAAAGAGAGTTTTTGTAGATGAGAAAGTATACGATAACTTTGTTGTTGCAGCTAAGAATATAGCTTCTGACTTAAGCGTTGGAAATCCAAAAGAAGATGTTTTTATGGGGCCAGTTGTTGCTAAATTTCAGTTAGAAAAAATAGAAAGATTTGTGAATGATGCAATAACAAAAGGGGCTAAAGTAGAAACGGGAGGAAGCAGAAATGAAGGTACTGGCTTCTTTTTCCCACCAACAATTCTAACCCAAGTAAATGATGACATGGAGATTATGAACGATGAACCTTTTGGTCCTATTCTTCCTATTATTCCCGTAAAAAATTGGGAAGAAGGAATCGATAAGGCTAATTCTACTCGTTATGGCTTGGCTGGTTCTGTTTGGACGGAAGATAAGGAAAAGGCAAAAAAAGTTTTAGAAAAAATAGAAGTTGGAGTTGCAGGACATAATTGTCATGGAGTTGGTCCTGTCGGGACTCCTTTTGGTGGGGTTAAGCAGAGCGGAATAGGAAGAGTTCGATCTAGAGATGGAATGCGAGCTTTTTGTAACACTAAAGTTATTATGGGTCTTTAATTCGTCTTCAAAGCTAAAAAATGAAAATATTAGGAATTGAAACAAGCTGTGATGAAACGGCAATGAGTATTCTTGAATTTGATTCAAACGAAAAAGTAGAAATTTTAGCTGATGAAGTTTCTTCTCAAGTTAATCTGCATAAAGAGTATGGTGGGGTAGTACCTGAACTTGCAGCTAGAGAGCATTTAGATAATTTACCAAAAGTATTTGAATTAGCTTTTAAAAAAGCAAATATTCAAATTTCAGATATTGATTTAATAGCGGTTACTCAAGGTCCTGGTCTTAAAGGTTGCTTATTGATGGGATTTTGTTATGCGCAAGGTTTAAGTGCTCTGCATAACATAAAATTAATAGGTATTAATCATATAGAAGGTCATCTATTTTCTTCTTTTTTTAGTTTAGGAGAAAAAATTGAATTTCCATTTTTAAGTCTTTCAGTTTCAGGCGTTCATACAGAATTAGTTCTAGTTGAAGGGTTTGCAAAATATAAAATTTTAGCAAGAACGATAGATGATGCTGCTGGAGAAGCTTTTGATAAATCTGCAAATTTACTTGGCTTTGAATATCCTGGAGGGCCGGATTTGGCAAAACTTGCTGATACCGTTAGTGAAAGTAGATTTGAGTTGCCGAAAGTAATGCGTCAATCAGAAGATTTTAGTTTTTCAGGTCTTAAAACAGCGATTGCTCAATTGGTGAAAAAAAACAAAGCAAGCATAAATGAATTACAGATAAAAGCTGAAATTTGTTTTTCTATTCAAGATTCAATTGTTGATAGCTTAGTCCATAAAACTAGAAAAGCATTAAATAGATATGACGTAAAGTATTTATCTTTAGTAGGTGGAGTTTCTGCTAATTCTTATTTGAAAAAAAAATTAAAAGAAATTATTCCAGAAAGCCTTAAATTTATATCTCCAAAAAAACATCATTGTACAGATAATGCTGCAATGATTGCTTTTGTTGGAGGTTTGAGAAGGTATCAAGAGCTAGAGGAGAGGGTTGTGTATTCAAGATGGCCGATTGAAAAACTAGCTCCATTAGTTCAGAATGTCTTATGAGTTTTAAAACTGAAAAACAAAAGTTAAGAGATGTTGGAGTAAAGCCTTCAAAAGAAAGAGGGCAAAATTTTCTAACAAACCCTTTAGTGTCTGGTGAAATTATCAATTTTGGTGCTGTTAAAAAGGGAGATTCTGTAATTGAAATTGGACCTGGTTTGGGATCTCTGACAGCTGAACTAGTTGGAAGAGTTGGTGATGCATCATTAGTTTCTGTAGTTGAAATAGAGCCAAAATTTTGTCAAGAATTAGAAAGAAAATTTCCAGGAATTAATATTTATAATGAAGATATATTAAGCTTTGATTTTACAAAACTTGGAGAGGGTTTAACTGTATTCGGAAATTTACCTTACTCTA
>CALJRW010000031.1 GCA_937976335.1 uncultured bacterium | reverse complement strand
CTCTTTAACTTAAACCATTGGTTTGATTCTTGAAATCTTCTCTCTATTAAGCTCGTTGTAAAATCTTGTTGTTCTTCCATTCTTCTTTTCTAACATAGTTTTTCCGCTCTGTATCTATAGGTTTTGCGCAGGTCTTAAAATGTTAAAAATTGCCAAGCTAGCAAATCTTTAAATCAAAGGTTGGCTAGTCATATTCCAAAATTTGGAGTTATAAAACCAAAGATAATTAAAGATTTGGAAATTAAACTTTTTCCATTTTATTCTCTTGATAAATTTATAAAAAAACTTCTTGCACAAAAGATAGATGGAAAATTATTAGCATCAAGTATGACTTTAGGAAATTCTCTTGCGAAAGATTTTCTAAACACGAGCGATACAAATCAAAGATTAATTATTGGTCTTGATGCTAATTTAATGTATTCTTATCATCAAAATCAGCTTCTTACTCGTTATTTCTCAAATCATAAAAATATTTTTTTCTTGCCTATTTCCAAAGGGCGAACATTTGATAATCTTTTTCATTGGAAAATTATAGTAGACGATCGACTCAAAACAAGTTTTCTCTCTTCGTCAAACTTAGCAAGTCCTGCTAAGACTAATTATTTAGATTTAGTTTATCAATTTGAGAATAAAGAACTGAATTCTGAGCTTTATTCACGTTTATATGATGAGTTTAGTGAGCAGTGTCAAGCCGAAGAAGATATTTATTGTCTAGAAGAATATGCCAGTGGAGAGGGAAAAGAAAATAAAAATTTAATTTCAAATTCATGCAAAGCATTAGAAAAATATCCATTAATTAAAAGATCTAATAAGCAGTTCTTTGTTTCACCTCAAGAAACAAATGTTGAAACATTGATAGTCAACTTAATTAAAGAAGCGAGAGAAGAAATAGTTTTGTTAAGCCATCATTTTAGTTCACGAAAGATTGGAAGAGAGTTAAGGGAAGCTGAGAAAAAAGGCTTAAAAGTTTTTGCAGTAGTAGGGGATAAGCCTAAAGAAAGAGAGTCTTTAATTCCTAAAGGTATGTATAATTTAACAGATGTTTCTTCTCAACCTTTTCCTCATATGAAAGTTATACTTATTGATAATGAAATGCTTATTTTTGGAACTGGAAATTTTACTCAAAGTGGACTCTTTAAGTCTAGAGAGTTGTTTGGGATTACTGATAGTCAAGAAGCAATTCAAGAAGTTTTGAATGTTATCAGTTATTATCGTTCAATTCTTTTAAAGAAAAGTTATAATTTAAATAAAAGTAATAATTATAATCATAAGGAAGTTTGGATAGTCTTAAATACAGAAAAAGAACGTGTATCAAAATTATCTATTGATGAAGTAATTGAACGTATGAGATTAATTTCTAAGTTAATCAAAGTTGAATCTAGCGTTTCTAGTAGATTTAGAAAGTTGAAAGAAAAAGAGTTTATGAAATATCAAGGTTGTCTTAATATAACACAAAATATTTTTTCAGAAGATGATTTTTTTGAATGTCATTCAAAACTCTAGAGATATAGAGTTTCTAGAGTTTTTTTGATAAGTTCTCAATGTTTAAATCTTAACTAACTTACTGCTCCCATTAGAATCTTCAATTTTATATCCCATTTGTATTAATTCATCTCTAAGTCGGTCTGATTCTTCCCAGTTTTTATCTTCTCTGGCTTTATTTCTTTTTTCTAATAAATTAATAGCTTCCTTGTCATCAATTGTTTCTTCTTTCCAATCTTTAATTCCAAACCCAAAAACTAAATCGAAATTTAAAAGAGTTCCAAGTTTTACGTCTGCATCAAGCTCATCATCACTTAACATTTTCCACATACTAGCAAGCGCCTGAGGAGTATTAATGTCATTTAAAATACCTGCTTTAAATTCTTCAACATATTTTTCAGAAATATTTTTCTTATTTGTACTTTCAGACTTTAACTTAAAGTATTGTGTTCTTAATTTATCAATATTTCTTTTAGCGTTCTCAAGTGCATTCTTACTAAAATTAAGTTGTTGTCTATAGTGGCCACTTAGAAGAAACATGCGATAATCCTCAGGCCTAAATCCCATTTCTATTAGTTCAGAGAGTGTTATAAATCCACCACTTGATTTAGACATTTTTTCATTATCAACACAAAGAAATTCCATATGCATCCAATAATTTACCCAAGCTTTTCCAGTCGCAGCTTCAGACTGAGCAATTTCATTTGTATGATGAATGGGTACATGATCTATGCCTCCACAATGAATATCAAATTTTTCACCAAGATATTTCATCGACATTGCCGAACATTCAATATGCCATCCTGGATAGCCTTTTCCCCAAGGAGAATCCCATTGAAGTTCTTGATTAGTAAATTTTGAACGTGTAAACCAAAGAACAAAATCTTGATGGTTTTTTTTGTCTTTATCTATTTCAACACGAGAGCCTGCTTTTAATTTTGACAAATCAAGTTTTGCAAGTTTTCCATAATTTTTAAATTTACTAACATCAAAGTAAACGTTTCCATTTGCAGTATAAGAAAAGCCATTAGCTTCAATCTTTTTAATTAAGTTAATCATTTCTTCAATATGCTCACTTGCTCTACACACCGTATTAGGTCTTAATAAATTGAGAGCATCCCAGTCTTTGAAAAAAATATCAGTATAGTAGTCAGCTATTTCGTATGATTTTTTACCTTCTCTTCGCATGGCAACTGCCATTTTATCTTCGCCTTCATCATTGTCTCCAGTTAGATGCCCAACGTCAGTAATATTCATTACATGTTCGACTTTGTAGTCGATATAGCGAAGGGATCTGATGATTATATCTTCGTTAATAAAAGATTTAAAATTTCCAATATGTTGAAAATTATACACAGTAGGACCACAGCAGTAGATAGTGATTTCACCATCTTTAATTGGTCTGAATTCTTCTACTTCTCTGGTGTATGTATTAAATATTTTTAATTTATTAGGCATTCTTCCCTACTTCTATCATGAATTTAGATCGGAGTCATAGGGGGTGTTGAAAAATACAGTCCTGCTAGAAAAAAAAGCTTTAACTAACAAAAAACCTTGAAAGATTAGTAATCTAATAGTATATTCTCTTGAACTATGGCCTTTTGGAATAAAAACAACACTTCTGACGAATTATTCGATACAGCTAACACTACTATCAACACCACTACTATCAACACCACTACTATCAAACTCGAAAATCCTATTAACACAAATGTAAGTCAGCTTTTTCAGACAAATGAAAACACACTTTATTGTCCTATTCCAAAAGGAATGAGAATTAAAGGTGAAATTTATTTTGATATGCCTGTTCTCATAGAAGGCGAAGTGACTGGTGAAATTATTTCTTCATCGAAGCTAGTAATTGGTCAAAATGCGAAAATTGTTGGAACAGTAAGGGTAAAAGAGCTCGTTGTTCAAGGAGTTCTAAAGGCTGAAACGATAGTTTCTAAAAAAGCATATTTAGCTAGCACTGCGAATGTGGACAATAGTATTCAAGCAAAAATATTGGTAGTTGAAGAAGGTGCTCAGTTAAAGGCAAAAATTATCTCTAATTTATCTATGATTGAGAAAAGTGAAGCCTTAAAAGGTAAAACAAACGTTTCAGTTGCTGCTTAAAATTTGAATTATTGTTAAACTCTAATTTTTAACAGGTCAATTAAAACTTATTCATTAAGAGACCAATCGTAATCTAAATATTTTATATAAGCTTTTTTAGTTAATTCAGTTTCTTGCACTGAGTTCATTTGTGAAATAATAAAACTATGTAGTGTAGAACCGTCTTTTTCAAAGTCTTTTTTAAACCACTTAAAAATTTTTGATAGATAAAAAGTATTTGATTCAGGATGATAATAATTGTTAGTTGAGTCGTTTAAGAAAACAGAAGTTACTTTTTTTAATTGTTCTTCTAAATTAATAGCAGTAAAAGCTTTATTTTCTATTGGAGGACATCCAGTAGAAGCGCAATTTACAGCAAAATGAATTCTTGGTTCATTGAAATTTTTTCTTAGCATCTCATGTTCAATGGTATCAAGACTAATCTTTTTGCCCAATAGTTCTATAAAATTAATTTTCCATGGACTCCCTAAGAGTCCGCCAATTTTTTTAATAGAATTGACTGGGTAGTTATCTAATACGAGCTTAATAGTGAAAGCGTTATAGGCATTAACTAAGAATGCAAACTTTTGATTCTCTGTAAAATTATTATAGTTTGCTTTAGAAAGTGAACTTAAGTCATTTAAGTATTCCTGAAGAGCGTTTTGATTTTTTAATAAATCTTTATACCTTACTTTTGTTTTCCCTTTTGAATTAAAAACATAGTTAGATAAAATTTTAGTAAGTTTAGAATGGGTTTGATCAAACTCATTCTTATTCTCATCTATATCTAAATTTATATCACTTCCGTCTGCATGCACACTAAAGACGAGAGCTGTTAAGAAAATTAAAGCTATAAAAGTGGAACTTATTATTTTACGCAAAGTGCTATGCAGCCCCAGCTGGACTTTGTTCTTCTTGAAGAACTTCAGTTTTAGGCTTTTCTCCATTTCCATTTTGGCTAGTTTTTTTAGTAGTTTTGCTTGTTTTTGCAATATCCACGTTATTCTTGGATTTTGCGTCAATTTCAAATTTAGATTTAATTCTTGCAGCCTTCCCTCTCAGTGGTCTGAGGTAGAAAAGTCTAGACCTTCTAACTTTACCTTTAGTCATAACTTCAATTTTAGCTATTCTAGGGCTATGAAGGAAAAAAGTTCTTTCTACTCCTACATTGTAAGAAACTTTTCTAACTGTAAAGGTTGCGCTTGTTCCAACTTTACCAGGACGTTTTATAACAACACCTTCAAAGATTTGAATTCTTTCCTTAGTTCCCTCAACAATTTTAGTATGAACTTTTATGGTGTCTCCAACATTGAATTGAGGGATATCTGTCTTTAGTTGAGTGTTAGCGATTAGTTGAAGAAGATTAGTGCCTTTTTTATTTTCTGAAGTATTCATTTTTAAACTCTTAAGTAATTATAATTAGTAGTGCTCTCTATTTAGGGCTCAATATGCTAGAATATCACTAACTTGTATTATTCCTAATTAGACGGCATATATTACCAGAAATAAGGATAAAAACAAGCTATTGCAGAGACTTATTCCTTAGCTATTGATTAGATTAGGTAAATTAAGTTAAGCTATACTTGGATGTAAGTTATGAAGATAATTAAGAAAAGAAAGAAAAAAACCAATAATGCCCTTAAAAAAAGAGATCCAGAGAAAGAAAGAACTTTTTCAGCTTTAGCTACAATCCTTGCAAGTAGAGATTATATTGTTCGACGTGAGAAGCTTAAACAGGGGCTTGGCTGGAAAGTCATAAGTGGCGAATGTCAACATAATGATAAAAGGTTAGTTTTTGTAGATAATAAACTTTCTCAGGATGAACAGATTGAATTTTTACTTTCTGTTATAGTTGAAAATATAAATAATATTGATAACAAAGAAATAGAAAATTTGCCTGAGGTTGTTTTTAGGCGCCTTTCGAAAGATTGAACAAATCAATTAACCTATTTGCAGTTAAGTCAAGCTGCCTTAATGGTATTGAGTCACTAAGTGATATTAGTTCAGTAAAGCTCTGGCTTCGTGTATTGCTTATTTTAATTGTTAACAATCCTATTTTTATTGCATTTTCGATTTCCCTCGTGTATTTTACAAAACTGATTTAACAATTCCAATTTTATATAAGGGCTAAAATGATTTTTGATGCTATTTACGGACTCTTTTCTAATGATTTGGCAATAGATTTAGGAACTGCAAACACTTTAATTTATTCTAAAGGACAAGGTATTGTTTGTAACGAACCTTCTGTTGTTGCAATGCAAAATGATGGATCTAAGAGAAAGGTAGTTGCAGTGGGAGCTGAAGCAAAAAACATGTTAGGTAAAACCCCGGGAAACATTGATGCTATCCGCCCTATGAAAGAGGGAGTAATTGCAGATTTCGAAGTTACAGAAGAATTGTTAAGACGTTTGATTAGAAAAGTTCATAATAGAAAAACTTTAGTTAGGCCTAGAATTATTATCTGTGTTCCTCATGGAATAACTGGAGTTGAGAAAAGAGCAGTTAGAGAGTCTGCTGAATCTGCAGGAGCAAGAGAAGTTTATTTAATAGAAGAGCCAATGGCTGCGGCAATTGGTGCTGGGATGCCTATTACAGAGGCATGTGGAAGCATGATTGTTGATATAGGTGGTGGTACTACTGAAGTTGCAATTATTTCTCTTAAAGGAGTTGTGTTTTCAAAATCCTTAAGAGTTGGTGGTGACTCAATGGATGAAGCTATTCAGCATTATGTAAAACGACATCATAATGTTTTAATCGGAGAAACCACAGCTGAGCAAATTAAAATTGCAATTGGAACTGTTACTCCTACAAATGAAAATTTGTCAGTTGAAGTTAAAGGGAGAGATTTAGTAAATGGGATACCTAAAGCTATTGTTGTTACTCAAGAAGAAATAAGAAATGCTTTACTTGAGCCTGTAAATCAAATTATAGATACGATACGACTTGCCCTAGAAAAAACTCCACCTGAGCTTGCTTCTGATATCGTTGATAGAGGGATAGCTTTAACAGGAGGAGGTTCTATGTTGAGAAATCTCGATGAGTTAATTTCTCAAGGAACGGGCCTTCCAGTTGTTTTAGTTGACGATCCTCTTACTGCTGTTGTTCTTGGTTCTGGAGCAGTTCTCGATAGGTTTGAGGAATTAAAAGACGTAGTTTTACAGTAAGCTATTTGCTGTTCTCTCAATTTTCTCTAGTTAAGCATTATTGTTAATGCTCTTTTTAATCTAAACTCATAAAGATTTTAATTAATAAATTTCTTTATTTCTCAGGTTAATTTTTTTAACTTATCTAATTTCACTAAAAAATTGAGATTTTGTAAAATATCGGTTATTTTATAGCTTGTAACCTGAAATGAACTACCAAGAAAGCAATACTGTAGAACCAAAAAGAATTATCTTCTTCTGTACATGCTTGTTTATTTTATCTGCAGTTTTGTCGGCTTATAGTTCAAGAAATCCTGAATTTGCAAAAGTTGGTTCAAATTTTGTTTCTAGTTTTTTATTTCCTTTACAAAAATTTAATAGCAAGTCTTTTGTTTCCATTAGAGGAGTTTGGGGGAAATATATTGCCTTAGTTAATGTCAAAGAAGAAAATTCGACATTGAAAGAAAAAATTAACCATCTTACTACTCTTAACTCTAAATTTGAAGAATTACGACATGAAAATACGAGGTTAAAAGATATACTGAACATAGTTAATGAACATAGTTTTCAAGGGTTCACTGCTAATGTTATTGCCTTTGGTCCTACAAAATGGATTCAAGAGATTACGATTGATAAAGGTGAAGAAAGTGGAGTAAAGGTTGGTATGACGGTAATTGAGGGAAATGGCCTTGTTGGTTTAGTTGTTCATACTAATACTTATTCTTCTCAAATATTGTTAATAAGCGATCCGAATAGTGGAGTAGATGCTTTTATTCAGTCAAATAGGGTAAGGGGGATAGTTGAAGGGATTGGAGCGTATATGACTCGTTGGAGCTATGTGCCTAACGCTGAGAAAGTATCAGTTGGCGAAAGAGTAATTAGTTCTGGTTTAGATGGAGTTTTCCCAAAAGGGCTTTTTTTGGGAGTTGTACAGTCTGTACAATCTCAAGAAGAAGGAATGCTTTTTCAAGAAGTAAGAGTTGAGCCATCGGTTGATTTTAAAAGCTTAGAATCGGTTTTTGTTGTTACTGGGAAGGGAAATAAGTAATGATTACTAGCTTCATTGAGAAATTACCACAATTTTTTCTGTACTCATTATTAGGGTTTTTATTTATCTTTTTACAATCTTCATTTTTGCCGGGTTTTTTACCTTTGTATTTAGTTCCTAATCTTCTTTTTATATTGATAATTTATATTTCTTTTAAACATAAATCGCATTTTGGTGCTTTTTTATGTTTTATGATTGGAATTTATTTAGATTTATCTAAAGGAATATGGCTTGGCCCTTGGGCTGGAGCTTTCACGATTTCCTTTCTTCTAATATTTATTTTTTCACAAAAATTTTATTTTACTAATTTTATTTTAATTCTTGGAATGGCTTTTTTTGCAGTTATTATTTCTAATATTGCATATGCTCTTTTAACATTTAACTTGCCGCGCGCTCGCATATTTAATCTTGCATCTGAACCTTCCTGGAATTCTATGTTTATAGTTCTATTTTTAGAAGCTTTGATAACAGCATTATTGACGCCTTTTGTTTTAAAAGTATTTTCAAAATTTTTAGGTAATTATATACAATCAAATGCAAGATAGACATAGTTCACATTTATCTTCTAAAGCAAAAAATCTTAATTTGATTCTTTTGTTATTTTTTTGTGTTTTTGTATTGCGATTGTGGAATCTTCAAATAATTAAAGGAGAATATTTTCTTGATAGATCTGAAAACAATAGAAGAAGAAAGATTTATATTCCGCCACCTAGGGGTTTAATTCATGATAGGAATGGTGCCGTTTTAGTTAAAAACAGACCTTCATTTTATGTTGAATTAGTTAAAGAAGATGCTGAAAATATACATGGAACTATACAGTTACTTTCTGAGCTAACTGGTAGGTCAGTTGATGAATTAAAAAAACGTCTTAAATCTTCTGGAAAAGTCAAAACTGGTTCTCAAGGTATTCCAATTATATTAGATGCTGACTTTGAAGAGTTAATTAAAGTTAAAGCAAACCAGTATCGTTTGCGTGGTATCAGAATTGGTGCATTACCAGTTAGGTATTACCTTAACGAAGATTTAGCAGCTCACATTTTAGGTTATATTAGAGAGATTAATGCTGCTCAATTGTTAAGTCCAAAATTTGCTGGCTATAGACGGAGCGATCTTGTTGGACAATATGGGGTTGAAGCAAAGCTCGAAGATTACTTGCAGGGTAAAAGAGGAGAGAAGGGAATTATTGTTAATGCAAAAGGTTCTTGGGTACGTGAGGAGTATTACAAACAAGAAAAACCAGGTCATAAGCTTTTTTTAACAATCGATCTTAAAACGCAAATTGCTGCTGAGAAAGCTTTGGCTAATAGAACTGGCGTTGTGATAGCACTAGATCCAAATACTGGAGGTATTTTAGCTTTAGTATCAAAACCTAGTTTTAGTCCAAATTTATTTGCTAGGGAATTATCTGAGAGTCAATGGAATAATTTAATTTTAAGCCCTGAAAAACCTCTTACGAATCGAGGAGTTCAAGGGATTTATCCCCCTGGTTCTTTATTTAAAGTTATTACTGCAGTTGCAGGTTTAGAAGAGGGAATAATATCAAATGCAGAGAAAATAAACTGTCCAGGTTATTATTCAATTGGAAAAAGTAGAAGATTTAAATGCCATAAAGAAGGTGGTCATGGTTTAGTAAATATGACTGAGGCAATTGAAAAATCTTGTAATGTTTATTTTTATACTCTAGGTCAAAGGCTCGGTATTGATAGAATTCATAGATATGCTTCTATGTTTGGTTTTGGTGAGGAAACTGGATTTGATTTAATGAAAGAAGCTAGAGGTCTAGTTCCTTCAAGGGAATGGAAGAAAAAGGCATATTCTAAACCAGAAGATAAACGTTGGTATCCGGGAGAGACTCCTTCAGTTTCAATTGGGCAAGGTGCTTTATCAGTTACGCCACTTCAGATGGTTAAAGCAATTGCTGCCTTTGCTAATGGTGGTTTTTTAGTAAAGCCAAAAATTGTAAATTCAATAGAAACATCTTTAGGTGTTAAGTTAAAAGATGAAACAAGTGTTGCCTTAGAAAGTTTACCAATAAATCAAAGCTCAATTAATGAAGTAGTAAACGGTATGTATAATGTTGTAAATTCTGAGGCTGGAACTGGTAGACGTGCTAGAATACATCCTAAATACGGATATTTAGTTGGTAAGACAGGAACAGCTCAAAAGAAATCCTTAAATTTAGAAAAAAAAGGAGAAAGGCTTGCATGGTTTACTGGTTTTGCACCAAAAGATAATCCTCAGATTGTAGCTTTAGCCTTAGTTGAAAGTGGAGAAGGTGGAGGTTTTGATTCTGCACCAATAGTAAAAGAAGTTGTTGAAGCTTTTCTTGGACGTTTTGATTCACCACATGATTTAGTTGAGAAAGATTAAAAATGGGAATAGATAGAAGATTGTTAGCTAGTTTTGATTGGATATTACTTTTTAATATTCTTGCAATTATAAGTTTAGGCTTAGTAATTTTGTATAGTGCTGGCTATAACCCTGATTCAAATGGCATATTAGTCTTTGGTTATAATTTACCAATTAAAAGTGCTGCTTTTGCTAAACAACTAACATATTTAGCGCTTGGTTTTTTTATCTTTTTGTTTACTTTGTTTATACCTCCCAGTTTTCTTCAAAAAATTGCTTATCCTTTGTTTATAATTTCATTTTTAGCTTTAATATTTGTTTTAACATTAGGTCTTCTTTCTCATGGCTCGAAGAGATGGTTTGATCTAGGTTTTATTCATGTTCAACCTTCAGAATTTGCAAAATTTAGTCTTATTTTAGCGCTCGCTAAATCGCTTTCTTCAAAAAGTTATAAGATAGGTGGCTATAAATTAAGAAACTTATTCTTTCCATTTATTTTGATTTTTCTTCCAGCAGCTCTCATATTAAAACAACCAGATTTGGGAACAGCTCTTAGCGTTATAGTGATAGGTTGTAGCATGATTTTATTCTTTGGAATAAACTTAAGGTCTTTAATCTTGATTTTTATACTTTCTTGTTTTGTTGTTCCTTCAAGTTGGTATTGGTTGCTAAAACCGTATCAAAAAAGAAGAGTAATGGCTCTTATCAATCCTGAAGCTGATCCACTTGGTAGTGGATATCATATAATTCAATCTAAAATTGCTGTAGGCTCAGGCGGCTTATTTGGTAAAGGGTTCTTGAATGGAACGCAAGCACAGCTTGAGTTTTTGCCTGAAAGATCCACAGATTTTGTTTTTTCAGTTTTAGCAGAAGAATGGGGGTTTGCAGGCTGTATTTTAGTATTGCTTTTATACTTTTCTTTAATGAATAGATTGTTGAGAGTCGCATATCAAACAAAAGATAACTTTTCCTGTTTGCTCGTTGTTGGCATTACTGCAATGGTTTTCTTTCATGTTGTAATCAATGTTGGAATGGTTTTAGGTCTTTTTCCTGTTGTTGGCTTGCCCTTGCCATTATTTAGTTATGGAGGGTCAAGTCTATTATTAACGACTTTTAGCATGGGTATTGTTATGGGAATTTCTATGAGGCGTTTTTCTTATTTTTCTGGTACATATTAACTATGTATAAATTTAAAGTATTGCAATGCTTTGTATTTTTGTTGATTTTTTTATTTTCTTGTAAAAAACCTAATCAAGAGAAGTTTAAAAAAGTAATTGTAGAAACTTCTGTTATTAATTCTGAAGATACTATTGTTAAAACTCAAGATACAGATTTGATTGATGATATTATTGGTAAAGAAGATATATCTACGCCAAAAGCTCCTAAGCAAAAAAGAGAAGAAGTAAAAATTATCGAACGTCCAAGCTTTCCAATAAATGGACATTTTCGCATTAATCCAGTTGTTGATAGTGCATATGATGCTTTAATTGCCTCTTTAGAAAAAGAAAAATTATTTGATTTTAAGGAGTTTTATAAGGGGATCATTCCAAACATTCGTCAAAGATTACCTAAAAGACCGCTTGAGAAAAATTATGAGAATTTTAAATCAAATCTTTCTGGAATACGTATATACTTTGCTAGAAAAAAACAAACTTCTGAGGAAGATAAAAGAAGTTTTGGAGATGAAGAAGAGCACTTTTATTTAGAATTAGGTTTTGAAGATGTTGAAAATGAGCAATTTGTATTTGTAGCTCTTCACAGTCAGCCTGTAAATAAAAATTATTTATCAGGAGTTCGCTTAACAGCACATTCAGATAGGGAAGCTCGGTTTTTCATAAAAGGGCAAAATGAAGCAGGTGTTGCCATTTTAGTTCCTAAAGTTAAAACCATTGGTCCAAGAGGAATGTTAGTTTGTCCTAGAGATTATGAATATAAGAAAGTAAAAGGAGGATCTCGCACCTTAGAAAATTATAATTATAGAATCATTGGAATTGACTATGCAGTGCAATCAAAACTAGAAGGTCAGGTTCTTTCAGGCTTAGGTCAAGGTTACGCAACTGCAGGTGTATTCACTACGCCTAACATTTTTCAAGCAACAACTTTTTATGATGAATCAATGACAGTTAATCCACATGTTGCAATAGAATATATTCCTGATTCTAGTGAGAAGATAAACTTTACTAAAGATTTTACTGAAGATGTTAGTGGGGTTTTAATCAGGTTAGTACTGCATAATTCTTTTAATCAAAAAGTTGTAACAACTGGTTTAGTTAAAGCATCTCTTAAGAAAGTTAATTTAGAAAAGAGAATTTTTCTAAAACACTCTGGAGTTGAATTGAAATTAGAGAAAGGGCCATGCCTTGCAATTGTTAAAGAAATGGATTTGGCTTATGAATTTGTTAAGGAGCCTTTGCCTAATAGGTGAAGGGGGTTTTAGTATGAAGAGTAGGTTTCAGTTTAAAATAAATTTTTAAGAACTATAAAAAGACTAGTTAAAATAGAAAGGGAATAGTCCCCCTAAATCTTCTGCCGAAACTCAGATGCTTGACCTGGGTATGCACTTCCCCATTGAAGCTGATTCATATCTAATTGAAGAGCATTGCAAATTGCACTCATTTGTATATAGGCTTTATGCTGATGCATTTGAAGTGCCTGATAATTTCAATAAGCCTTTACTAGAATTTGAAAATGATTTTTATAAAGAATGAAAAATGAAGCAATTTCTTCTACTTTTTGTTCAAAAATAATTTTAAAAGGTCTAATACTACGTAATTTGAGTACTTTTACTTATCTTAATTTTTTTTGCAATCTTTCCCACGCTAATCTAATCTAAACCCAACAAAACAAGTTTTTGGAGACAATATTATGAGTATATTAAATTTAATTCTAAACGCTGCAGGCGGAAAAGTAATGGAGCAAGTTGCTCAAAACTTTGGTTTATCAAAAGAGCAAACTACAACTGCTGCGTCATCAATGATTCCAGCTCTTGTAAAAAGTTTTGGAAAGACAATGGGAAGTGGTCAAGGAATGCTTCAAATTTTAGAAATGATGGGTAATGCAAAAAATGAAAAATTTGCTGACGATCCAGAAAGTTTTGAAGAAGAAGAAATGAAAAATACTGGTAATAATATTCTCGGTGTTTTATTTGGAAACAATAAAGATGTAAGTCGTAATGTTGCTGCACATGCTTCAAAAGAATCTGGAATTGATGCTTCTATTCTTAAAAAAATGCTCCCAGTTTTAGCAACTGTTGCTTTGGGAACCTTTTCTAAAAAAGCTAAAGCTGAAAATGTTATGGAAGGTTTTGCTAAAAATGACAGTAATAGCATGTCTTGGATTTCTGGAATGATCGATCAAGATGGTGATGGGCAAATTTGGGATGATGTTTTAGGCATGGCCAAAAAATTCTTCTAATTTTTGAGCTGATTTTTCCGAATCTCTTCGTCAAATTAGTTTTGGCTTCGCTCGGAGTACCAATTCGTACACCTTCGCTCGCCAAAACTAATTTTCCTCGACCTTCGAAAAAATCAGCTCAAAAATTTGTTTGTGAGAGGTT
>CALJRW010000030.1 GCA_937976335.1 uncultured bacterium | reverse complement strand
TAATTTCCTAAAAAAAGCTTTTTTGACTTTCTATATCCCCGAAGGGACAACAAATAGTTATCCCAAAATCAATAACTTACAAGGAAACCGAAGGTTTTCAAGAAAGAATTATTCGGAAATTACTTTTTGGGATAACTATATGACTATTGAAGCACTTTTATATCAACCTGGAATTGGTCTTTCCGAATTAGCAGATTTGCCAAAATTAAGTGAAATACCAAAAGATTCTGTTATTTGGCTTGATTCAGAGCTAACAAATCAAAAAAATTTAGAAGAGATTGCACTTAAATACGGTCTACATGAGCTTGCAATTGAAGATGCTCTAACAAGTGACCATTTACCAAAATTTGAAGATTTTGGCAGGTACTTTTTTATGATTTTTAGAAGTCTTCACATTGCTTCAAATGACACCCAAGAAGAGCAAATAAATATTTTTACGCCTGATGAAGATGAAAAAAATTCTAGATCTCTTGCAATTTTTTTAGGACCTAATTTTTTAATTACTCATAGAACAAAAGAAATTGCCTGGCTTGACGCTCTAAAGAGACAAGTTAAACAAGTTCCTGAAATGACATTAGCTAAAGGAACAGATGAACTAGCTCATAAAGTAATAGATGTCTTAATTGATAGATTCTACAGAGGGCTAAATCATTTTGAAGGTAAGGTAGATGAACTTGAAGATAAAGTTATTAGTTCTCCTGAAGATTTTGAACTATCTAATGTTCTTGATTTAAAGAGAGAATTAGGCTCTCTTAGACAAACAACGAGAGATCAAAAAGCTATAATTTCAAGACTTGCGTCTGAAACTAATTTGATTAAAGAAAAACAACTTAGACGTTATTTTAAAGATATTGACGATCATGCCCTTGCAACTTTAAAGAATATAGATAAGCAAATTGAAAGCTTAGTTGGCATTCGTGATGTTTATTTTGCGCTTTCAAATGTAAGACTAGGGGACATTATGAGAATACTTGCAGTCATTACCACAATTGCAGTCCCACTAAATCTTGTAGTAGGTCTTTATGGCATGAATTTTGACGCTATTCCCCTACTCCACACTCCTTATGGCTTTTGGATGATTATGTTTTTAATGATTTTGCTTGCTCTAATTATGCTTGTCTTTTTTCGTAGGAATAAGTGGATTTAAAGCTCATATACTCTAGGAAATTGAAAATTTCCTAGAGTCTCCCAGAGGGACAGTAAGATATACCCGTCAAAATTAGGCTAAAGCCGATCAGGCTTTAGACCAAATATGGAAAAACTAAATGACGACGGGTATATAAAGCTAATTTCAATATTAAAAAATAGAGAAAAAATTAGAATTTTAAGTCGCTTTAAAGCTTCTAAAAGCATCAAAAATCTCACTAAACCCTTCTCTTTTTGCAGCAGACACAAAAATAGCATTATCTTTATCTTTAAACTCAAGACTTTTATCTACAAGATCCATTTTATTAAAAACTATAATTTGTGGTTTATGAGACAATTCCATAGATTCTAAAATAGAGTTTACAGATTTGATTCTTTGTTCATAATCCGAATCAGATGCATCAACAAGATGAAGTAAAAGATCCGCATCTCTCACTTCTTCAAGAGTCGCTTTAAAAGCATTTATTAACTCCTTAGGGAGATTTCTTATAAAGCCTACAGTATCTGAAAGGATAACTTGTTTTGCTTCTTTGTGTTCTGTTGCAGGAAGGTATAGTTTTCTTTTAGTTGTATCTAAGGTTGCAAAAAGCTTATCTTCTTGAATCACATTGCTCTTAGTTAATTGATTAAATAGGGTTGATTTTCCTGCATTAGTATAGCCAATTATTGTTACAAGTGGTGTATTCGAAGATAGTCTTTCTTTAGATTGTAGTTGTCTGGTTTTAACAAGTTTTTCAATTTGTCTTTCTAAATTAGTAATTTTTTCTCTACTTCTTCGTCTACCAATTTCAAGTTTAGTTTCTCCTGGTCCTCTCCCTCCTATTCCACCAGTAAGTCTTGAAAGTCCAGCGTCAAGTTCTGTTAGTCTTGGCAAGTTATATTTTAGTTGAGCTAATTCAACTTGAACTCTTCCAGCGCTACTATTAGCCCTTTGAGCAAATATGTCGAGTATTAACATGCTTCTATCAAGAACTTTAAGTTCAGTTAAATTAGTAATAGATCTCCATTGTGAAGGACTTAGTTCTGAATCAAAAACTATTATTTCAGCTTCTAAGCGTAAAGCTTCAAGAACTAACTCTTCTAATTTTCCTTTTCCAATTAAAGTTCTTGGGTCTGGAGTTCTATATTGTACTATCTTTTCAACTACTTTAAGCCCAGCCGTTCTTGCAAGCTCGTTAAGCTCTATTAAGGAATTTTCTTCAACTTTGCTTTTATTCTTATAGATTCCTATCAGTATTGCTCTATTTGTGGAATTTAGAGATTTAATTGGTCTACTGCTTTCAAGTTCACTATCTAAGGCTTCAATAAAATCAGTGAAATTTAAATCAAGGTTTGAAAAATTTAAGGTTTTAGAAACCTCATATGAGGGACTTTCTTTACTATATCTCGGTAGTAAATTAGCATATTTAATTAATAAATTATTATCTTCAAATTTTAAACCTGCAACTAGATCAAACCTTAATTTCTCTAAATCTGTATAAATATCAGATGAAATCATAACTTCTTTATTGTTTTTTTTACTTAAATCTGAATATATAAAGCGTAAACGCCTAAGTCTTCCCGAACTTAATCTATAACGACCTAAATCTGGAAGATATAAGATATTTTTTTCTCCGATAATAACTTCTCTAATAGTTCCTTCTCTAGACACTAGAAGTCCAATCATTCTTTTTATGCTTTTAGCTAATTCGTAAAGTTCCTTTGCAATATCTTGACTTATTATTTCATCTTTAGATATTTTTCTAGAGTAGAGTTTGTCTATTGATTTAATTACTCTTGGTCTTAAGCTTTTTTTATTTCCTCGAACTTTGTTTGCCATTACTATTAACTTTTCTTTCGTTTTTTAATTTTCTACTTAGTAAGTAGTTATACTTATATATTCAGGATACCTTTCCTTAACAGAACAGAATAACCATTCTAAACAATAAGATGCTAG
>CALJRW010000029.1 GCA_937976335.1 uncultured bacterium | reverse complement strand
CGAGCAGAAATTCATATTCAGTATTTTTGGATATGCATATTAGCTTTGTAAGCCAATGACAAAAGAAAAGGTTAGTAGTGTAGGTTTTAGTGGAACAAAAAGTGAGGAGCTAGACTCCTCACTTTTATCCCAGAAAGATATTGCCTTCAGAGGTAACTTTAACCACACACTAGATGCTAAAGGACGAGTTAGCTTGCCTTCAGAATTTAGAAAAGTTTTAAACTCTCATTGTCAGGATAGAATAGTGCTTACTAATTACATTTCAGATGGTTCAAGATGTATAGAAGGTTTTGCCTTATCAAGTTGGCTCGAATTTGAAGAAAAATTAAAATCAAAAAGTAGATTTTCATCAAAATTACAAAAACTAGAAAATTTTTATCTTAGTAGATCTTCTGAATGCTCAGTTGATACTAGTGGAAGAATATTGTTACCAAATCATTTAAGACAATATGCAGGAATAGAAAAAGAAGTCACATTCACTTCTTCAATTCACGGTTTTAGAGTTTGGGATACGCGAGTTTGGGAACACATTTTTCGTGAAGCTGAATCAGCTTTGCTTGAAAATCCAGATATCTTTGCTGATGTTGATATCTGATGAAAACTAAATCTGTACACGTTCCGGTTCTTTTAAATGAAGTTCTGGAATATTTAAACGCAGATGATGGGTTAATTTTTTTAGATTGCACTTTTGGTGGCGGGGGGCACTCAAAGGCAATTTTGGATGCAAATGCAAGAAATATCGTATTTGCTATTGATAGAGATAAAAGAGCAGTAGAAAGGGGTGAAATGAATTTTTCTAATTATTCAGATAGATTTCAAATTGCACATGGTAATTTCTCTAAAGTTTCAAGCATTTTTGAAAACCAAAAGTTTGATGCAATTTTAGCTGATTTAGGTCTTTCAAGCGATCAACTTGATGAAGGGAGAGGGTTCTCTTTTAACGATTCTGATTCACTTGATATGAGAATGAACGAAGATGATGGAATATCTGCCGAGAGTATAGTTAATGAAAGTTCTTTAAGAGAGCTAATTGGAATTTTTCGCGCTGGTGGAGTTGGACAAGACTCTAAGAGATATGCTTCAGCCATTTTAAACTCTAGGCCAATTAAGTCATCAAAAAGATTAAGCGATGTTATTGAAGCAAGTGCAACTTCATATGCAAGAGAGAAAACAAAACGTCCTGCAACAACAGTTCTTCAGTCTCTTAGAATAGCAGTTAATGATGAATTCAAAGAAATTAAACAGTTTCTTGAAGAAGTTCCACGTGTTCTTTCTCCTAGAGGAAGATTAGGAGTAATAAGTTTTCACTCGTTGGAAGACAAACTTGTTGCAAAAAAGATGAGATCTTGGGAGCAAGGAGACACAAGCCCAGCTCTAGTTCCAAATCCTGATAGAAAGAAATCAAAAGGGAAACTTTTAACAAAAAAAGCAGTTGAACCTAGTGATGCAGAAATTTCTCAAAATGTTAGATCTAGAAGTGCAAGATTAAGAGTTTTTGAATTTAGAAAGGAAGAAGAAAATGTTTAAGGAATTAATTATTGCTGAAAATAATTTAAGAGTTAAGAGTTTTAACTTAAATTTATGTTTAGTAATTACTTCTTTAATACTAGCAGCAGTATTAAAAATTAGTGTTAGTATTAAAACAACAAACGCTGGATATGAATTAGGAAGTGAGATGAAAAGGGCTGTAACTCTTAATCACAAAAGAAGAGAATATGAGCTCAAGTTATCTATGCTACTAAAAAATGAGTATTTAAGAAAAGTTGCTAAAGATAGGCTAGGCTTCGTTGATTTGCCGCGTTCTTCAGTTGTAAGAGTCAAAAAAATAAATAATAAAGGATAAGAATGTCAGTAACAGTAAACCAAAAAATAAGAAGAGAAAGATTAAAGATAGTAACATTCTTTATCTGTTTTTGGGTTTTACTTTTAATTTCAAGATTATTTTATCTACAAATTAATAAATCAATATCTTGGGAAACTCGAGCTACTAAACAACAAAAGAGTTACGTAAAAGTTGCTCCTGAAAGAGGAATGATTTTTGATAGAAAACTAAGGCCTCTTGCTGTTTCAGTGCCGAGTAAATCAGTCTATGTTAGACCAAGTAATATTATAGATAAAAGCTTTGCTGCTGAATCATTAGCTCGAGTATTAAAGCTTGAAAAAGAATATGTTAATAAAAAGCTTGCTTCAAAAAGCCCATTTGTTTGGTTAAAGCGTCAAATTCCTGAAGTTCTTGCAAAGAAAGCATTAGACCTCAAAATTAAAGGTGTCAATTATGTGACTGAACCTAAAAGATATTATCCTTATAAAAAAGCTGCTAGCACATTTATTGGAAAGGTTGGTATTGATGGAAATGGTTTATCGGGATTAGAGTTAAATAAAGATAAATTTCTCACAGGTGAAGAACGTAAGGCAGATTTTTATAGAGATGCAAATGGAAGAAGTTTAAGATTTGAAGGGGTAGGGGAAGATGCATTTAGTGTTTCAAAAGGTAATTCTTTAACTCTTACAATTGATGCTGAAATACAAAGCATTGTTGATGAAGAATTAGAGAAAGCTTATAAAAAATATAACGCAAAATCTGTATTTGCTGGAATGTTAAATGCTCGTACTGGTGAAATTTTAGCACTAAGTCAAGCTCCAGGAATTAATTTCAATAAGCCATTAAAAGTTGGTCATAAATTTACAGGCAATCAACTTATTGAATCAGTTTTTGAGCCTGGGTCAATTTTTAAACCTATAGTTGCAGCTGTTGCTCTTGAGCTTGGTTTTGTTAATCATAATGAGCTATTTGATTGTGAGAATGGAAGTTTTAAATTTGGAAGAAGAAGAATTAGAGATGTTCATCCAAATGATTTTCTGACTTTAGAGGATATTGTAATAAGATCTTCAAATATTGGAATGAGTAAGATTGGTATGCGTTTGGGTAAAAGAGTCCTCCATAATTCTATAAGAGAGTTTGGTTTTGGGGAAAAGATTAACTTTGGCTTACCAGGAGAAACGCCAGGAATTTTAAGAAAATATCAAAAATGGGCAGATATAGATGTTGCAACACATTCCTTTGGTCAAGGTTTAGCCGTGACAGGGCTTCAGTTGTTGCGTTCATATGCAGTTTTAGTGAATGGTGGTTTAATGCCAGAGGTGCAAATTTTTAAAAAATCAAACATAAGAGATATGCCAAGAAAGCGAGTTATATCAGAGAATATTGCTAATTATATGAGAAATGTTCTTGTAAAAGTAGTTGAAGATGAGCATGGAACAGGCTCAAACGCAAAAATAGAAAATATTGTAATTGGAGGAAAAACAGGAACTGCTCAAAAAGCAATGGAAAACGGGAAAGGGTATAAAAAAGATAAATATATCTCTTCATTTATGGGCTTTGCTGATGCAAAAAGTTTTGGATTGGAAGACGAGATTGTTCTATTAGTTTCGGTTGATGAGGCAAATACTGATTCTATCTATGGTGGAACGCTCGCTGCACCTGTTTTTAAGCAAATTATAGAGAGATCTTTAGGTTTACTTACTTCAAAGCTTGAATCAGAACAGGAAGAAGTGCTAGATTCAGGTTTCAGATTGGCATCTTTGGAATTTTAACAATAATTCCTTTTTGTTAATTAAAGTAAATTTTGGAGAGTTTTTCATGAAAAATCATACCCTCAAATCTATTTTCGAAAATATTAAATCAGATAAGTTAACAATGGAAATTATTGGAGATGAAAACGTAATTTTCTCTAATATTCAGTTTGATTCTAGGCTTGTTACTGACGGATCTCTATTCTTTGCAATTTCAGGAAATGATTGTGATGGACATAAATTTGTTGAAGAGGCGTTTAAAAAAGGTGCGGTAGCGTGTGTTGTTGAGGATTCTTCAAAGGTAGAAGGGAAAACTGGAATTGTTGTTAATAATTCACGATATGCTTTAAGCGTTATTGCTGATTATATTTATGAAGCTCCATCAAAGGAAGATATGTTGCTTTTTGGTGTAACTGGAACAAATGGTAAGACAACTACGAACTGGATGATTCATCAGCTTTTAACTTTACTTGGTAGAAAGCCTATTAGGTTTGGCACTCTTGGGATTTATGGAGAAGGTTGGATTGATGAAATAGAAGAAGATACTTTTACTACTAACGATCCGATAAAAATAAATACTACATTAAAAGAAGGCAAAGAAAATGGTTTTGATAGTTCAGTATTTGAGATTACTTCGCACGGTTTAGTACAAGATAGAGCTACACATTTAATATATGATTGTGCAATTTTTACTCAACTTTCAGAAGATCATCTAGATTATCATAAAACAATGGATGAATATTACTTAGCTAAAACAAAACTTTTCAAATTAACACAAAAATGTGGTGGAAAGTTTGTAATTTTTGCAGACGATGAGTACGGTAAAAAACTCTTAGAAGATTTTTCAGATTATAGAGAAAACACACTTACCTTTGGTAAAGCTGAAGATGCAGATGCACGCTTGTTAAGTTCTAGTTCAAGCTTTGCTGGTTCTGAATTTAAAATTCTTTATAAGGGCGAGGAGTATATAGGAAAATCATGCTTTATTGGTGAATATAATGTTTGGAATGCGGTTGCAGCAATTCTCTCACTTGTTAGTCAAGGATATGATATGGCTGAAGTAGTGAATAAGTTTAGTAAAGTTAAACCAACACCAGGAAGATTAGAGTCTGTAGGAAATGAAAAAATTGGGGTTTATGTAGATATGGCATATACAGAGGATGCAGTGAAGAATAGTTGTATTGCTGTCAGAGAATTGCCAATAAATAATCTTTGGCTTGTTTTTGGATGCGGTGGAGATAGAGATCCTGGGAGAAGGCCAGGCATGGGAAGAGCTGCAATGGAATATGCAGATTGCAATGTCTTAACTTCTGATAATCCAAGAACTGAAGATATAGAAGATATTTTTAAACACGTACTTGCTTGTGGAATTAAACCGAAGCTTGTTGAGCAAGATAGAAGTATTGCGATTAAATATGCAATTCAAAATGCTGAACCAGGTGATGCGGTCTTAATAGTAGGGAAAGGGCAACAGCAATTTCAAGATTTTGGTAATGGGAAATTTCACTTCTCTGATCAAGAAGAAGGAAGAAAGTGGGCTAATGAATTTCATAGCTAATTTTTAATTTTTTTAGGGAAAGGTTTTGCTATATTATTTTTTATTTTCGCTACACGAAAAATATGGTTTTCTAAACGTTTTTCGTTATCAAACATTTCGTTCAATGTTAGCGTTTTTACTAACCTTTATTCTAGTTCTAATTTTTCAACCGTACTTTATAAAGTGGATACAAAAAAGAGGAATTAAAGGTCAGCCAATCCGAGAACATGGGCCTGAAAGTCATGCGATTAAAAAAGGCGTTCCAACAATGGGAGGGCTTGTAATAGTTCTTTCTGTTCTTATAAGCACTCTTTTATTAGCTGATTTAAGTAGTAAACTTGTTTGGTGTAGTTTATTTATATTGGTTTCTTACGCAACTCTTGGCTTTCTTGATGATTGGAGTAAGGTAACTAAGCAAGATACTAAAGGGGTGTCTGGAAAATTTAAACTTTTTTGGCAGATAATCTTAGCTGGGATTGTAGCTTTTATCTTATATTATTCTGGTTTTGATACATCATTAACCTTTCCTTTCTTTAAGACTTTTACAATCAAACTTGGTCTACTCTTTATTCCTTTTGTTATATTAGTCGTTGTAGGTACTTCAAATTCTGTAAACTTAACCGATGGTTTAGATGGCTTAGCTATAGGTTCTGTTATGACGGTTGCGGCTACTTACGGAATATTTTCATATCTCGTAGGTCATAGTGTAATTTCGGAATATCTTGGATTCATTAACGTTACAGGTTCAGGAGAGCTCTGCATTATTTTAGCATCAGTAGTTGCAGGAGGACTTGGCTTTCTTTGGTATAACACATTCCCAGCACAGGTTTTCATGGGCGATCTTGGTGCCTTAAGTCTGGGTGGTTTGTTAGGAATTGTTGCTGTCTTAGTTAAGCATGAAGTGCTCTTAATAATTGCAGGCGGTATTTTTGTTGTTGAAGCTCTCTCAGTTATGATTCAAGTTTACTCTTTTAAGCTCACCGGAAAACGAGTCTTTAAAATGGCTCCAATTCATCATCACTTTGAACTAAAAGGTTGGGCCGAGCCTAAAGTTATTGTCCGTTTTTGGATTATATCAATTGTTTTAGCTTTAATTTCTTTGACGACATTAAAGCTTCGGTAAATAAAATAGAAGTTGCTCAAAGACTTGTTCAAAGCTTAAATCTTTTAAAAAAAAACATCCTACCCCAATCTTCAATAATATGCTTAGATTCTATAGGGTTATATGTCAAAGGTTATATCACAAAATACTGAATTCGCTTCAGATAAGATTCTTTTTATCTCAGGTCTTTTCCTTTTTTTAGCTGGCCTAATATTTATTTACTCTACAACAGGAGTGATAGCAGAAGATCGCTTTGGTGACTCTCTCTTTTTTCTTAAAAGACAATTACTAGCAGGTTTCCTAGGTTGTCTCGCTTTTTTACTTGTTCAAAAAATACACCCAAAGTATCTTTACAAAAACTCATCCTGGGCACTCTTAATTTCTTTAATCTTAGTACTATGTACCTTTATTCCAGGGGTAGGAACTAGTTCCGGTGGTGCTAGTCGATGGATTTCGCTTATGGGTTTTAATTTTCAACCAGCTGAATTACTCAAATTTACTTGGATAATTTTTTTAGCATCTTATTTTGAAAGACATAAAGAGGAAGTTTGTGATTGGAAATGTGGAATACTAAAACCTTTTTTAATTCTAGGGCCTCTTTCTATAATTTTATTAATGCAACCTGATTTTGGAAGTACTGCAATTTTAGGGATTTTAACTTTAATGCTAGCTCTTGTTGCAGGAGTAAAGTTAAGATACATGCTAGTTGGAGTTGCTATTGTTTCGGTGCTTGCCTCTATATTAATTGTTGTTTCTCCTTATAGAATGGCTCGCGTATTTGCATTTTTAGATCCTTTTGCTGATTCCTCTGGTAAAGGTTATCAGCTTATTCAATCGCTAATAGCAGTAGGTAGTGGAAAAATAACTGGTGTTGGGCTAGGAGCTAGTCAACAAAAGCTTTTCTTTCTTCCTGCTGCGCATACTGACTTTATATTTGCGGTTATTTCTGAAGAACTAGGATTTTTGGGTGGTGTTAGTATCATTTTTGCCTATCTATTAATTTTTTGGAGAGGTTTAGCTCTAGCATCTAGAAATGCAAATAGTACTTTTTTGTATATACTTATTTCAGGACTAACTTTTATGTTGGTCGTTCCAGGATTGCTTAATATTGGTGTCGTTCTTGGACTTTTACCTACAAAGGGATTAGTTTTGCCTTTAGTGGGTTATGGTGGATCTAGCCTTATAATGAGTTTATTAGTCTTAGGCTTTTTAGTAAAACTCAGTAGAGATTATTAGCATATGAACTTTTTTGTTGCTTCTGGAGGGTCAGGTGGTCATTTACTCCCAGGTATTCACATTGCAAAAGAATTGAAAAATAAAGATTCTAATCTGAATATAATTTTTCTAATTTCTGGTAAAAAAAAAGAAAAAGAAATATTAGATCCTACTAGTTTCGAATATCTTGAAATACCTGCTTTCCCCTTAC
>CALJRW010000028.1 GCA_937976335.1 uncultured bacterium | reverse complement strand
TGTTTCTGTGCTTCTGTGGTTAGATAAAAACGCCCTATAGACACTTTACACCACTAAGCCGCCTTCTTAGCCTCATAAGCCCATTTCTTCTCAAGCCTAACGATCGCACCGCCATACTCTTTCTCTACTGGATCAATAATTTGAGCTAATGTAAACCTTTCATCTTCAGTTAACTTACTGGGATGAGGTAAGCGAGCTAGCATGCTAAAGGCAATCTCTTTTTCATGAACAATATACTTTGCTGCTTTCGAAAATTTAAGCGATAGATCAAGAATATCAAAAATAAGGCCTTCGTTAATCGCTTTTTTAAAACTAGGTGATAGTTCGCGAAGAATTGTATGGATTAATCCAGGAAAGATTTCACCAGGATATTGCTCAATTCCAAAACACCAGCCTTCCATTTCTATAGAAAAAAGTTTCTTATAATTGCTTGTCATGCTTTTACCATAAATTCTGAAGTTAACAACTTGCCTACTTGCTTTGTTTTATCTTCTACTATTTCTTCTAAGCCAACGTACAAGCTAGTGCTTGGTAGTCCATCATACACATCACACATTTCTTTTTGAGTTATGTCAGTGATAGTGTTTACTAGTTCTTGAGATCTACCAGCATTAACTTTATTTAATAAGTCAGTATAAAATTCAAACGCATTAACATCATCTTTAACTAATTCTACTCCGCTCTCACGTAATTCTTGAATTTGAAAAATATTTTCAAGTTCTTTTTGTTCTGAATATTCTAAACCAGTTCCTATGTGTGCATAATCTTGATTCGTAGTAGCTCTAAAAGTTGTATCTGCTTCAGTACATAAACTTTCAATACTTTCAGTATAGGCTGCCCCTACTATATGCTTATAAACAAGTGTATCTTTATTTAATTCTTGAGATGGATCTGGATTTTCTAAAAGAGCAAATTGGAGTATATCTGCCCCCATATTTGTAGCATGGTGTCCAGTCTCATAAGAAAAGCTTGAGCCTATTAAATCTGTTGTTTGAGTTGTTGTATGAGAATTTAAGTTTGTATCTAAGTCATTTGAAGTAGCTTGAGTTAGCTCATTAACTTCAGTTTGACTTGTTACTGTATCTATTTCTTGAGCTGCTAATACTGCAGCTGTTGCATCATCTGCCATAATAAACCTCTTAAAAGTACTATAAAAACCTTCTAAGATAGTTATTATTTAATTAAATGACAGTGTGACTTATAAAAAATGATTATTCACAATAGTTTATATGCTCAATACAGAAAGTAGTTTTCTATAGAAAGCTACTTTCTCTCATTAATATGCTATTTGTTAAGAATAGCTTCAGCTATTTTCTTTGAATCTAACTCGTAGTTCCCTTCCCTAACTTTTTCAACAACTTCTGACTTTTTTCTAACTCTTTCGGCTAACCATTTTAAAGATAACAAAGTGGCACTTCTTGGTCTTTTTTCTAGTTCTTTATCTATACTTTTTTCTAAATCATTGTTCTCATTTTGGCTTGTTGACATCTCTTAACTCCTAAAATTAATGACAGTATTTCTCTCTGCTAGGTTTATTGTCGGATATCTTTTTTTATAACTTAAGTTTAAGAGCTATTTTTTTAAAGATAATTGCGCATATTAAAAAGAACAATACATATGTTAAGCGAAGGCATAAAATTTGATAAACTAATTTTCATAGAAGTTTTATCTAGAAAAAATAAAAAAATCAGTATATTTGTTTAAAACTTCTTATGTGATTGATTTTATTAAAATAAAAAATAAATAAAATTAGCCTCAAAGTGTTATATAAAAAAAAAACCTGTCGATATTATATTTATAGGCATGACACACATCCTTTCTGCGAGTTGGGGGCGGTTCTATATAGAATCGCCCTTTTTTTGTTGTTGTGGGGATGAGCAAAAATGCTTTGAGAGGCTCAATCTAGCTGAAATTAGCGTAAAAAATGGAAAATTTAATTACAGCTGATGCGCTGCATCACCTGAAATTTAATTTTCCATTTTTGACACTACTTTCAACTACCTTGAGCCTCTCAAAGCATTTTTACTCATCCCCACAACAACAAGTTTCAAGTAGGAAGGTGTTTTTGATTTGATTCTGGTACGGGGTTACTTTTAAATCTAAAGGTAACCCCGTACCAGAGTTAGTTAAGTTAGTTATTACTTAATTCGCTTATACCTATTAGAATGCTTGCTTTACAAAAAAACTTTGTAAAAATAATAGTAATTTTAGATATTTAGCTAGTATTACAAAACTATTACAAATTTGATGCAAAAATCATCAAACTTAGAAGTATTGATGTGAGATAATATGATTATAGAACATAGAGTTCTCTTTTTTTGATAACTTGGAGGTTAGAAAAATGGCGATGGATTTTGATAATGGCCCAAAAGATGATGGAAAGTTAGTTACAGGTAATGCACCTGAACAAGCTAGAAGTACAGATTTAAATGATTTACAACTTACGGCTTCGCGTGTGTCAGGCGATTTAGAGATATCTCATTCTGAAGATCTATCTATTAATTTAAAACAAGTTATAACATCTAGCTCAAAGGCTGATGTAAACCTGCCTTCCGAGAGAAGTTATGGGACTTGTACTACTCTTACTTCTCAACCTCTTGATCCACTTTTAAGTGCTACTGGTACTTTATCTGCTGGCATTGATGAACCTTATGAATTTTCAACAGAATCATTAACAGTTGCAAGTACTATGTCAGGAGATATGACTATTGATGAAAAATTTTATGATACTAATACTTCAACTTCAGATTATGTTGAAGAAAAGTTTGCTCAACGTAATGATTTGAGAGATAAGTTAGAACCAGTGGTTGATGTGATTTCTGTACCTTCGATTGCTGCTTAGATATTTACGTTTTTATTTGATTTCAATATAAATATTTATGGTCGTAACTTATTAGTGCTATCCTTAAAGAAAAATAGGGTAGCATACCTTGTATGACTATTCCTATATGCCGAGAATAATTTTACTTTTTTACCGCTCGAACAATAAGCATATTCCCATGCAAAAAAGGGACTAATTTATCTAACTTAGAAAATCCATTAATAAAAGGATATAAAATCTTATAAATCTTAAAAGCACTACCACCTCCTGATGACTTAATATCTTTACCAGTTACAATAGCCCCTTTTTTTGTCTTTGCCCCTTTTTTTAGAAAATAGATTGCGCCTGTAATAAAAGTATCAATTAGTATAGAAAATATTCTTGAGTACGATTGACTCTCTTTTATTTCAAAATTTGTACTAAGTAGCTTTTTTAACTCGCGAAGATTATAACCTGCCCTAACATGCCCATGAGCTTCGTCAGTTTGACCTATCATATATCTTATTTTTCTAATAAATCCTTCTTTTGGATTTGGAACATTAACAATAAGCTCTCCCTCTCTTTTAATAATTCTTGCCATTTCTGAAATAAATTCTTTATCTGTTTTAATGTGTTCCAGAAAATCAACAATTGCTACAGAATCGAAAGTTTTATCTCCAAATGGGGTAATTAAGCCATCAATTTGATAAACATCTTCTTTAACAAGAGACTTTATGCTTTCTACAGTTTCTGGTAGTAAATCAGCGCTAGACCATTTACCTCCATTTTTTCTTAACAATAAGCTTATGACTCCATTATCTGAACCTATGTCAAGGCAGGTTTTGTTTGAATAGTCGCCTAACAAGTTAGTTAGTTGTTTATACTTTTCTTGTTTAAGTGGCGAAACATTAAAAAGTTTAATTGCCCAGTTATTATCTGTACTCATTTTCTACCAAAAGTTTTTCGTTTGAATTTACTTACAGTATCTCTAAACCAATTTCTAAATCTTCTTCTTTTGTTATTAAGCCATAAAAGTGAATATCCACCATTTCCAAGAAAAAATTTAAGTAAGGGCGCTCTAAATTTTGGTAAAAAGACAAAAATATGACTTAACATATTTTGTTCTGTATGAATAAATTGCTTTCCAGAGTGACTTGGTAATTTAAAGCCATATTTCCCATATGAAGGAATAGATTTACCTTGACGTTTGTGAGTTTCTATCATTCTAAAAGCTCGCCATTTTTTTTCAGAAACCATCATTTTATTGCAACTTTGAGCTTCCTTATCAGTTAGAACTTTATATTGAATTTCTTGTTTCTCTTTTAAATTGTTTATAACTTTTAGTCCTTTTTCTGTTCTTGCTAATCCAAAACTCCAGCCATCATTAAAATCAACATCATCTTCTGGAGGAGACATCCAAGGATCTCCAACTGCAATATCTGCAAATTCTGCTAAGCCGTCAAAGCAAGTTAAGCATCTTGCTGGAGTGTAGAGTCTATACAGTACATTTATAATTTCCATTGAAGAGGGTTTAAACCCTTTTTTATCTCCAAAATAAACAGGATAATGTGTACCGTCTTTATATTCTAAATTTGGAGCTCCAGGGTGTTTTCCAATTCTTGAAATAAATTTATTTGCACCTTTTGTTTTGCTTCCTAACTTATCCCAAATAATCCTAAAAGCATCATGCTCAATTGCTGCATGACAAAAGAGGCCGATTGTTAGAACCACTCTTTCTTTAATTCTTTTGTCTAGCTCAGCAGCTTTTATAAAGCCATGAATTTGGCAAGGAAGCCCAACCATTGCATACTTGCCTTCAACTTTTCTTATTTCAGAAAATGCAGAATTAGTTGGAGATATTGCATATTTTGATTTCATTGCACTTAAGATTTCTTCTCTGGTTCTTGCAACAATTGGTTTTCCTTTCCAGAGCACATTTTCATCACTAGCAATTACTATTGCTCCATCTATTTCTCCAGCATCAAGAAGGGAAAGAAGAATTTGAGTGACTAATCCCCCACTTGTTGATTTTTCTCTTAGTTCTGGATCATTTGCATATGCAATAAGTGCTTCTTTGTATATGCCATGTGTTGAAGAAAGATCTCCCTCTTTTTTCAGAACTTGTTTATGGTGCTCTAGAAAATCAAACTCATCTCCAGGACAAACTTTTACGCAAAGATCGCAATCAGTACATGCCGAAAGGTTATTTACTTTAGGATAATCTTCTGAATCAAAACTTAAAACCTCCGTCGGACAAATCCCTACACAAGACCCGCAACGATGACATAAGCCACCATCTACAATTCTTGCTAAACCCCTGAGAGCACGAGGTTGCTTCTCATTTAGTTCCATAGGGTCTAAAAATGGGCTATTTGAGCGAAGAGGCAGATTCTCTGGTAAAATCCTTAGAGAGGCCTTAAATTGCTTATTTTTTACATGATTTTCAGGCATTAATTTACGTAAATACTACTTGGTTTTTAAAAAACTAATCTCCCCACAGAGAGAATAAATAGTTAGCAAAATTAGATAGTTATATAAAACCAGCATGCCCAACATAGCTTTATCGACTAGTGGGCATGTCCCCCATAGCTTTAGCGACGGGGGGGGAAAAGTTTTTCAACTAAAAAACTAAGACATTAATTTTTGTGTTAACTATATTATTTCACTTTAAAGTAACATTTTTTGCAACTAGTTCATAACTAATGATAGAAGACAAACTTGAGAGCAAAATCCGGGGGGGATTAGTAGTAGGAGCCATTTTTCTTACTATATTTAAGTTATTTTAGGGAGATTAAGGGTAAATGAAAGACGAGGTGTTAAAACGATTAGAAGAATCTTTTATTGAGCTAGAGCAAGCAATTGGGAGTGCTAAAGCTAATATATATTACAAAAATCATATACCTAAAGATATAATTACGAGGCTTGAATCATATGATGGTATTCTTTTAGAACAGCGAAAACTTGCTGAAAACTTACAAGATAAAATGAATCTTCAAGAGTGGACTGAAGTAAGAAGAATAGTAGAAATCATTAATGGACTTTCTGAAATGGTTAGAGAAGACGCAACGTCAATACTTTTAATGCTTGCTTGTGATAATAATGATAATAATTTTGAGAGTGATGTTCCAGTAGAGAAGAGACGTAATTATTGTTAACATATTTAGACTTTTTAATTTTTTTGAATTTTGTCTCTAAATCTGTGCTTGAATGAGTCTTCAAATCTCTCATTTAAGGTTTATCCATAATTGAATTATAATCCACAAGTTATGCCTCAAAAAGACAATTTGAAGCAATTCAAAGAATCCCTTTTACTATCCTCCCTCAAACCCTATAATACCCATCACATGCAAAGTATCAAAAATGAACAAGGTGTAGCTATCATTCTAGTAACCCTATTAATAGCTGTAGGCACTATATTAGTAACTAGCATTGCTTTCTCTACTTTTATCTCTGGTCGAACATACGGAATGGTAAGAACAAATGTTCAAGGTGAATATATGTTAAAATCTATGTTTAATTTTTCTGTTGCTCTTCTTCAAAAAGACACTAATGCAACAGATCATGGAAACGAGCTTTTAGGGGATGCTTGGGGATTTTTTTTCAAAGATAGTGCAGTTGAAGTTCCAAGTGAAGTTTTTTATTCATTTGGTTTAGAGCAATTTCCTAGAGTTAAGTTAAGAATCGCACCGACTAATAGAAAGCTTCCAATATTTGCTACCTTCTCTCCAAATAATCCTCCTTCACAAGTCAGTCAATCTTGGAATGAAATATTTAAAAGACTTTTTGAGGATATTGTAGATTTTGAAAATCTCCCAGGAGAAGATCATTTAGGATACTTACCCAACCACCCTCCTTTTTCTTCTGAAGAGTGTTTGAGTAATTATGTAGATTATGTAGATAGTAATAAAGATAGTAGCAGATCGCACCCTAGTTTTGATTCTGGCGTTGAAGATGATTTACCAGAAGATACTTTCCCTGCTGCTGGAAGACTTCAAGACGGTGGACGATTATCCAATTTTGACGAACTTGGTAAAATTCCTGGATTTACGCCAGAACGTCTTGAAGCTATTGAAGACTTTGTTACTGTAAGAGGTGACAATAGGGTTAACATAAATGTGGTAAAAGATAGCCAAGTGTTTGATGCAATTTTTCAAGGTAATGTAAATTTAGAAGATGTAAGGGCTCATATTGAAACAGTGGCTCCCTTTACTTCTGAAGGTGATTTTACAAGTAATTTTAGCAATAGTGTCAAATCATTATCTTCTCTTATTGTGGTAACTTCTGATTTTTTTGAAATAGAATGCCAAGTAAGCTATGGTGGTAACATCTATAACGCTACTGCTTACGTGGAAAAATCTGCAAGTCCTCCAGAATTAGAGATTTTATGGAATAGATCCAGTGATTTGCAATCTTAAGCTGCTTCATGTAGGATTAGCAGCTAAATTAACTAGGATAAAAAATGGCTAGAAAATCAAAAATTTCAGGTAAGAAACATCAAACAGGAAACAGAGTTTCCCATGCAAAAAATAGAACTAAGCATAAGTTTAAGTTAAATCTACAAACTAAAAGAATCTTTGTTGAGTCTCTTAATAAATTTGTAAAAGTCAAACTTACAACTCGTGAGCAAAGAACAATTGATAAGATTGGTTTAGTTGCAACTCTTCGGAAGTATGGGAAGACTGTTGCAGATTTAGTTAAGTAAGAATTTAATTAGTCTCTGATTCTACAAACTTAAAATCATCAAATAGAGCTATTTGTTCGTGAGGTTTTAGTAGATGATCACTATAGTACTCTTTTGCATATTCACAATACCTTTGAGGATAATTATTGTTCCAAGGAGTTACAATAAATTTTCGTTGAATTTCAGAATCAGGTGAAAGTGTTTTTGCTGCCATTGAAGTTGCAATAATCATATCCTGAGTTGCACAAAGCACAATTATTCCAGCTTGTCTAAGTTTTTCATTCGATTCATAACTATGTCTAAGATCGGCTTCAGCAAACATTGTGTTTACAAAAATAAGTTGTTTTGGAGTACCTAGTTTTTTAGCTCTAGCTTCCCGTCCTCCAGATTCTTCTATCTCTTCTCAATCCCCGCCAAAACAATAGCTACCGCCTCATATAATTCTACAGGAATTTCATCCTCTGTATCTATTTCAACTAAAGCCTTGGCTAGTTCAGGGTTTTCTACGATTGGAATCCCAAAACGCTTAGCTAAACGTACAATTTCATCAGCAATTAGGGCGTCACCTTTAACACTTATAGAAGGAGCATTATCTCCTTCTCCCTTATATTCCAATCCAACTGCAGCTTTATACTTAAGGCTTTTTTTATTCCTATCCATTTGCAGGTACCGTTTTATTGTGTTTTTTAGGCTTATTTTTAACTTTTTGTTTTTTTCTAACAATAGTTTTTGTAACTTCAGTTACTGCAGGAATAAACAAACTAACAGTTGTTCCAACGTTTTTCTTACTTAAAACTTTAAGTGTACCATTATGTTGTTTAGCAATTGAATAACTTGCAGGTAAGCCAAGTCCTGCTCCATTTAAACCTAAACCATCATTTCCAATACTATCTTTTGAAGTATAAAAAGGTTCAAAACATCTATTAATTTCTTCTTCATCCATTCCTCGACCGTTGTCAGTTATATCAACTTGTATGTATAAGCCGGGGGATAAATTTAACTCTACTTCATTGGGAGCAATTTTTCTTTTTTTAGTACTAATTCTAACATTTCTTGATTTAGAATCAGCGCTTGCTTCTGAAGCGTTAACCAATAAGTGGCTAATAACATGTTGAATTTGAGAAGGATCTGCTGTTACTTCAGGAAGATCTTCTTCAAGATTTAATCTTAAGTTAACCTTAGATTTCATTAAAGACTTGTAAAGTCCTTGAGAGGCTTTAATTTGTTTGTTAACTGAGAATCTTTCCTTTTTTGATTCTTTTTGAATAGTTAGATCCATTAACTGAGCAATAAGACCAGCACCTTTAGTAGCTGAATCTAGGATTGTTTGAGTTGCTTTTTTAATCTCCTTATTTCCTTTCGTTTGGAGTTCAATAAGAGAGGTTTGCCCCATAATAGCTTGAAGAAGGTTATTAAAATTATGTGCTACTCCTGAGGCAAGCAGGCCTGCCATTCGCATTTTTTCAGCATCTATTAACTTTGCTTCTAATCTTCTAGACAAAATAATGTTAGCAATTTCGCTTGCCATTGTTTTTAGCATAGGTACTTTATAAGCCAAGTATTTTCTATTATTACTTTCAGGCTCAATAACTATAGTGCCAACCAATTTATTCATAGCAATAAGCGGGAGAACTATTAGCGTTCTAATATTATGTTTAACTATTATTTCAGCAATAACATCGCAACTGACATTTTTTATTTTAGTTAAAATAATTGCTTCTTCTCTTTCTAAAATCTTCTTGAAAGTATCATTTCTTTGAGCAAGATCTAATTGAACATTAGCAACCCTTTCGTCCATTCCTGGGCCTCTTGCTCCAAGACCTGTTAAAAACGTGTTTTGATCATTTACTACCCCAATCCAAAATCTACGAGTTGGAATCTCTTTAGTGATTCCAGAGATAGATTTAGCCGCGATTTTATCTAAGCTTTTTAATCCGGAAATTTCTTTAGTAAATTCTAATGTTTTTTTCATTGAAGCAGCTAAGTTTTTTTCTTTTAGATAGTTTATGGCTTGTCTTGCAACTAAGACAATTTGGCTTGCAGCAGCTTCAACAAGAGTCAAATCGTCATTCTTGAAAAAATTTGCTTTTTTTGAAATTAACACTATTGCACCAAATGATTTTAAACCAATATCTGCATCATCATAAATCATAGGGACAATTAGTGTAGATTTAAGGCCTTCTTTTTTTGAGGCACTTCTTTGAGCTAGTTCATGTTCTTGAAGGTTATCAACAATAATACCAACTTTTTCCTTCATTGAGTTGTATACTAAACCTTTATGGTACAGTCTTTTTTGAATTATTCCTGTATATTCTTCGCTAAGACCAAGAGAGCATGTTAATTGCATTTCTTCAGGACCTTTCTTAAATAAAACAAAACCACTATCTGCATTAGTTGCATTAGCTAAAGCTTTTAAACCCTTAAGTGCTACTAAAGCTGGATCCATTTCAACATGTATGACTTTAGAAACTTCATATAAAGCATTTAACTTTGCTCTTTCTTTTTTAAGTTTAAGTTCTGCTTCTTTTTTCTCTGTAATATCAAAACCAAAACCTTCCCAGCCATCGAATTTTCCAGTTTTTGAATACACTGGTAAGCCGCTTACTAAAATATAGTGAACTCTTTTTGTTTTTGAATTAACTACAGATACTTCATCCGTGAATTTACCTCGATTATTTTTTAATTTAGCCTTAAGTCTTTTTTGAAATCTATTCTTGAGATATTCATCCCATATTGATGGGTTGTTTAAAAAATCTTCTCTAGAATGTCCCATTAAATTTTCGGTATTACCGATAATATCTTTAACGGCAAGTTTAGTATCTAGCCTAACTATTACTATATTCCCATGTTCAATTAAGTTGCTTGATCTAAATTTTTCCTCTTCTATGCTTTTTATGAAATTGTCGTAACCTGAAAGATCGTGAAAAACTATAGAAACAAATTCTTTATTATGTTTTTTTCTTTCTATAAAAATTAAAACTGGAACTCTAAATTGATTTTCAGCGAGGTTAATTTCAGCAAAAATATTGGCCTTTAGTGTATTTCCGGAAAGAACTCTTCTTATCCCATGTACTACTTTAGATTTATATCGCTCAGCGCATATCATATCCACTAAGGAAACAACATTTTTATTAAGTAATTTTTTAGAAGCTATACCTATGCTCTTTTCAAGATCTTCAGAAGCTCTTAGCACTTCCCCTCTTTTAGAAATGTCAAAACTAACCCAAGTGCTTGGATTTAAGTTTTTAACTTTTTCTTGAGATTCCATCTAAGCTTTCTCCACAATGATACATTTAGAATTTCTTACTTGTTTTACTAAGTTTTCTTTTAACATTGATTCATGCATCTGCTTTCTATGCATTTTCATATATGGGTCACCATCTTGTTCTTTATTTTCTCTTTTTATCTCACTATAATCCATTGATAGATCTCTGTAATATTTTTTTCTGTTAACTAAAAATTCTACACCACCAATGATTAGGTAGCAGATTCCTAGAGTAGAAAATAACTTAAGCAGTATCGAAAAAAAGAAAGAACCATAGTCTGAGGGGCTTAAATAAACTAACTCCTCAAGTTCAAAAAAATTTGAATACACCTGTTTAAAACCAATTACTGCTAAAAAGATAAAACCAACTAGCTTAAGCCAGCTTGATTTTATATTAGTAAAAATTTTTTTAAGACCTTTAACGAAGTCAATGCGCTCGTATTTTGCAAGAGCCAAAGAAGGCTCAAACAAACCCCTAACCTGAAAACTTTCAACGACCACAGCTGAAAGAGCACAACAAAGAATAATAGTTCCGTTCACAAGAAAAACAACTAAAAACCCCTTCCTTAACAATACTTCTGGAGTAATAGTTGCTGTCATAGCAGATTGTACCAAGTATTTAAGTTTTAACCAAGATAACTTTAAGATTAAAAGTGCTGAAATGGATCCAGTAAGAGAAACTATAGCTTGCGTAACTATTTGACTTTTAAGGATATTCCCCTTTTTTCGAGATTTTTTTATCTTCTCCTCAGTTGGTTTGAATGCCTTTTCTTCAGCCATAACTTATGAACTCACTTAGCTTAATAAGGGCGAAAATTTTCAAAACACTTTTAATTTGAAAGCTTTCAGAAAAAAGGTTTACTTGGGGCATTAGCTTTCCTAAAAAACCCACTACACTGTCAATAGAAAGGGAGAGCAAGGCAAAAGGAGCATAAATTTGGAATAAATTAATCATAACTGAAAGTGTTGTTTCAGAAAGTCCTACTCCAGCTTGAGCAAAATCAAATTCTTTAGCTCCTAAAGGAAGTGAAATAAAACTATCTTGTAATGATTTTATAATATTTTCAATAATTCCAAGATACAAAAATTGAAGCCATACAAAATACCTAGTCAGAGTAACAAGAGCAGTTCCATTTTGTTTTGAACTTGCATCATAAAAATTAGATAAATTTTGCCCACGACCCACATCAACTAACTCAGCAAGCATTCCGTAAAGAGCTAAAGTTAAAGCAATTGGGAAGCCAAGAGCAATGCCAATTAAAGTTTCTCTAATGTAAATTATAAAATTATAATCGGAGGCTTCAATGCTAGCTGGAAATGCAAGAAAAGATAAGAGAATTGAAAAGATAATTTTATTTATTACCCCCTGTCTTTCGCCTAGAAATGGAATTAAAAGAGATAAGCCAAATGATCTAAAAAAAATCTGTAAAAAACTAGCTAGCATTGTTTAAATTCCTAACAGAAGAACTTCTAGAGTAAAATAATTTTCTGTAGTTTTTTGTTTCTAAATAATTCAAACTTCTATCCTCTCCCTAGAAATACTAAACTCCCCAGTAATTCTTGAATGAATTGAACCATCTCAGAGATAAAATAATTTCCAAAAAGAGCAAGAACTCCAGATATTGTTATAAATTTTACTAAAAAACCTAGCGATTGTTCTTGCACTTGAGTTGCTGCTTGAATAACTGAAACCAAAAGGCCTGTAATGGATGACAAGATAAGTGGAATTCCTGAAAAAAGGCAGATATAAAAAAAAGCTTTTATTAAGTATGTATCAAATATCATTATTTTATCCAAAACTTAAACTATACGACTCAACTAAGCCTTTCGTTAAAAGTAGCCAAGCATCAGAAACTACAAAAAGTAGAATCTTTAAAGGTAAACTTATCATTACTGGACTTAGCATATGCATTCCTAAACCTACTAAAATATTTGCAACAATTAGGTCAATAACCATAAAGGGTAGCAGCACAACGAAAGCCATCGAAAATGCTTCTTTAAGTTCAGTTAAAACGAATGCAGGAACAATTGTTTTTAAATCAGTGATTTCTTTTTCTACTTCTTCTTCTGAATTAATTTTTTTCTTCTTACTACCTTGCTTTAAAACTTTTAACTCACGCTCTCCAGCATGTTTTTTTAAAAACTCAATCCAAGGAAGTGCAACAACTTTAAATTTTTCAACATCTATATTTTCAATTTTTTTAGGGAATTTAATTTTATTTAACTCTGCAAAACTTGTATTTAACTGTGGAGACATAATATGGAAGGTCAAAGCCATTGATAAAGCCATAACAACTAAAGAGCTAGGGACTTGCTGAGTTCCTAGTGCATTTTTAAGAACATTCAGAACTATACTGACTTTAAGATATGATGTGAGAAGACCAATAATAAGTGGCATTAATGCAGCTACAGTTCCAAATATAATAAGCCAAATAGGATTTTCCATTAATATTCTCCTTTATTTTTGTTAACAGATACTTTGAACTGACCTAAATTAATACCTGAATCTTTGAAGGCTTTTGAAAGTATTTTTTTATCAGAATTTAACCTGAAACGATCTGCATTTGATTTTGTAAAAATTTGAACTTGAATTTCTCCAAACTTATCTTTTACTAAAGAAACCTCATACGGACTTCCATTTTCAGCGAAATATTTAAAGCTTATTGCAGTAGAATCACCATTACGAGCCGTTCTTAAACTTTCTAATTTGCTTTGAAAATTCTCTAAGGTATGATTTGAATTTTTATCTTGTGAATTTCTCGAATTTTCACTTGATTCAAAAGTTTGATTTTCATTATTTAAAAAACCAGAGAAATTTCCTTGAGATTCTCCTTCCCTTCCAGAAAAACTTTGTTTATATTCATTATTTTCTAAAGAATTCTCAATTGCTCTATCAACATAGTCTAAAGAATCATCAATATTAAAATCTTTTTTATCAACAACTAAGTCATTTTCAATTTTTTCATCCTGCTCTTTTCTAAGAACTGCTTGTTCAATTAAGTTATCAAACTGAATTTCTTTTTGTGTGATATCTTCTCTTACTTTTATTTCATTAATTTTTTTATCAAGAACTTTCACTCTGTTCTTCATAATCTGTAGCTCTTGGCCTGTAGTTTTTGCTTTGGCGCTTAATTTTTCGACTTCAACTTTTTCTTTCTCTACAAGGCCTTTCTTTTTTTTAAGCTTACTCTTTAGAGCTTTTACTAAGTTTGATTTTGATTGCCCTGGTTTTTCACTAAGAAGTATTTTTTTTGCCTCAACTCGCACTTTTTCAAAGCTATTTTCAGCAGCTTTTCTTTCTCTAGATTTTCTATCAACAGAATTATGAATTGCACGTAATTCAGACTCTTTTCTTTCTATTTCTCTAACTCTAACTTTCCTGGAAAGCTCAAGCGTTCTTCTCTCAACCATGACCCATTTCCTTAAAATACTCTTTGTTAAAAAAAGTACTCATTTACTTAGTAACAACGCGAATTGCCTTAGGCTAATCCACATTATTGACTGCTCTGAAGCCTTCTAGCAGTTCCACTTGCGCTCTCTGCAACCTTACTTGCTAGTTCAACTTTAAGATGAAGCCTTCCTGCTCGTATCTGATAAGATAATAGCTGCTCTGGCTTAAACTTAATTCCTTTACTGATTTGTGTCTGAATTTTGTCGATATCAGATAGCGCTGTATCTCCTTTTAGAAAATTTTTAAGAATTTCTTTAAATCCATTTTTATCTGAACTTATATTTGGAGATGGCGTAGGGGATTTTGCAATTTTTGATGTAACGATTTTTGTAATTTTACTCATATTCAATCTCCACTTAAATATTCGGCAATTTTTTTCAAGAGTTTCGTAGATCTAGAGTGTTTAAAAAAAACAATAATTACTGATATTTAGTAGCATTATAGTTGTTCTTATGTTCCAGGGAGTGTTGAAAATAAAGATTTTTCGATCGAAAAGCCCCAACAAGCACAGTAATGTGCTAACTGGTGCCACCAAACTTTATAAACATAAATTTTTTCTATAAATTTTAGAGAATTACAAAACTTTGCAAAATTTTTGTCAGTAATTAGATTTTTTAAATATTTTCCACGAATTGACTTAAATTTAACAGTTCAAATGTTGGTGGCACCAATTAGTTCCAATTAGTTCAAAAAGCTCATTTTTGTAAAATACTTTTTCGAGTCTCTATAACTATTTAAATTTACTGAACATTTATCTTTTTCTGTTACCTAACTTGCTTTTTTAAGCATAACTAGTTTAATTATTAAATAAGGGAGATTACGTGTTATGGCTGACCAAGTTACAGTTCCGGTTAATAGAAATGAAACTAAGTACAGATTACCACAGGAACTATTTGATGAAACTCTGTTACTGGCCAAAGGAGTGTTGAAAGCAAGAGATTGCAACTTAGTAGGTAGTAAACCCCCTGAAATTGTAGAAACTATCTCGACAGGAGATCTGGATGTCTTGACACTAAAATATACATATACAAGCAATAAAGATAATGATAGTGGTTATCTCTCAATCAAAGTTTCACCCAAATTAGTCGAAAAAGATGGTACAATTAAAGATTTTTTTCTTCGTGGAACAAAATTTGAAAGTAATCAATCTTCAAATACACTACCAAAAGCAAAATAATAGTTAATTTATAATATTTCAAAATGATTTCTTATCGTATGTAATTAATCTAAGTTTTTTTTGTTAAGTCAAAATTTTTGATTATATAATGCTCGACATTTGGTTTTCCCGTTTTTTTCTTGAAATTTATGCATAGCATAAATTCAGTTTTATTTGTTCGAGCAGTATATGTGCTTATTTCGGCAAAAAATGCTTTCGCCATTATTTTGCTCGCCCAACAAATCATTTAGTTTTCCCGCTTGAAAGCGGAAAAACCAAATGTCGTTGGGGATATTCCTCCCAAAGAAACAAGATTTTGATACTCGCCCCCTAATTGTCCGCAAGCAGCATCAATGTCTCTTCCTCTTTCAATTCTAAATGTCGTAGGAATTCCATGTTCTTTTAGTATTTTTCTAAAGTTTTCTCTAGACTCTTTTGTTATAGTTTTAAGTCCAGTATCATTAACTGGATTCCAAGGAATCAAGTTTACATGACAAGGAAATTTTTCGGGCTTTGTTAGTAAATAAGCTAAAGCGATCGCATCATCTTCAGAATCGTTTTGCCCTCTAATAAGACAGTATTCAAAAGAAACTCTTCTTCCAGTATCTTTTACGTATTTTTTACTAGCTTGAATTAAAGTAGCAATAGGATATTTTTTATTAACCGGCATAAGCTCACTTCTATTTGAATCAAAAGGCGTATGAAGAGAAATAGCTAAATTTATATTGATATCTTCATTACTAAGTTTTTCAATTCCAGGAACAAGACCAACTGTAGAGACTGTAAAGCTTCTAGCTCCAAGGTTAAAGCCATCTTTGTGGTTGAGTAATTCAACACTTCGCCACCACTTATTATAGTTATTAAAAGGCTCCCCCATTCCCATATAAACTACATTTGTAAGTGCTTCTGGAAAGTTTTCCTTGCTAACATTATGTCGATTTTCTTCAATAGGTAAATTATTAGCTTCTTTAACTGTACGCGCTGCCCAAAGAGCTTGTTCAGCTATTTCTCCAGCAGATAAATTTTTAAGAAGACCAAGTTTGCCTGTAGCACAAAAAATACAGCCCATCGGACAACCGGCTTGGCTACTAACACAAACTGTAGATCTATTTGGATATATCATTAGTACTGATTCAATAACTTTGTCATCAATTGTTTTCCAAATTGCTTTTTTAGTTAAGCCAATATCTCCTGTTTTTACGTTCAATAATTGTAAAGTTCCAATAGTAGCTGATTCTTTTAGTTTTTTTCTTAGTTCAATATTTAAATCTGTCATCTCGTCAAAAGTTGATACATGATTTCTCCATATTTGACGAAATATCTGTTTGGCACGAAAAGGCTTTTCACCAATACTCATTAGATATTCTTTTAGTTCTTCTAAATTTAAGTTAACTAAGTCTTGTTTTGACATTTAGCTAGAGTATCAAAAAATTGTTTTAAACACTAATGAAATCAAAGTGAAAGCTCTCTTATTAAAGTAACTATTTCTTTAGGACGTTCAAAGTGAACATTGTGACCAGCATTAAGTAATTTTATCTTTTTAAGATTTAAAAAATTACTTGATACATTTTCTGCTATTAATTTAAAGTCTCTATCTTTTTCACCAGCTACTAATATAACTGGACAGGTTATTTTTTCTAAATCATTACCCATATAAGGCATAAGAGATTGAGTAAACTTTTTCATTGTAAGTGTTGCCCATGCAGGTTCCACTGTTATTCTTTTATTAATAATTGTTTTTTTTAACTCAAGGCAGTCATTTAAAGCAAAAAGTGGCATGGAGTACCAAAAATGTAAAAAATCTTCCCATTTATTATTTTCTATTCCTAACGCAATTTCTTGATCTTTTTGTAACAATTTGTTTCTTTCCTTCTCTTCTAATATACCAGGGGTAAATGATTCAAGAAAAAGGCCATCAATTTTATTTTTTGTGTTTAAAGCAAATAATACTGCGATTCTCGATCCAAAAGAATATCCTCCAATAAAAAGTTTTTTTGGTGAAAGATCTTCAACTAAGAGATCTAGTTCTTCTAAGATAAGTTCATAAGATAACTCTTCTTTAAATTCATTTTTACAAGAATTACCAAATCCAGGAAGATCGGGGAGAACCACAAAAAAATCATCAGACAAGGCATTTGCAACTTCAATCCAATCTGAGCCATCAGCAAAGATGCCATGTAAAAGAATTAAACATGGCTTACTACTATCACCAAAAGTTCTATAGAAAATATTCGTTTTAAAAGTTTGAGATGATAAAGCTTGATAATCAATTTTTTCAGAACCTAAAATAGGAAGCTTTTTTTTCGCAATGTACTTAGAAGGAATTTTAAAAACTCCTAAGCTCTCTCCTAAAGTTTCATTAATTGTTTTTAAATTAATCCTCTCACTATTAGTTTCTATAAAAGCAAGAGGTCGCATTCCCCATTTAGAATCTTCATATGAGACAACAGCAACATTATTTATATTGATAATTTTAGAAAGTTGATCTTCTATTTCTTCTGGAAATATTTTAAGACCACCAGAATTTATCATTCTATCAGCTCTACCCATTAAGTGTAAATTGTTATTTTCATCTATAGTACCTAAATCTCCAGGTTCGAAAACTTCAATTTTTTTTATACTTTGATTGTTTTCTAAATATCCTAAGAAAAGAGATTCTCCACTAATACGAATAAGCCCAATTTTATTTGGCTCAAGATTTTCTTTAGAATCAATATCAACAACTGAAATCTTAACATGAGGAGCAGAAGGCCCAGAAGAATAATTACCAGTTTTTAAAACTTTATTATCTATTTTTAATTTTCCACATGTTACAGATGACGCAAGCTCAGTCATTCCATAAGGAACATAAACTGGCAAATTAAACTCTTTAATCATTTGCATAAGTTCAAGATTGACTTTTGCTCCACCAACAAGTACCAATTTGAGTTTTTCAAGTATTGATTTATTTTTTATACTAACTTCATTTAAAACACTTTTTAATTGAACTGGGACTAAACTAATACATGTAATATTAAATTTTTCTATATATGAAATAAGCGATTTCGTTGATAAACTTTTGTTAACAAACACTCCTCCACCAACACTTAACGCACGATACATTGCTCCAAGTGCACCAACTGTGAATAGAGGTAGTGAAAGAAAATACACATCATTCTCATCTAAGTTATAATATCCCGCTAAAGATTTACCTGATATTTTTAAATTATTTTCACTTAACACACATGCTTTTGGTACATTAGTACTGCCGGAAGTAAAAATAATCAAACTAGGATCTTTTCTAGCTTCTTTATCGATTTTTAAATTATTTTCTTTTTCAGAATTTGAAAATTTTAACATCTCTTCAATTGAAATAATTTTAGTGCTTTTTAAAACTTTTTCAAATTTTTCATATAGCCCTTTAGTTAAAACTAATTTAGCTTTACAATATTTAAATTGTTTTTGAATTTCAGTTACCGCAAGTTTGGTATTAAATAAAACAGCTATAGCTTTAATTTTAAAAAGCGCTAAGAGCGTAATGACATATTCAGCTGAATTGTCAGCCAGTATTCCAACTTTGTCACCTTCTTGAATGTCTTTTTTTTTAAGCCAAGTTACAGTATTTGATATTAACCTATCGCACTCAAGGTAGCTTAACTTGTAACTCTCAGAATTAATGAAGATATTGTTAGGATACTTTTCTACAATATCACTAAAATACATTTATTTCCTAAATTTAGAAAAATCGGGCTTTCTTTTTTCAACAAATGCATTCCTACCTTCTTGCGCTTCCTTAGTTTGATAAAAAAGCATTGTTGCATTACCAGCAAGCTCTTGAAGTCCAGTTTGACCATCACAATCGGCATTAAAGGCAGATTTTAAAAGTTGAAGAGCAACAGGACTATGTTCAAGTATTTTTTTACCCCAAGAAATTGTCTCTTCTTCAAGTTTTTCAAGAGGCACGACCGTATTTACTAACCCCATTTCTAGAGCTTCTTTAGCATTATATTGTCTACAAAGATACCAAATTTCCCTAGCTTTTTTTTGCCCTACTATCCTTGCCATATAACTTGAACCGTAACCGCCATCAAAAGAGCCCACTTTTGGTCCAGTTTGACCGAAGATTGCATTCTCTGCTGCAATAGTTAGATCGCAAACTAGATGCAGAACATGACCACCTCCAATTGCATAACCAGCAACCATCGCAATCACAGGCTTTGAAAGAGTTCTAATTTGTCTTTGTAGCTCTAAAACATTTAAGCTCTCCTCACCTTTTGTACTTTTATAACCAACCTCACCACGAATTTTTTGATCTCCACCAGCACAAAAGGCGAGATCTCCTTTCCCGGTTAAGATAACCACTCCAACTGATTTATCTCTGCCAGCATCTCTAAAGGCATCTTGCATTTCGTATACAGTCTCAGGACGAAATGCATTTCTTACTTTTTCTCTATTAATTGTAACTTTAGCAAGCCCTTCTGCTTTTTCATAAATTATATCTTGAAAATCGCCTACTTTTTCCCATTCCATTTTTTTGTTCTCCTAAGTTAAAACACTTTCAGCTATGTAACTAAAGTTAAAAATCGCTGCTATATTTGCATTTTTTTGTAAAAAAGCAAAATTTTCTACATTAACTTAATTACTTTAACAACAAAGAAAAACTGAGTAAA
>CALJRW010000027.1 GCA_937976335.1 uncultured bacterium | reverse complement strand
CTCTTTCTCTTTCTCTTTCTCTTTCTCTTTCTCTAATTTTTGATCTAAGGCCGCTTTTTTATTTAAACTATCTTTTACATCGCCTAAAATATCTTCTGCTTCGTCAAGAGCTTCTTCAACTTCCTCACTTGATAAATCATTGTCTTCTAGCGATCGAGCTAAATTTTCTAGAGATTTTTTTAAATTATGCGGAATATCAGAATTTTCTTCGACAAGTTTTTTTACTAATTTGGATTCTTTTTTTAAGTAAACTTTCTCACGTGTAGGAATGAAATAAGCTAGTAAAATCAAGCACGGCAGAGCATAAGAAAAAAGTTTTAAATTTTTAGATACATAGTTTGGAGCTAATTTATTATAGCTAGTTTTCTCAAGAATTGGTTCAATTCTCCCTTCAATAAAGCTTCTTTTTTTTTTGTCTTTTAAAAATAAATAGCTTAAAGCTTCGTCTTTTAAGTTAAAGAAAGAATCAATTTGTTGAGCCGCTTTCTCAAGTGGAAAAGTATCTTTTCTAATGGCTAATAAAAGCCATATTAAAGAGAAAATAAATACTGAAATACCAAGAGAGGTGGTGTTAAACGTGAAAAATTTATTAATAAGCCAAAAAACAAGAATACTATAGCCAAGTGTATTAAAAAAAATTAAGAATTTTCTATAAAGTAAATTTTTTAAATTATACTTGCGAAGCTTATTTAAAAAATTACTGAGCATTAGCTGTTTGTTCAGTTTGACTCTTTAGGTAGCTTCTATAGTTATGTACTGCTTCATTATGTTCAGCTAGTGTTTTAGAAAATACGTGTCTCCCTTTTCCATCAGCTACAAAATACAAGAAGCTAGTATCTTCAGGATAAAGAGCTGCTTTTATAGCGCTTTCACCAGGATTTCCAATTGGGCCTGGAGGAAGGCCGTAGTTGACATAGGTATTGTAAGGATTAGGAGTTTCTAAATCTTTTTTAGTTAAAGCTCTTCCAAACTTTCTTAATCCATAAATTACAGTTGGATCAGCTTGTAGTTTGACTAAAGTTTCCATTCTATTGTGAAAAACTGAACCTATAATGCCTTGCTCATCAAAATTGCCGGATTCTTTTTCAATAATAGAAGCTAAAGTTAGAACTTCATGTCTCGTTAGGTTTAATTCATCAGATCTAGTTGAAAATTCAGGAAGCCATTTTTTTTCACCCTGTTCAAGCATTGTCCAAATAATCCTTTCAACTGTTTCACCTTTAGAAAAGTTGTAAGTTTCTGGATATAAATATCCCTCAAAGCTTTCAGATTTAATACCGGCTTTAGAAAGCAAGGTCTTATCTTGAACCGCTTTTAAAAAATCCTTACTTGTTGCTATTTCAGAAGCTTGAATTGCAACTGCTATTTCCCAAATGTTAGCACCCTCTTTAACTGTTATAGATCTTTTGTAAACTTCTCCAGAAGAGAGTTTAGTCAGAATTTCTTTAGGGGTCATGCTGGCAGATAATTCATACTCCCCTGCTTTTATTTTAGTATCATCCCCACCAAATCGTGCATGTAGATCAAGAACTCTCCAATGACGAATAATTTTCTTTTTTTGGAGAGTCTTGCAAAGGCTTCTAAAATTACTATTTCTTGGAACTTCAATCCTGACTAGTTGCGTCTTCTTTGGATTTAATGGTTTTCCAAAGTAAGAGTTCATAAAATAGAAAGTAAACATTCCTATGATTAGAGGTACGGCTAAGGTTAGTAATATTCTTGTTAGAAAATTATTCATAGTAATTCTTTATGATAGTTTAATGTTGTAGCTCAATGTTCTAGTTCCTCAATCTTCTAGTTCTTTAATCTTCTAGTTCCTCAATCTTCTAGTTCAATGTTAACAGCTTTCAAGGTATTTCTGCAAAATTAATGCTGCCGCAATAGCATCATCATCTTTATGCTTTAACTTTTGTTGCCTTATAATCTCATTTGCTCTTAAAGTCGAAAAGGCTTCATCAATAAATTCTACCTTTATTGAAACTCTCCTTTTTATCCTTCTAACAAAGTTTCTGATATCTACACACTGGTTAGTTTCAGAATTATCTTCATTTAAAGGTAAACCTACAACTAGTTTTGTGACTCTTTCAGAAGATATCGTTTCAATTATTTCTTTTAAAGCCTTATTTTTAGCTCTTACTAACGTTTTTAGGGGCGTTGCAATTATTAGTTTGTTATCACTGGTAGCAAGTCCAATCTTAACTTTACCAACATCTAGAGCCAGAATTTTTTCTTTCATAACGTTGTTCTAAAGAAAACCTCTTTTCAAAATCCTTAAAGACTACTATCGTTTAACTCAGAATTTTGAGGTTTTCAATAATGGGTTTATCAAGGTTATCTCCAACACTTTTCACCAATAAACTATTAACAAATAAAACAAAACGACCAGTTATTACTTTTATCGTAGGAACCTTAATTGTTCAAACTCTCTTTTTGTTAACTGCCCTTTATTGCAAATTTGGACTTGAAAATAAATTATCTAAAAACTTAACATCTCCTGAGAGCATATCTAATGAACTTTCTAATGAGCAAATAGTTAAAAATATTGATGAAATTCTAACTGATGATATTGCTAGCCAAGTTGTAAGAACAACAGCATATGATACAATTGAAGGTGAGATATTAACTTCCAAAGAAGACTCTTACGATACTAATGAAATTGAATTAGAGCAGAAAATCAACGATCAAGTAGACGATCCGATAAGTTTAGTTTCTTACTACATTAAGCCAGGTGATAGCTTGGGAAGCATATGGACTCGATTTAGCAAAAAACCTGAAGGGGCAACTCTAGCAGCTAGTGCTTTAAAGGCTTTGTCAATTTCTCCAAATAAATTAAAAGTTGGAGAAGAGGTAGAATTACAGCTATCAGGAGCTGGGGAAATTACAGCTCTTAAAAGATCTTTATCAAATGGTTCAAAAGTTGTTTTAGATGGAGATTCTTTTTCTGGTTATCATGCCACCCTTATTGAGCCAAGAATTTCTGTTAATACTAAAATTGTTTCAGGTGCTATCTACTCATCATTTTCAGAATCTGCTCAAAGAGTTGGACTAGATCACGCATTAATTGATGATTTTGCAGATATGTTTGGTGGAAGAATAACTTTTAGTCGGGATATCCAAGCAGGTGATGAGTTTAGTTTAGTCTATGAAGAGCAAGTTATTAATGATGGTGAACAAGTTAAGACAGGAGAAATTTTAGGAGCTGCACTTAAATCAAGAGGAAAATTTTACGCTGCTGTTAGAACCTTAGGTCAAAATGGAAAACCGCACTATTATGATGAAACAGGTCAAGTTTTAGGAAGTTTCTTTTTACGCTATCCACTAAAGTTTACTAGAATCTCTTCTATGTTTTCTAACAGTCGCTTTCATCCAGTTTTAAAAAGAAAAAGAGCACATAACGGAGTTGATTTCGCTGCTCCTACTGGAACGCCTGTTAGAACTGTTGCTGATGGAATAGTTGTCGAAGCTGGAAGAAAAGGTGGTAATGGTAACATGATTAAAATAAAACATAGTGATAGATTTACAACTGCCTATTTACATCTTTCAAAAATATACAGTGGTATTAGAAAAGGAATGAAGGTTAAGCGTGGTCAAAAAATAGGGGCAGTTGGAAGTACTGGTTTAGCTACAGGTCCTCATCTTCACTTCAGTATGTATGATTATGGAAAATATACAGATCCTTTAAAGGTTAAATTGCCAAGAATGTCTACAACAGACGAGAAAATCTCTAAAGAGCTTCTAGAGTCAATGATTTTACAACTTAAAGAAAGTATTGATTCTACTACTTTAGCCTATGAAAATAGTACAACAGCTCAAATAAAAGTTGGTTAATTTTAGTTAACTGTCTGAAAATACAAGAAATATTAAAAGCGTATATATATTGGTACAAGCATCTAAATTGGTATACTGGGGGCTAGCTTAAAATTCACTTAGGATTTTAACATAGTCATACAAAAGAAGAAGGTATTTAGCTAATAAACGTTTATGGGTAAATCAAACAAAGAAGCAAATGTTAATGGCTCTTTAAAAGAGGCAATAATTGAATTTACAGATATGAAAGTTTTTCAATCTATTGCTGGAGCAAAAGATGAAAATTTTAAAGCTTTAGAAAAAAAACTAGATTTAAAAATTGGTCGTGATGGAAATTCACTAATTGTTAGAGGTCAAGATTCCGAAGTTGATTTAGCTTCAGATCTGCTTTCTCAGTTTAAAGCAGTCATTAAAAATGGAGATCAAATTTTTCCAGGAGATATGGAAAGAGCAATTGGTCTTTTATCGCGCGATAGAAAAGCAAAGCTTTCTGATTTATTTAGAGATCAGGTTAGAATATCAGGAAGAAAACGTCTTATCGTTCCTAAAACTTATACACAAAAGCTTTACCTAGAAGCTATTAGATCTAATGAAATAGTTTTTGGTATAGGTCCGGCAGGTACTGGAAAAACTTATCTTGCAATGGCTATGGCTGTTTCTGCATTACTGAAAAAAGAAGTAAAGAGGGTCGTATTATGTCGCCCTGCAGTAGAGGCGGGAGAGAAATTGGGCTTTTTACCTGGAGATATGGCAGAAAAGGTTAATCCCTATCTTAGACCATTATATGATGCGCTTCATGATATGGTTGATTATGAACGCGCTGAAGAGCTAGTAGAAAAAGGTTCTGTTGAAGTAGCCCCTTTGGCTTTTATGAGAGGACGTACTTTATCAAATGCTTTTGTTGTTTTAGATGAAGCTCAGAATACAAGTCCTGGGCAAATGAAGATGTTGCTAACGAGATTGGGTGAAAACTCGAAGTGTTTGGTTACAGGAGATCCTACTCAAGTTGATTTACCCAGAGGCATGAAGTCGGGCTTAATTGAAGCTACGAGAATTTTAAATGCTGTAAAAGGTTTAGAGATAGTTCGTTTCTCTGAAGAAGATGTTATTCGACACAGAATCGTTGCAGATATAATTAGAGCTTATAAAAAGTTAGAAAATGAATAATCCAGTTAAAGGAATAAAGGAGCGAAAAAGTCTTGTTTCAGACTTACAGGGAGTATTTCTTTGTATGCTAACTTCTGTTAGTGCTGAATTTTTATTTAGAGTTTTACCTGGAGAAGTTGATCTTCTTTTTTCTTTTGGAAGAATTACTTTACTCTTTCTCTGTATTCTGACACTACATAGATTTAGTATCTCAGCTTTAAAATTTTATAAGCCAAGCTTTAAAGATTTACTCACTCTTCACATAATATTAATTGCATCTATGTTGATTATTGGCCTTGCAACTTTGTTTGTTTTTGCTCTTGCAAATTACTCTCAAGGCTTTGAATTTATTCCTGAAATCCCTAATTCTGCACTTGTCTATGCGGTGCCTTTTGCAGTTGGTGGTTTGTTAATTCAGTCTGTATTAGGCCTTCATTATGGATTAGTTTTGGCAATTTTTTTAACAACTATCGTTTCAATTTATTTTGCAAACGATCAAAGTTGGTTGTTACCTCTATTTGTTTTAATTTCTAATTTAGTTGCGTGTTTAAGTTTAAGACAAATTAGATCGCGTTCTGCCTATTTAAAAGCAGGTCTTCAAATATCTTTACTTTTAGTACCATTTGCTTTTGCATCTTCTTTTGTCGAAAATTCTCCTACTAACGCAGAATGTTTTTACAGAGTAGTTAGCTCTTTTTTAGGTGGATTTTTGTCTGTTTTTTTAGCAACTGGTTTGACACCACTTGTTGAGTATCTTGGTGGCTACGTTACTGATATTCGGCTTATAGAAATGGCAACTCTAGATCACCCATTGTTAAAAGAACTTAGTGTGCAAGCTCCTGGAACCTGGAATCATTCAATGGTGATGGGAATGATGGTAGAATCAGCCGCACAAGAAATAGAAACTAATCCTGTTTTAAGTAGAGTTGGAGCATATTTTCATGATATTGGAAAAATGAAAAAACCACTATACTTTGTAGAAAATCAAGTTCCAGGTGAAAATAGGCATGATAAATTGAGTCCTTCTATGTCGTCTCTTATTATTAGATCTCACGTTAAAGACGGATTTGAATTAGGTAAAAAGCATAAACTTCCTGAGCCAATTCTCGATATGATCACTCAACATCACGGAACTAGCCTAATTAAATACTTCTACGACAAGGCTTTAAAGGAAGCTCAAGAATCTGAGGATGAAGTTGAAGTGGATGTTAGCTTGTATTCTTATCCTGGACCTAAACCTCAATCAAAAGAGGCTGGAGTGTTAATGCTTGCTGATGGGATAGAAGCAGCAGCTAGAACTTTACCTGATCATGGAGTTGATAAAATTCAAGGCCTTGTTAATAAGATGATCAATAAGATTTTTGCTAGTGGAGAACTGAATGAATGCGACCTAACGCTTGCAGATTTACACAAAATAGCAAAGTGCTTTACTCACGTTTTAACTGGTATATATCATCAAAGAGTTGCATATGCTGAACCAGGCGAGAAAGAAAATGGAAAAAGTAAAGATGGCAGGTTGAAAAGTGGTTCTTTTGAAGTAAAAAAGCCAGAAACTGTAAAAAAACAAAATGAAAAAGCTGCAGATAAGAATGGTAAAAAATCTCAGAATGGAAAAAACGGTAAAGAAGATAAGAAAGAGAATAAAGAAGATCTAAAACGATTAGGTTTATAATGAATCAACCTTGGAAGATTGATATAGTAGTTGATCTTAAAGATTTTACGATTTCAAAAAAATTTATTAATTTAGTTTTACAGTCTGCTTTTCTTGAATCAAAAAATAGAGTAAAAATTCCTAAGAAGGCTAGAAATTTAAGTATTCTTTTTACAGATGATAAAAGAATCAAAGAACTAAATAAAATATATAGAGATAAAGATTATGCCACTGATGTGCTATCTTTTTCCCAAATTGAGGGCGAAAATTTAGAAAATTCGAGTGAGCTGGGGGATATAGTTATTTCAATACAGATGGCAAAATTGCAAGCTTCTAAATTTGGAAATACCTTTAAACAAGAAATCCTACGTCTATTAATTCACGGGATTCTTCATTTATTTGGTTTTGATCATGAAAATGTTCCTGAGAAAGATGCTAAAGAAATGGAAAGTTTAGAAGATAAGCTTTTTAATGATTTGCAGAAAAATGTTGATAGAGCTATTAATTGTTAATAATGGAAATTGGTGAAATCAAATCAAAGTTATCTAATCTTAAAGAGCGAATTGAAGCTCTGAGGGGGTTTCTTTGACCTGCCTAAATTAAGTAAAAGATTTGAAGAACTAGAATCTACAACACAAGCTCAAAATTTTTGGAATGACCAAGATAAAGCTAAAATTATTCTTAAAGAAAAATCAATACTTGAAAAAACGATTAGTTCAATTGCTGAAATTGATTTGCTTTACTCAGATTCTGAAACAGCTTTAGAGCTTTTAATAGAAGAAAATGATTCTGATTTCTTGGATGAAGCTGTAAAAATAATTAAAGCACTTGAGAAAAAGCTAAGCGTTCAAGAGTTTTTTTGCAAGATGAGCGGCCCCAATGATTCGAGTAACGCAATTGTTGAGTTAAATGGCGGTTCCGGCGGAACTGATGCCCAAGATTGGGCGGAAATGCTTCTTAGAATGTATTTAAGATTTGCAGAAAGAAAAGATTTTAAAGTTCATACTTTAGATTACAGATCTGGGGAAGAAGCAGGAATTAAAAATGCTACAATTCTTATTGAAGGCGAATATGCTTACGGACTTCTCCGCCCAGAGCAAGGAGTGCATAGATTAGTTAGGATTTCCCCTTTTGACTCAAATGCAAGAAGACATACTTCTTTTGCTTCAGTTGCAGTTACTCCAGACATTGAAGAAGAAATAGAAATAGATATAGATGAAAAAGACTTAAGAATAGATACTTTTAGAGCTTCTGGCGCAGGTGGTCAGCATGTGAACAAAACTGATTCTGCAGTTAGAATCACTCATGCACCATCGGGCATAGTTGTAGCTTGTCAAAATGAAAGATCTCAACACAAAAATAAAGCGCATGCGATGAAAGTTCTTAAGGCAAAACTTTTCGATCTAGAACAAAGAGAGCAGCAAGCAAAGTTAGCTGAAATTCAAGGTGAAAGAAAAGCTATAGATTATGGTAGTCAAATTAGATCTTACGTCTTACATCCTTTTAAGATGGCGAAAGATTTAAGAACAGGATATGAGACTTCTCAAGTTAATGATGTTTTGGATGGGGAGATAGATGGGTTTATTGAGGCTTATTTGTTGAGTGGGGAGAATAAGTAAAAGCTACTCTCCCCCCCACTCAAAATCCGCCCAATAATGAGTGCCCAAGGGATTATCGCAAAAAAGAAGAAAAATAGTATTGAAAAAACAAGAACAAATTTTACTATTCTTATTTTTTCAGCGTGGCAGGCTATAAAAAAAATAAACACTATAGAAGTTGATTTTAGAAGAATAAGACTCCAAGTGTGTCCCATGTGTTCAAAGAAGTAAGCATACATCCAATTTCCCTCGGCTTGTTGACCAAGTGCTGTTATTCCAAGATATGTGAAAAACCCATCAAGTATCTGAAAAAACATAAAAATTAGAGTTAATTTTCTTACATTTCTACGTAATTTGATTGGAGGAAAATAAGTTAAGGTTGTTAGGGTTTTGTCTTCCATTATTGTAGATATCGTACGATTGCTTATGATTCTTGAGTATAAGGAAGGGGATTATTAAATTTTTTTAGATCTTTATGAGTGTTTTCTTTCTTATTTTTCGAGCGAAGTTAGTTTTGTGTTTAGAATGCTATAATATTATAATTTGAATCATGAAAAATATTCAAAATTTTACTGATGAATTTAACTATGAATTTGCAAATGAAATACTCAAAGATTGCGAAGAAGAAAAATCAGTTTGCAAGCGAATAGATTTAATTTCTAAGTTTCTAATCGGAAAACCCTACCGCGTAAACCCTATTATCGGATCTTTTGAAGAAGAAGAAAAGTTTACATTACCTTTAGATGGCTTTGATTGCGTAACTTTTATAGAAACAGTTTTAAGTTTTGCACTATCTAAAAATACGACTGAAGTTCTCGAGAATGCTAGAAAAATCAGATACTTAAATGGAAATATTGCTTGGCTGACTCGGAATCACTATATGACTGATTGGCTTAGTAGGAATATAGATACTGGCTTAGTTAGTTATTGTTCTGAGTTAGATGAAAGTGTTCATAGTAAAAGAAGTCTTTCTGTTCTTCCTAATTATCCATCAAAAGATCATGAACTTAAAATGTGCGAAATTAATTCCTGCGCTGATATTTTTAAAAAAATTACAACTCCAAAAATTTTACTTATTGGAAGTAACTTAGAAAATTTAGATTATTTTCATACGGGTTTTTTAATTCCTACTAAGGATCTTTATCTATTCAGACATTCCGCAAAAAGTTTAGGAGGTGTTGTTGAAGAGAATGTTTATGATTTTATAAATCGTAATGAAATTTTTGGTCTGAAAATTATAGCTATTAATGAGATAAAAAGGTAATTTTTAAAAGATACATTTCCGACTGATTGGTTGGTAATTATGGACTTAATTCTTAGAGTTAAGTCTGTTCTGAGTTGATATTAAAGATAAAAAACAAAGAAAAACAGGTAGTTAAATGTAAACCGATCGGTCGGAAATATCTGTATGGCTGTGTTTTTTTTAGTTATGTTGATATCATAATAGGCTTCTTTGTCTCTTTATTTTATCTCAATCTATGCTATTTATGCCTATCAGGCTAATTCTTGTAAATAATTTTCATTATAGTTAGCTATCTGTTTTGAGTTTCTTTATATACTAAGAGATACTTAATATATGCTAAAAAAAGCTCATAAAACTAGCATATTAAGACCAACCAATTGGTCTGTATAAAAGTGAACTGTTAAGTTTGTCAACTATCGATTCGCCCCATAGGATGATATCGTTTTTATTGATAATGATTACATAAAGCTTTCACAAACTTTGAGATCTTCCCATTTTAATAATCCTAACATAAAGAATTACTCTAAAGTTGTTCCACGTGGAACAATTATCTTTTTATTTGAGTTGCCCTCACCCCTATGGTACCAATAAAACTATGGGTCAAGTTCTATCAATAGCGAATCAAAAAGGTGGAGTTGGTAAGACAACTAGTGCTGTAAATTTATCTGCTGAAATAGCGAGAACTGGTAAAAAGGTTTTACTAATAGACTTCGATCCTCAAGGCAATGCTACCAGTGGTTTAGGAGTTGAATTCAATCCGGAAGGGGCAGATTTATACGATATGTTTCTTGAATCTGTACCACTTAAGGACTTAATTCGAGAAAGTTTAATTTCTGGACTTTATGTAGCGCCTTCCTCTAAGGATTTAATATCTATTGAAGTAGAACTCGGGAAGACTCCTGGAAGGGAATTAATATTAAATTCTGAACTTAGCCTTCTAAGAGAGGAGTTTGATTATATACTCATTGATTGCCCGCCTTCATCCGGTCTTTTAACGCTAAATGCTCTTGGGGCATCTACTGGTGCATTAATTCCTCTTCAAGCAGAGTACTATGCACTTGAAGGTATTTCAGGAATTTTATCAACCGTAGAATTTGTAAAGCAAACATTTAACCCAGACTTAGATATTCTGGGAGTTTTTATTACTATGTATGATTCTAGAACTAATCTCTCTGCTCAAGTTTTAGATGAAGCTAAAAACTTTTTTGGTAAAAAAGTTTTTAAGACAGTAGTTCCTAGAAATGTAAGGCTTTCTGAAGCGCCTAGTCATGGTGAGCCAATATGTATATATGACCCAAGCTCTACGGGAGCTAAGGCATATAAAAGTTTATCTAAAGAATTGTTAAAGCTATTTCCGGAATCTTTGTATTCAGGAAGAGTAGCTAACTCTTAATAAAATTGTTCCACGTGGAACAATGGAGAGGAGTTTAAAGGGGAAAAAATGAGTAAGGAAGTAAAATCTAAAGCTAAACGAGGTTTAGGAAGAGGCCTTCAAGCCTTAGTATCTTCTATGGAAAAACCTGTTAGAGTTAAAGCTCCAAGAGTTAATAGTAGTCAAGAAGGTAGTAATAGTAAATCTGTAACGCTAAATGAACAAAATAGTTCTAATGATTTAAGCAATAAAGCTTTAAGTTTTTTGCCTCTTACTTCCTTAGTTCCAAACCCTCTTCAGCCAAGAAAAGAATTTCAAAAAGAAGAGCTTCAAGAATTAGCAAATTCTATTTCTGAACATGGCTTAATTCAGCCAATTTTAGTTAGACCTGTATCTATCGATACATATGAAATTGTTGCTGGAGAAAGAAGATATAGAGCAGCAAAGCTTATCAAGCTAAATCAAGTGCCTGTAATTATTAAGAAAATTGAAGATAAGGAATGTCTTGAAATTGCTCTTATTGAAAACATTCAAAGAGAAAGCTTAAGTCCTTTAGAAGAGTCTAGGGCAATTCAAGATTTAATTGATAGATATAATTTAAGCCAACAACATGTTGCTGATAGATTAGGTAAAAGTCGATCCTCAATTGCTAATTCAGTCAGGCTCTTGGCTCTTCCAAAAGAACTACAAAACTTTATTGAAGCAGGAAAGCTCAGTGTTGGGCATGCTAAAGCAATTTTAACTGTAAAGGAGCCAAAGGCCCAAATGGGTTTAGCTGAAAAAACAATTAAAGAAAAGTTATCTGTAAGAGCTTTGGAAGAAATTGTTGGACGAGTGGTAGTTCTGGATCCTTTAAAGAAAAAGAAGAAGAAAGTTAGTAAGGAAACATCAGCTTTTCCTGAGGTTAGAGATCAGCTTAGAGAAAAATTAGGTACTAAAGTAAAGATATCTCATTCACCTAAGTCTGGTGCAGGGAAGATAGAAATCAACTATTTTTCTGAAGACGAGCTAGACCGAGTAGTACAAGCCATTATTAGCCTGTAAGTTTAGAGAATTACTCATTGATTTAGAAGCTTTTAGAGTAAAACTTTGACTTCTTTATGACTAAAATTTATGAATAACTTGGGACTGCTTCGCTAAACCTACAAAGTACTTTGGTACTCTTTATTTTTTAATAGTTCGATAGTCATAGTATTCTTCCAATTTGTTGCTTTTTGAGCTCCAAAAAGATAAAAATTACTTCTGTATGAGTTCTGAAAAAACTGATAAAAAGCTTGAGGATGGTATAACGAAAGTTAAGTCTTTGTTTGGTGCAAATGGAGGTAAAGCTTCAACTGATGCTGCAAGCGTATCAAATACCTTAGTTACTAATACATATGTAGATCCTTCAACATCTTTTGTGGGAAGTGTAAATTTTTCTACACCTGCTAGATTCGGGGGAAGTATCGAAGGAGAAATTAATGCTAGTTCAGATCTTCTTATTGAAGAAACTGGAAGTGTTATAGGAAAAGTTCAAGGTAAAACAGTTGTAGTCTTTGGTAAAGTTGAAGGTGACATTGTTTGTGAAAAACTAGTGTTAAAATCTACTGCTGTGATAATTGGAAATGTAACAATAAGTTCTATTTCAATGGAAGAAGGGGTTGCATTTAAAGGTCAGTGTATTATGAATGCAAACAGAGTAAGTAGCGGTGTGAAAGAAGCTGCAAATAATTTAAAATAGGAAATAATGGGACACGCTAAAAAAACAGGAGCTTTGGACTATATTTTATGGCTTGTTGTGCTAGGTCTTTCTCTTTGGGGAGTATCTAGTCTCTTGAGTGGGTGGGAAAGTTTTTTGCCTTTTATGGAAGAAAACTTCTCACTAACAAATGCTGATATTAAAATGATTCCTGTTGGAGCTCTTTTGTTTTTCTTGTTTTGGGTATTTTGTGACAAGATAATTTTTAAACCATATGTTCAACTTGTCGAGGCTCGAGAACTTGCTACTACAGGAGCTGAAGATTTAGCTAAAGACACTAAATTAAAAACTCAAGAGTTAGAAAAAGATATTGAGAAAAAGTTACTTGAAGCTAAAGTGAGGTTTACTCAAGAAAAAATGGATAAGCTAAATATTGCGGCCGGTGAGTCTAAAAAAGCTCTTGATTCTCTTAATCAACAATCTCAGTCTATGCTTCTTGAGGAGAGAAAAAAAATATCCGAAGAGGTTAAGGCGATAAGAGATAGTGCTAATGCCAAAGCAGAAAGTTTGGTTGCTCAAATAGTGGAGAAAACATGTCAGGTTTAATTAAGTTCTCTTTCCTTCTAGTTTTTTCAATAACTCCTGCTCTTGCTGGAGGTGGAGAGGGGCATATTCCGCATATTAGTGATATTTTAATTTTTTGGGTTAATTTTTGCATTTTTTTTGCTCTGCTTTATTGGAAGTCAAATAAAGCTATTAGGAATGCTTGGCAATCTAGAAGAACAAACATAGAGGAAGCGGTAAATAAAGGTAAAATTGAATTAAGTGAAGCAAAGACCAAGCTTGATGAAGTTAGAACTCGCCTTTCAAACTTAGATGCTGAAGTAAACGAAATGGGTAAAGTTATTTCTGAAGAAACTGGATATGAAATTAAAGAAATGAAGGAGATTACTGATAGCGAACTTTCAAGAATTGAAAAACAGTCACGTCAGTCAATAGAAGCTGAGAAAGTTTCCGCTTTTAGGAATTTAAAAAATGAACTTGCCGATGAAATTGTTAAAAAAGCAACTATTGTAATAAAAGAAAAAAGCAACCTTGGCACTGATGAGCTAAGAAGAAAAAAGTCAGTTTCTAAATTAGAAAATTTAGTGAGAGGAAATTAAATGGGGAAAGAAAGTAGTAAGATAGCTTTTCAATATGCACAAGCACTTTTTAAGTCTGTAGAAAAGGACGAATTAGAAGTTGTGGGCGAAGCTTTATTTGAACTATCTGAACTTCACAAAGAGAGTGAAGACTTTCGCATGTCTTTACTTAATCCAGGGATTCCTTCTTCTCAGAGAATTGAAGTGGTTCAAGAACTTTTAAAAATACAGCAAAGTAAATTTGCCAATATTTCTGAAGGGGCTTTTCAGAAATACTCTAATTTTCTCTTGCTTATGGTGGATAATGCTCGTTTAAAATACATTTGTGAAGTATCTGCTGAGTTTGAAGCTTTATTGATTAAGTTAAAAGAAAACTTATCTTTAAAAATTGAAAGTGCATTCGAATTACCAACTGATGAAAGAAGAGATATTCAAACTAAGATAGAGAAAGATTTTAGTAAACTTGCTACTATTTCCTGGTCAGTTAATCCTGAATTGCTAGGAGGATTGGTGGTAAAACTAGGAGATAGAGTTTTAGATAATTCCATAAAGGGCTCGCTTGAAAAGTTAAGAAGCGAACTTATGGCATAAAAACAAATTTTGGAGAAAAACATATGACTATTAATTCAGATGAAATTAGTAAAATTTTAGAACAAAAAATAAGCAATTTTTCTGCTTCAAAACAGCTTGATGAAGTTGGTACTGTTGTTTCGGTTGCTGATGGTGTTGCAAGGGTTTATGGACTTTCAGGAGTTGCTGCAGGGGAACTTGTTGAGCTAGAAGGCGGGATAAAAGGTTTAGTATTAAACCTAGAAGAAGACAGTGTTGGTATTGTTATTATGGGTGAAACAACTCATGTAAAAGAAGGCCAAACAGTTAAAAGAACCGGTAAAATTGCAGAAGTGCCAGTTGGTGATGGAATGATTGGTAGAGTTGTTGATGCTCTTGGAAAGCCAATTGACGGTTTAGGTGAAATTAATTCTGACGGAACAAGAAAAATTGAAATTAAGGCGCCAGGTATCGTTAAGAGAAATCCAGTTAACGAACCACTTCAAACTGGAATTAAAGCAATTGATTCAATGATTCCTGTTGGGCGAGGACAGCGAGAGTTAATTATTGGAGATAGACAAACAGGAAAAACGGCAGTTGCAATTGATACTATTATTAATCAGAAAGGAACTGGAGTGGTTTGTGTTTATGTTGCAATTGGTCAAAAACGATCTTCGGTTGCTCAAGTTGTAGAAAAATTAAAGGAACATGGCGCAATGGATCATACCATCATTGTTGCAGCAACAGCTTCAGAGCCTGCACCTTTAGCCTATTTAGCTCCTTTTTCTGGATGTACAATTGCTGAGTATTTTATGGAAAAAGGTCAGCATGCACTTATCATTTATGATGATCTTTCTAAACATGCTCAAGCCTACAGAAGTGTTTCGCTTCTACTTAGAAGACCTCCAGGGCGAGAAGCTTATCCAGGAGATGTATTTTATCTTCATTCAAGACTTTTGGAGCGTGCTGCTAAGTTAAGTACTGAGCTAGGAGGAGGGTCTTTAACAGCGCTTCCTATTATTGAAACTCAAGATGATAACGTAGGTGCCTACATCCCAACTAACGTTATTTCAATTACTGATGGTCAAATTTATCTTAAAACAAGTCTATTTCACTCAGGTATCAGACCTGCCGTTGATGTAGGTTTGTCAGTATCGAGGGTTGGTGGTGCTGCTCAGATAAAAGCGATGAAAAAAGTTGCTGGTACGCTAAGACTTGATCTAGCTCAGTATCGAGAGATGCAAGCTTTCGCTCAATTTGGCTCCGATTTAGATGCTTCTACTCAAGCTCAGTTAGCGCGAGGAGAAAGGTTGGTAGAAATTTTAAAACAAGCTCAATACAGCCCAATGCCTGTCGAACTTCAAGTTCTTTCAGTCTTTGCTGTTAGTAATGGCTTTGCAGATGAGCTAGAAGTTTCTCAACTTAGAAAATTTGAAACTGCTCTTCATAGCAGGTTTAAAAGTTCAAACTCTGATCTTTTAAACAAAATTAAAGAAGAGGGAAAACTTAGTGATGAAATTAGTTCTGCATTAAAGCAAGCTATAGGAAGCTTTGTTAAAGAATTTAAGTCAGGCTCCACTTTTGAATCTGCGACTTCAAATGGCAATGGAAATGGTGCAGGAAAATTAAACACTACATCTAAGGATGCTGGGCAGGTGAGAGCTTAAAGAAAGTTTAGAGGAATTAATGGCTGGATTAAAAGAAATAGATAGAAGAATAAAATCTTCTAAAAATACGCAAAAGACTACTTATGCAATGAAGTTAGTTTCAGCGGCAAAGCTTAAAAAATCACAAGACACTGTGATTAAAGGTCGCAGTTATTTTAATTCATTAATTGAATTAATGGGGGAGCTTATAGTTGAAAAAGATGCTTTAAATTTGAATCATCCTTTAACTGAAACTAAAGAAGATTTTAAAAAAGTAAGACTTATTGTTGTTGGGGCAAGTAAAGGTTTATGTGGTGCTTATAACTCTAATGTTTATAAGAAAATTTCTTCTACTATGGAAGACTTTAAAGCTCGAGGACTTGAGGTTGACTCCATTTTGTTAGGGAAAAAACCAGTTGAATATTATGAAAGGATGAATTTTTCATATTCAAATAGCTTTACTAAACTTTCTGATAAACCTAGTGAATGGCCAATTGAGGAAGTTTCGCTGCAAGCACAACATGATTTTAAGAATGGAAAAATAGGTGAGGTGTGGGTGCTTTATACTTACTTTAAATCTGCTCTTTCAATGGATGTTGAATGTAAAAGAATTTTACCATTAAGTGCAAAAGACTTGTCTGATAAAGCATCGGATACGAGTCCTGGAATGACTAAATTTGAACCGACTCCAGCAGCTGTTTTTAATGCAGTAATGCCAAGAATTGTAACTGGATTTCTTAGACAAGCGTGTCTTAGTTCTAAGACGGCTGAACATGGAAGTAGAATGACAGCAATGGAATCTGCCACTAAAAATGCTGGAGAATTAATTAATAGTTTAAGAAGAACCTATAACAAATTAAGACAGGAAGCGATTACTGCTGAGCTTCTTGATATTGTAGGTGGAGCTGAAGCAGTTAAATAAGTAAAAAAAGGAGAGAAAAAAATGAGAATAGGAAGAGTGTCACAGGTATTAGGTGCTGTAGTTGATGTTGAGTTTGATCAAGAAGTAGGTCTTCCAGCAATTTACGATGCGCTACTTTTAACAAACCCTAACATTGATGACCAAGCAGATAATTTAACTTTAGAGGTTGCTCAACATTTAGGTGATAATAAGGTTAGGTGTATTGCTCTTGATTCTGCTGAAGGTTTAGTTAGAGGTCAGGAAGTTAAAGATACGGGAGCACCAATATCAATTCCAGTAGGAGAAAAAACTCTTGGAAGAATAATGGATGTAATTGGAAGACCAGTTGATCAAGGTGGACCAATTGATGCAGCTCAAAAATGGCCGATTCATAGGCCAACTCCAAGTTTTGAAGATCAAGCAACTTCAAAAGAAGTTCTTGAAACTGGGATTAAAGTTGTTGATTTACTTTGTCCTTATGTAAAGGGTGGAAAAATCGGTCTGTTTGGCGGTGCCGGTGTAGGTAAAACAGTTTTAATTATGGAGTTAATTAATAACATTGCTCAAGGACATGGTGGTTATTCAGTTTTTGGTGGTGTTGGAGAAAGAACTCGTGAAGGTAACGATCTTTGGCTTGAGATGAAGGAGTCGGGAGTAATTGATAAGACATGTTTAGTGTATGGACAAATGAACGAACCTCCAGGAGCAAGATTTAGAGTAGGTCTAACAGCTCTTACTGCTGCAGAATACTTTAGAGACGAAGAAGGGCGAGACGTTTTACTCTTTATTGATAATATTTTTAGATTCTTACAAGCTGGTTCAGAAGTTTCTTCAACTCTTGGTCGTATGCCAAGTGCTGTAGGGTATCAGCCAACACTTTCAACTGATATGGGTGAACTTCAAGAAAGAATTACATCTACCAAAAAAGGTTCTATTACGTCAGTGCAAGCAGTTTATGTTCCTGCAGATGATTTAACAGATCCTGCTCCAGCAACAACTTTTGCTCACCTTGATGCAACAACTTCTCTTTCAAGGCAAATTGCAGAGAAAGGAATTTATCCTGCAGTTGACCCTCTTGGTTCGACTTCTACAATTTTGGAGCCAGGTATTTTAGGCGAAGAGCATTATAGAGTTGCTAGAAAAGTTCAACAGACTTTACAGCGCTATAAGGAACTTCAAGATATTATTGCAATTTTAGGTATGGAAGAGTTATCAGAAGATGATAAAATGACTGTAGCTCGGGCTAGAAAGCTTGAGAAATTTTTATCTCAACCATTTCATGTTGCTGAACAGTTTACTGGAACTCCAGGAGTATACGTAAAGGTAGATGATACTGTTAAAGATTTTGGTTTGGTTGTTGATGGTCATTGTGATGACTTACCAGAGCAAGCTTTTTACATGGTTGGAAACTTAACTGAAGCTCGAGCTAAGGCTGAAAAAATGGCGCAAGAATTTGCCGAATCTTCAGCTGGAGCGACTCAAGCTGCTGCATAGCTTTTATTATATGAGCCTTAAAACTAAGGCTCATAAGTTAAATTTTTTTAAAGAAAAAAATGGAAATTAATGCTGAAAATCCAATAAATCTAAATATTTACACTCCACAAGGTTCGATCGTTGAAGCCAAAGTGACCAATGTAAAACTTCCAATGGCAGATGGAGAGGCTGGAGTGTTACCTGGTCATATTAAGTATGTCGGTCTTTTAGGAACGGGAGTTTGTACTTATCAAGTTGCTGGTTCAAATACTATTACTAAATTAATTATAGTAGAAGGCTTTTGTAACTTAATGGATAATACCTTAAATCTTCAAGCTGATGAAGTGATTTTAGAAGATGATATTGATAAAGACACATATGCTGAAGCCAGAAATAGTTTAAAGGAAACAATTTCAAAAGGTCATTGTGAAGATCCAGAAAGAGTGTTTGCTTATAAAGAACTAACTATTATATCTGCTATAGATAAGCTGTTAGCACATTAAAATAAAATTTTTGTGTATATAGTCACCGATTTTGAGTTTTTCCTAAAAACTTAAAAATTTTTGGTGATGAGTGAGATTTTGGCTTTAGCCAAATCGAACCAATATAAGCACATATACTAAAACACAAAGTTTAGGCAAAAACGTTTAGTCTTTGACAAAAAAATGGTAAAACCTAATATCGAGCAGTATATCTTTAAAAATTCTAAAAAATGCTTTAATTCGCTATAACTTTACTTATTAAGTTTAGCTTTTAAAAAGCTTAGAACTAACTATAGGTTAAGTCATTGCATGAATAGCTTAGTAAAAGAAAAGTACAAAATATTTTATTTTTTCTTAATTTATTTACTATACATTTATTTTACCACTTTTTATACTAAGGCCTGTTTTTGGGAAGATGAGTTAGTTAGTTGGTGGATATCTTCACGAAGTTTTTACGATTCAATTTTTAACACAGGTTATTATCCGCCTCATCCTATTTACTACGGTTTATTAAATTTTATTCAAGCAGCTTTTGGCTCATCAGAGCTAATTCTTAGAAATATTTCAATATTTTCTGCAATTTTGACAAGTTTTGTAATTATTCAAATTTACAATAAAATTGTAGAAAGGCCAGTTTTAGTTAATGAAAAAATTTCTTTATTAATACTATTTTTATTTAACTTTGGAATATTTTCTATTTCAATTCAAGCTAGGCCTTATATGTTAGGTTTTTTGTTAAGCTCAATTTCTTTATTTTTTATACTAAAATATTCAAATTTAAATAATTTATTATACTTAATTTTATCAAGTTTTTTTTACTTTTTAACAA
>CALJRW010000026.1 GCA_937976335.1 uncultured bacterium | reverse complement strand
TGAACCACTAGATTCGTCTAACCAGTTGAATTTATTCAACTCTTAATTGGACACTAGTGCTAAAGGGGAACCTGAGTGGGATAAGATTGAGTTTAAACATGTTAAAAATTTGCTGGCGGTTAAATGGAAGCTTCAGAATATGGGGAAAATGGAAAGGGATAAACGTGATGAGGCAGTTTTTAAACTGAAAAAGGCAATGAAGTTATAAATAACACTAGCTGATAGTATCTGCTTAAAACAAGCAGTTGGGATTGTAGAATTGACTCTAGTTCAAATAAAAATAATATTACATTAGTACTTGAGAATAGTTATAATAGTTATTATTAATATAGCCTACATACTTTGACACGTGTTTCCCTGTTCCTGAAATTAGTAAATGATAATGGTTTCCCATCCAGATAAATGCACTCTTTTGAACTTGATAGAGGTCTTGACCCTTGGCTAATGCTGATTCCATTAGGAGTTTTATATTTTTAGCTGGGATAAAGGGAATGCCTCGACCTACTCGTTTGTTATGAAATAACCTTCTTATTGCCTGCTCGTCTGTCTCTTTGGTTCCTCATCTCTATAAAGCTTATATGCTTTTGTTTCTAATCTTTTTTTACAGATTTTTACTCCTCGTTAGAGTGTTCGACTGAAAAAATTTAAAGTTGTAGTAAAACTCGAGGAAATCTTAGAAAAAATGTTGCTGGCACCAGGGGGTCCAATCTTTGTTGCGGCGGAAGTAACTGGCGCCAGTTAGTTCCAGTTAGTTCATTATTCTCCTGCTTTAAACTCATAATAATTTTAATAACAGATTATTCTCGCTTTGAAGATCTTTTTTCTTCTCCTTAACCAGCTTTTTTTAAGATATATTTCTTGATTTCTAAAAAACGCTTGCGCTCGTTGGGATTTTTTAGACTGAATTTAGCTATTTTTCAACAGTCCCAAAATAAATCCATAAAATTTATTAATATATTTATTTGATTAATAAAGATGACCTAGGTGGTACGAATTGTTGAAGGCCAAAAATTATATCTTGAGCATTTAGAATACCATTCTCTTCTAAAGCTAATTCTTATGACTTGCTGACTTACTAGCCTTTTTTGGATCGATTCCAGCTACTGGAAGTTTTTTACATTTAATTCTTTTTTCAATACTACTGTCTTCAACAAGAACGCTTGCAGCTCGTCCATTATACTTTAAACATTTTGCTAGCCCTATAACACTCTGGTTATTTATCCAAATTGGTTTTTTACCATGCTCAATCTCACTAGTTAAAGTCAGATTTTCAATCACACGGAAATACTGGTGCCACCAACATTTAACTAACTTTCCAAACAATTTTCAATCTGATTTATATTTAGAATCTTTAAAGAGATAATATAAAAGTTAGATGTCTCAGTATAAGCCAAAAATAATTAAGTATAGAAAGAATGAGACAAAAAAGCCTACCTAAATAGAGTTAGTAAAAAGTGTTTCTTAGAAAATGAATTCAAATATGTAATTATATTTAGATAAGTAGTAAGACTGAATAGAGTAGTTCAACAAAATTGATAAATCGGGACAAAGCCCGAACTAGGGTAAAAAGCTCCAGTAGGTAGTTTAATATTTTTCATACCTTCTTCGGTTTCTCATCTCTATATTTAAAGCTTATATGCTTTTGTTTCTAATCTTTTTTACAGATTTCTACTCCTCGTTAGAGTATTCGAATGAAAATGTAAAAAGTTGTAGTAAAACTCGAGGAAATCTTGAAAAATGTTGCTGGCACCAGGTGTTGACCAGGTGTTGAAAAATCTTTGATAGGGATTCAAGGGAGTGAGTTGGTAGCTTATCATGTATTTAGTATATTTTAAAGATGTTTGGGGGGTCGATTATTTGTTTAGAAGTGACGTTTTGCAAATCTTCTACCTCGGGATGATTTTAAGTATTTCTCGAACTCGCTTGCTTTTGTTTCTGATAAGAAAGCGAAGTAATTTTTGACTGTCCAAGGTATGTTTTTTGAAGTTGTTTTGCATTGGGCGTTGTTATGTTGTGAGAATCTGCGTTTTAGGTTGTTAGTTTTACCAGTGTAGTATGTTTTTGGGGTTGATTGACTTTGGAGGATGTAGACGTAGTGCATGTAAGTACTATCGTCAGTCTTTAAAGAAAGTTGTTGATACGGTAAAAAACAATGTTCAGCTTTCATCTTGTTTTTGCCCGTCTCTTTTGCCCGTCTCTTTTGGCTGGACGCCAAAAGGCCGCGGCTCACCGCGTCCTTTGGTTGGCGAAGCCACCCAAAGAGACGGGTGGGGTGAGTGACGGGGCTTGAACCCGCGACATCCTGAACCACAATCAGGTGCTCTACCAACTGAGCTACACCCACCACAAATGTATTCTGGGAGTATATTTAAAAATTAGCTTGAAGACAAACCGCTTTGTTAATTGCTTAAAAATCGCTTAAAAGGACTGACTGAGGAGATTACAATTTCCTTGTCAGGACAGTTTTCTAGCTTAATTAAATCAATTTTAGGGGCAGCATTAAATGCTGAAATTTTGCAGCCTTTTGCCTGTAAAAAATCAAAATATCTAAATTTTATTATCGCAGAAGTAGAGGATATTTTTAATTTTATGGAGTTCATATTTTGCTCTATCATCTTACCTTCGCCTTCTAGAAAATAATTTGGTTTATAATTTAGTCTTTCAAAATAACTAAAACTACCATTTTGCCAAACTTCTTTAAATTCATTTGGTTTAGATCGAAAGAATTTTCTTTCTTTTGATTCATGAGCAAAAATACTACTGATATTCATAAGGTTCATGTATTTCAATTTTCCTTCTTCAGGATTTTTATTTAAAAAATGTGGTGGGAATACATCTGTGTACCACCATAGATTATGCACAGGGCTTGAAGCTACAAAAGATTGGTTTGTGAAATAGGGAAGAGGATAAACATGACCGTGAGAAAAGTCATGAACGATACAACCAGAAAATAATATTCTTCCTTTATTTTCTTTGTTTTTTAAAAAATTTGTGAATTCTTTAAATTGTTTGTCAGCAAAAAAATAAGGAAATTTGCCTCGGTTTTTAATAATGCCAATTGTAATTAATGGGCTTGCTAGTAAAAAACCAGTAACTATAATCTGCAAAGGAAGATAGAGGTAGAAAGATTTAGTGTTGAAATTTTCAAGATTTTTTAGAAGTAAATTAGAAATAGCTTTGCCCGCAGGAATACACCCTAAAACTAGTAAAATTAAGAGCATTCTATCTAATTCAAATTGAGGCTTATAAGATACTGCTACCGTGCCAAGCAAGCTTAACCATACAAAAGTTATTCCATAAAACAAGCGCTCTCTCTTAGGGAAAAGAAATATTCCTGGAATTAAAAAAAACAAAAGTAGGGGATTAGCAGGGTATATGTTTTTTTTAAGATTTTTCAAAACTTCTTTAGAAGAAAAACTTTTAGTTTTATGCTTAAACATTCTGCGTTTGCTTTGTTTAGGTTTTAAATCAGTTTCATGCTTAACTTCAAGATTATTTTTTTCTAAAGATTCAACTTGGATGAACTTTCCAACTTTCGAAACTTTAAAAAACATAGCAATCCAAGGAAGATTGATAGTTAATAAGCCAAGTAAAATGAATTTTATGTATTTACTTTTCCAGAGTGTACGAAATCTTAAAAGAGCCCAGATTAGGATAGGAATAAACACTATTCCAGAAAGTGACCAAAAAAGCATTAAGGTAGTAGTGATAATCAAAAGGAGAGATTGAAAGAAATTTAAAGATTCATTTTTTGCTATGATTTTATTTCCAAATGCAAATACTAAGGGGATTAATGTGCAGGTTGTGATAAAACCCATAGTTCCAAAATGAAGACTCCAGCGGTACCAGATTAAACTTATACTGAGCGATAGAAGCCCAGCAATTGATGAGGCAGAGACAGAAGAGTTCTCAAATCTTCCGGTAAAATATATTACACAAGGGAAAAAAACAAAAAGAATTAGGCCTATTAATAGTGTGTAAATTTGCTCAACTGGGTAGTTGTAAATTAAGGGTGCTCCAAGAGTAAATAAGTTGAGAGCGCCAGTAGCAAAGAAATCTCTAGAATCCCAGCCTGCATTCCAGAATGGGTTATAAAATGGAATGTTAGGAAATTGTTCTTTGAGCTGTATTAATCGGTAAAGAAAAGTTCCATGATCGTCAGAAAAAATTAATCTCCCTTTTGATTCTTGAAGAAAAATATAAAGACAAAGAGGAGAGAAAATCGGAAGTAGAAAATATAAAGATTTTTTTTTGTATATTTTAAGTAAGAAAGTCCCAGCTAAGCCTAAAGTTAGTATTTCACCCCTAAAACTTTCACTGCCAAAAAAATTATAATCTCTAGCAAGCCAATCAGAGAGAAAAAGCATACAAAGTCCTAGAGCGAAGCCATTTGATCCTAAGGTAGGCAGATTGCGTTTAATGAGACTCAAAATTAAAGAGAGCAGTAGCAATCCACAAGCAAATAACAATCCTGTTTTAGTGTCTGGAGTGATATGGGTAGACCCTAAGTCCCAAAATCGAATTGAACCAGCTAAAAAAGAAAAAAGAAAAACGCTTACGCTAAAAGAAAAAACAAAGTTAGTGATAGAAGTGAGCATTTAATCCGCCGTCGCTAAAGCTATGGCGCGACGAGAATTCAGGGTAAATTCGCTACTTACGGCGAAAGAGAGTTCAGGACTTGCGCCGGGGTTCGTATCATCTGGTTTTTTAGCTACAAGCCCTAGTTTTTTTAACTCTTTTCTTATTTCGTGAAGAGTTGAATCATTTTGGCTTGCAGCAACTAAGATAGAATTTAATTGTAACGTGTCTTTGAATTTCTTAAATTTTGAAGCAATTTTAAAAGCGTCTTTTGATTCTTTGTAGGAGTAAGAATTATCTTCGTAAATACGCTTTATGCTATGTGCAACGGCATAGTTATTATGGATAGCTGCATAGGCTACCTTGTGGGTCGTTGGTGATAAAAAGCCCGCAGCTTCTTGATATGAATTAATGGCGCATTCCATTAAACCAGGTCGATATTCCCTGCTTTTTAATAGTTTTATTAATTGATAGTTAGCATGTAAAAACCACGATAATGCTCTGTGTTGATAACTTTTCCAGCCTCCGAAAATACTTCCTGAATTACGTAATTCAAGTTCTATATTTTCTTTTTCAATTGGGCTTAGTTTATTTAGTTTACTGTCCTTAGAAGTGTCAGAAAGTGTTCTAACAAATCGTTGATAAGCTAAGTTTGCAGGAAGAAAGCTAGCTAAGAATTCTTGTGTTTTAAGCTCAGGTTCAAAAGAAAGTTCTATTTGGTGTATATTAGGGATAAATTTTAGTTCGCCCAATAGTTTTTTGACTTTAAAAGAGTCGGGTAAATTAAAGTTTAAATTTTTTAATCTTACAGGCTTTAGTCGAGGAAAAGATAAAATTAGATTTTTTGTATCTCCCTGAATTATAGTATTTAAATTTTCTCTGGCAGTGAAAATTTCATTAACTAAAACATCTGAATCTGAAAGTCGTAAGGCTTTTGCAGATAAGAGGCTATGTTTTTTAGAATTTATTGCTTCATTTATTCCTTCTCTAAAAATTCTGGATTCAGCTTCATGTAAATCTCCATCTAACCTTGAAACTAGAAATTCTCTTGGATTTATTGATTTCAGAGAAAAAGCACTGTTAATGCTATTAAAAACACCTAGGCATGCAAAAACTAAAACAAATTTTGGAATTCTTTCTCCGAGAATTCTTAGTTTTAATACTAAATAAATTACAATAGGAAAGATGCACAATTGAAGTAAAGGTAAGTCTATTTGAAGGATTTTTAAGAATTTATCCATACTGAATAAGCTTAAAACTATTGGAGTAAAGATGGCTAACAAAAAAATTAGCTTAATTTTTAAGCCTTTAAGGCCAATCTCTATAGTACTTCCAAGTTTCATTAAGTTCCTCTCCTAGCCCCTAGGTTACCAAGCAATAGAAAGATAGTCGATATTAGGAAAAAGCCTTTTATTTCAATAGTCTATGACAAATAAAAGACTGCTTTTAGATAAAACAACCTTCAAGGCTTGTTTTGGATGGCTAGTCTTACTATCTTTTCTGTCTATGAAAAAACTATTTATTTTTATCATCTTTCTGATATTTACAAAAACTTCAGCCTTTTCTCAAATGCTACTTGAAGATCGAAACGAAGATGGTTCGGTAATTGTTCTTGCCTTTGGTGATAGTATTACTGATGGTTTTGGTGATGGAACTCAACCTGGAGATTTTGTTGAACGTGCACCTGCAGTTTCAAATGTTGGTTATCCTAGTCGCCTTGAGAACCTACTTGGTTTAAATGTTGATAGCGAGGGAGTGCCTGGAGAAACTGCTAGTGATCAAGGCGAGTTTCGTTTTCCTTTTGCTCTTCAGAGTTCTAATGCAGATGTTGCAGTAATTATGGAGGGAACAAATGACGCAATTTTTGAAACTTCACAAATTGATTATACGACTGCAATACAAAGCATGATTAACTATGCAAAAGCTCTTGGTTCTGAAGTTCTTTTAGTGACTATTATTCCTCCATGTTGTGATAGAAGTGGAAGAGAGATTTTCACAAGTGCCTATAATGCAAAGCTTAAAGAGCTTGCAATCATTAATAATGTAAAAATTCTTGATTTGGCAACTATTTGGACAAATAGCAGTAACTCACCAACAAGTAGTGAGTTTTATAATCGGCCAGAAGGCTTACATCCAAATTCGAAAGGTTATGATCTAGTTGCGCATGCCATTGCTTCTGGTTTGTTAGATATAGATGTTTTATCAGGAAGTGGTCCAAGAGACTTAGAAAGCTCTTTAGGCTTAGATGAAGGTTCAGTTTTTATTAGAACCTTGGGAGAAGAAACAAATGAATAAAGTTAAGTTTGCATTATTAGTAATAATAGCCTTTTCGTCGTTTTCATGTGGTGGCGGAGGAGGAGGTGGAGGCGGTTCCTCAAAAGGAGTTAGAGTTTTTCATGCTGCTGTAAGCGTGCCTCCAGTTGATTTTTTTTCTTCGAGCTCTGAAGAGGCAGAAATTGAAAATATTCAATTCTCTTTCGCGTCAGAAAGAAGAAATTTAGGTGAAGGTCCACAATCTTTAAGACTGGTAAGAACTATACTTGGTGGTCAAACTTATGTGAATCTTAATAGAACTCTTGAGTCTGATGAATCTTATACTTTAATACTATTTGGAAATAGAGAGAGTTTGGGAATTAATGGTAATTTAATTTCAGATGTAAGGCCTGAACGTGAAGATAAAGGAAATGTTTTAATAAGAGTTGTGCATGGGACAGATAGGGCAGCTTCTGTAAATTTATCTGCTAATGGAAGAGTTTTAGGTAGTGCTTCTTTTGGAGACGCTTCTAGTTATTTTGAAATTCCTTCGGGTGTAACAAGTGTTAGTGTTTCAAGAGTTGCTGACTCTAAAGTTCTTGCGACGCAATCTATTGATTTGAATTCTGGTTCAGCATATTCAGTCTTTGCCTCTGGTAGTGCAGCTAGTGTTTCTATTGTGAGAGTTGTTAAGGATTAGATTTCTAAACGGGCTAGTAAAATGTTGTTAATCAACTGACTGACCCATAAAAAGAAAAAGGGGTGGGTTTCAGGAAAAGGGGTTAACCTGAAACCCGGGGGGTTTTGTAAGAATTTTCTTACTAAGTTATTATTTTAACGAGGTTTTCATAACCTATATTTAACTCTGTTAGTTGAGGGTAGTTGATCCATAATAAGTAAGTTTTATTTTCTCAGTATAAATAGTTACTTAAGTGATATACAAAAAAAAATTTTACGCAAAACCAATAATTACTTACAATAAAATTTGAATTTACATTTAGAGGCTTTAAAATGAAAAGAATTGTTACCTTATTTCTCTTAGTTTTCTTGTTAAATTCTTGTTTCTTGACGGGTAGCGATCCTGTAAATTTTACACCGATTCCTGATGATTGTGCTTTGTCAAAGATAAAAGTAGGACTTAACGAGATGCAAGTAAGAGATTTCTTAGGTGCTCCTGATGATGCAAGTACTTACGAAGGGTATAGAAGCTACAATGGTTCCTTAAGTTCAAAGAGTGAAATGTTGACGGAATGGGTTTATCAAGGTTTAGGCAAAGTCTTTTTTGCTCTTGATGAAGTAAGTAAAAAACTTAAAGTTGCTCAGGTTGTTTATGATCCTGTTGAGGAAGAGTAGGTGGGTAATGCACTAACATTTGCAGATGAACGTGCATGTAACCAAATTGCTTATTCATTATTCAGGTCTTAAATTCCTTAAATCACATCTCACTAACATCCTATTATAACCAATATTAGGGGTTAGCCTGAGGGAGTAACAAAAAATGACTTTTTTCTTTAACGGTGGTTCAGACAGTTTTAATAGTTCAATAGGCGGAAATGAAGACGACCTATGGATGTTTGCTGCCAAAAAACCTAGTGCAAATAGTATATTAGATGCAATTCAAGCTAGTACAAATATGTCTGAAGCTTCTTTGTATTACGCAAAAATAGCAATTAATAAAGTTAAGTTAAGTAATCAAGAGGTAGTTCGTTTAGAATCTGCTGCTAGAGGAAAAGCTAGTAAATTTGCCATTAGTCAAGGTTGGGGTGATGGGGGTTTTGTTAAGCTTTCTGATTTGTTTAAAAATAAAAGAATGGGTTTAGAGAAAGCAGCATAGGTTAAGCGTGTAATGCTAATTTTCATCAGACTCTTAATTAAATTTATTTTTACAAAGTAGTTCCATTTTAGAAATAGTTTCTAAGAAATCTTGAGATCCTTCTTCAATACTTTGAGCTATTTTAGAAATTTCAATGTCAGGTAGTTCATGCAAAACAGCTCTCTCAAGTTGCTCAAAGTGTGGTACTAATTCCGTTGCACTAAATGAGTTCAACACTAGTATTTGCTCGCGACAAATTACTTTTACAACTTCAATATCTCTTTGTGTTGTCGCTCTAAGTAGTTTTTGTTTCAGCTCTTGCAATGTTTTTTATGGGTTTTTATGCAAAACACCCTTTTGCTCTTGCTCCTGGACTTGAAATGAATGCTTATGTTGCTTTTATTTTAGTTGGAACGCTCGGATATACCTGGCAAGAAGGTTTAGGCGCTGTTTTTTGGTCTGGAATTTTTTTTATGATTCTAACAGTTCTAAATGTTAGAACGAATATTATTAAATCTATTCCTGATAATATGAAGTTATCTTTTTCATTAAGTGTAGGCGTCTTTCTAATTTTAATAGGTTTAAAATTATCTGAAATTTTAATCTTTGAAGGTATAACTATAGTTGGTATTGGAAAGCTTTTTTCTAATAAAGCCATAGCTTTATATCTTGGCTTAGGCTTAATTCTGATTTTTCAGGCACTAAAGTATAGAATTGCAGTTCTTTTAAGTATTATTCTAGCAGCGATTTTTTGTAATTATGTAGGAATTAGTGATGGTAGCAAACCGCCAAAGTTATCAGGTGAAATGTTTAGCGCTTTTTTTCACTTAGACATTTCAGTTTTATGGAAAAAACCTCAAATCATATCTGCTATTTTACTCCTTTTCTTGGCTGATTTTTACGGAAGTATTGCAAAGTTTATTGGGCTTACTATTAACACTCCAATTGTTAAAGAAGATGGTAAGTTTCCCAGAATGAAAAAAGCTCTATCAGTTGATGGTATAGCTACAGTAATTGGTTCGATTGCCGGAACTACTAGCATCACTACCTATGTTGAAAGTGCTGTTGGTATTGGCGCAGGCGGTAGAACTGGTTTGACTGCAGTTGTTTGCGGTATTCTTATGCTACTATCTTTGTTAATAACACCTTTACTTCAATATGTTCCAGTTGTAGCAACCACAGGTGCTCTAGTAATAGTAGGGCTTCAGCTTTGTCCTAAATTATCTATTTTAAAAAGTTTTTCGAAAATAGATTTAAGTGTTGCTGTTTTAATGCCATTACTTGTTGTTTTAACCTTTTCTTTAGAGAAAGCTATGCTTGTAGGCTTTGGAATATATATCGTTTCAGATTTGCTCATTAAAAAAACTTGGCCAAATCCTTATTTATTTGCTTCATTTATTCTTTTAGCTATTGGCGTTTTACTTTAAATAGGCTGATTTGAAATGTAGATTATTTAGTTTGTGATTTGTTCTGCTATAGCTGATATATGTTTAGTTTTACATTTTATTCTGATAAGCTATAAATATACTTGATGATATTTTGTTTTCCCGCTTTTAAGCGGGGAAACTAAATGATTTGTTGGTCGAGCAAAACAGTGGCGAAGCCATTTTTTGCCGTAATAAGCACATATACTGCTCGAACAAACAAAACTGAATTTATGCTATTCATAAATTTCAAGAAAAAAACGGTAAAACCTAATGTCGAGCAGTATATATAGAAAGTCAAAAAGTAATTTCAAGAAATGAGTTTTTTGGACTTTCTATATCCTCGGAGAGACAACAAATAGTTATGAATAAAGCATGTCTGATTACTATTCTTTTTACTCTTTTGTTAAATATAAATAAAAGTTTTTCTGAAGATTATAATATTGGTGCAGTCCTAATTCTTACTAGCGACCAAGCTGTGTATGGAAAAGCTATGCAAGAAGGTATGGAAATAGCTTTAAGTGATTGCAATAACCAGCTTAAGCAACAAGATAAAAGAATTAAAATTTTTTATGAAGACAGCGCCCTTAGGCCAAAACAAGCACATTCAGCAGCAGTAAAATTAATTAGTCAAAATAATATTATAGCTGGAATAAACTCGTCTTTTGCAGATGTTATGGCTAATGGAAAAGTTTTTGAAACTCATAAAATACCAGCAATTACTTTATGGGATTCGTCAGAGCAGATTGAGAATTTGGGGAGTTACAATCTTGCTATTGGCTTGTGGACACCTAGTTCTGCAGAAGTTAGTGCGAACTTTGCGTTAAATGAGTTGTCTGCAAAAACTGCAGTTATAATTCATACTCAAGGAGAATGGTCGGAGATAGTTGCAGATCTTTTTAAGAAAAATTTTGAAAGTAATACTAGTAAAGTATTGTCAGTGTATTCTATTAATCCTGACAACAATGATTTTAAAACTATTTTAACAAAAACAAAGTTTGCTAATCCTGATGTGATTTATGCTCCATTGATGGAAGATATAGTTCCTTTTTATAAGCAACTAAGGCAACTCAATATTAAAACTCCTATAATTACATCCGACATTATTGCAAAAGAACATATAGATCAGATTCCAAACTTCTTAGAATGAGTTTATCAAAGTAATGCTCCCGTACTTGAGAGTGAAAGAGCTTCTCTTATGTTAAAAAAATATAAAGCAAAGTATAATGTAGAACCAAGTTTACCTTTATTTAACGCTTGGGGTTATGACGGACTTATGTTGATTTGTGATGCACTAAAAAATGGCAACAAAACCCCTGAAGCGATTAAAAAGCACTTGTATAACTTAAAAGATTTTCCAGGATTTTCTAATACAATTAATTTCAATTCATCTGGTTCTTCTCCTGTTACCGAAAAGATGTACAGAATTGTAGGTGGGGAGTTTGTTCTTTTAGAATAACTATTTATTGTCCTTCCTTTGGTATAGAAAAGTCCAAAAAAGTTTTTTTAAAAATTACTTTTTAGTACTTTTTTCCAATTTTGCTAAAAAAATTACTATTGACCACGCTCTTAATTTCGGTCTAAAATACGGAGTATGATCTTAAGAGATATTAACTTACCGAAAAAACATAGTTTTTTTCTTTTTGGTGCCAGAGGCACTGGAAAAACGCTACTTCTTAAGGAGGTATTCTCAAAAGAGAGTTTGTATATAGATTTGTTAAATTTAGATGTTGAAGCAAAGTACCAATTAGATCCAGAGTCTTGTTATAAAGAGCTTTCTGCACTTTCTGATAATGTAAAATACGTTTTAATAGATGAAATTCAAAAAGTTCCTAAACTTTTAGATGTTGTGCATAGAAAGATAGAGGAAACTAGCCTAGTCTTTATACTTACAGGATCAAGTGCTAGGAAGTTAAAGCAGGGAGCAGCAAACTTATTAGCTGGACGAGCTTTTGTATTTCACCTTTTTCCATTCACTGCAAGTGAGCTCGAAGATGACTTTATCTTAGAAGATGCGTTAGCATATGGCACGCTGCCACAATCTTTTAACTACGACAAAATAATTGATAAGCGACGATTTTTAAAAGCATATGCTCATACCTATTTGAAAGAAGAAGTTTGGGGAGAGCAGCTTATTAGAAAGATTGAGCCATTTCGTAAATTTCTACAAGTTGCAGCTCAGTCACATGGTCAAGAAGTTAATTACTTAAAAATATCGAGAGATGTTGGTGTTGATGCAAATACAGTAAAAAATTATTACAGTATACTCGAAGACACTTTAGTAGGTTATTTTTTACCTGCTTATAATGGCTCTGTAAGAAAACAGTTAAAACTTACACCTAAATTTTATATATTTGATAATGGCCTAAAAAGAGCTCTAGATGGCACCGTAGATACTAATCTTGTACATGGGAGTTTTGAGTATGGTATTCTTTTCGAGTCTTTTATCATATCCGAGATTCAGCGAAATTTTGCTTATAAAGAAATAGAACTTAATTTTTCATATTTAGCTACAGATGGTGGTGCAGAAATAGATTTAGTCATATCTCAAGGTAATAAAGTTAAGTTTTTAATAGAAATTAAATCTGCTACATCGTATAAAACAAGCTTTATAAAGCATATTAAAGAATTTAAGAAAGATTTCAAAGGAGTTGAAGCATATCTCTTGTATAATGGTGAAAGCTCTTTATTAGATGAAGGGGTTAACGTTAGGCCATGGAAAGTAGGAATAAATGAAATTTTAGATTTATAGTTATTCCAAAAAGTAAGACCCTTTTTAGAATAACTATAAATCTATTTTAATTTTTTATCAGGCGTTTCAAGTCTTTTTTTAAAAGTAGAATTAACACTCTCTCTATAATCAAAAGTCATTCTTTCAAGACACGGCAAGGCGTATTGTCGTGCTTTTTTAGTGCTTGGTCTTGCAAAGTAATTATCTTTATTGTCTGTACAAAAATTACATAACCAACTAACAACATCTCTTTCTTCTTTTGTTTGTCTTGATTGGGTGTATCTGGCTATGATTTTTTTTATTCCTATATCCTT
>CALJRW010000025.1 GCA_937976335.1 uncultured bacterium | reverse complement strand
CCTATTTTCGTATATAACAACAAGGGCGGAAAAGACGAAGAAATACTAAGAAAATTTAATGAGCCATCATGGAATTATCAAGTTGTAAGATTTTTAGACTCGAATGGAAAAGATATCATACCAAGAAAAGATGGTGTTAATACAAGAGCTGAATTAACTTCAAGAATGAAAAAAGCGCTTTCGATTTATAACAAGCGAACTGCGTCTACAAGTCATAGTGAAGATGAAATTTTATTTGCCCAAAGCTGTTTTTGGACAGGGGAAGCTAGTTTAGGAGGGATTGAAGGCGTAACAACTACTGAAGCAGGTTTTTTTGATGGAAGAGAGGTTACAAAAGTAAAATATAATAAAGAAATTATATCTAAAAAAGAACTTGTAGAGAAAGCAAAAAAGATGAATGTTGCAGATAAAGTTTATCCAAAAGGTAGTTTTAGAAATGGATACCGTAAAGCTCCAAAAAGCGATCAAAAAAGACAGCTTTCCGGAACAAAATATGAAAATATGAATCTTACTGACTATGAAGCAACTAAAATTAATTCTGCTGTTAGATCTTCACCTAGTAAGTTAAAGCAGTACTTAAAGAGTTTTAATATAGATAATGAAAAGTCAGAGTAAGTCTTTACCAATACATAAAAATTATTTTCTATCTTAACTATGCTTTTCGGACTTTCTATAGTTTATTCCCATTTAATTTCACTATTATTCCATCAACAATATTTGCAACAATAATATCTTCGTTTTTTTCTGCTTCAGCTCTAAAAGCTAATTTTAATTCATCAATATCTCTAGTATTTTCAGTTTCTTCCATTCGAGAGTTCCTTTCTTCTAATTTTTTACCCGTAGTCAGAAGTAAAGAATTAACAGAAAATTTACTAGAAGTAAGAGAGAAGCTAATATTAGGGTTTGGTAAATATTCTATCAAGGCATTTTCATCTTTACCTCGGTTGTAAAGAGAGATAGCTTTTCTTAATTCTTTTAAAGATACTGGATTTTGTAATCTGATTAGTTTTACTTCTCCATTTTTATACTTAGATGATCTACTTGTATTGTTGATTGTTGGAAGATTTGTAGCCATCATGTTTATATTCTTTGCCTAGTTATTATAAATTTCTAATTCTAAATTATCTTAACATTTATTTTTATCATAAACTGAGTTTTTAAGCTAATGTAGTTTGTGGTTTTATGATTATTTTAGGGAGCTGGGAGTTTCTAGAGTTTCAGGAGTTGTTCGAGTTTTTTAATAACAAACTCTAGAAGCTCCTAGCTCCACCAAAAAATAATACTAAACATTTTAGGAACTCATCTTTTTTTTGTAACCCTGCTTATCCAAAGATCAGGTTTTAAGTCTGTTTATTCATCATCTTCTGCTGCGGATTCAAGAACCATTTTAACTGCATTCTTAACAATCTCTCTTTTCTCTTCGTCATTTTCAGCATTGCTAAATAGTTTGTCTGCTTCTTGATCTATCATTGCATACAAGCTCTTAAGTTTTGCTTTTGTTATTGCAGAGGCAGGATCAGCTTTTCTAATATTTCCAACGCTAGAAACAGATTTTACTTGCTTCACTTTATCTACTTTTCCGACATTAGAAATTTCTTTTGTTCTATCAATTTGAGTTGATTTTCTGGTCTCTTTAATGCCTTTTAATTTGTTGTCTTTTTCATCACTCATTTAGTTCTCTCCTGAATTATTTGCTCAATTTTGCCTACTTCACCTTCTATTACAACATTCCCTAGTAAATCTCTTAGGCCTGGCCTTATTTTAGGTGGAGGAGTGTCTTGATTCTCTTCTACTATTTTATACAAAAACTTTAAAATAACAGTATGCTCTCTTATAACATTTAATTCATCAGTGTTCCATTCACCTGCTAAGCCTCTAAGCGATGCACCTTCCCAGTATACTTTGTATATAAGTAGTTGGTGTAGAGGGTGAAGGATAGTAAGTTTGCTTGCCATTCTTTTAAAATCTACTGCTTCATCAGGAAGGGCAGCTTCAACGCCTTTTTTTGTTGCTATAACACTTGCACCAATTAATAATTGCTGAATTGCAATCCTTTGACCTTGAGTTCCACCATCAACACTTGTGTCATATGGTAAGAAACCAGATCTTAATTCTGGAAAAACATCAAAAAGTTCTGCTGAAACTTCTCTTGCTAATCTTTCAGTTCTTTTTTGAGTTCCAGCTCCTCTTCTCCAGCCGCGCGAACGTCTTGCTGCTTCAGTTGCTGATTCATGAATTCGTTTTCTTGCATACCCTTTAAAAGGAACGCCTCTTGCAGGGTCAAACCTTCTTGCGCAAAATATTAAAGCCTCATATGCTGCTCCGTCCATTCCGTCTAGTTTCCAGTCTAAATTCCACGATCTTGCAACAGACTTTGCAATTGATTCAGACCAGGATTTAAACTCTAAAATAAGCTCATCAGAGGCTTCTCTTGAAATTGTATCAGACACTTTTTTAATCCCCTAGTTTTTTTAAACTATGTACTGCTTTCATATTAAGATGAAGAAAAAGTGTGTTTAGCTTCAATTAAGAAAGAGCTTCTTGATGTCTAAGTTACTGAATATATTAGAAAATAAAAAATATTTTTTTTAGAAGTACTTTTTGCAGATAGGCAGATTAGTAATTAGACCTGTGATTTTAGTCATAGTTTAAAACTCTGTAGATTTTTTAGGTTGGTAATTTGGATTGTGTCATAAGAAGCTTCTCTTTATTGCCTCATTACAATACTTAAACTTCAAAGAGTTGATTATTTACAATATTTGTTTTTAGAAGGTAATAAGCATGTCATACAACTCAGATTCCACTGCAAACAACAATAACGATGAAATCACTTTTAGTTTTGAAGGTAAGAGCGAACTTACCAAAGATGATAAAGATTTAGTTGTTGTTGAATATAGAAACAAGGCAAGAAAATTGGCTAAAAGTATTTTAAGAAAATGGCATTCAAGGCTAGATCTTGAAGAGATTAATAGTGTTGTAGATTTATCTTTATGTGAAGCTGTGAAAAGATACGATCCTACTAGAGGTGCAAGTTTTATTACGTTTTTATTTTATCATTTAAGAGGAAATTTGATTAGAACAATTTCTGCAGCTGCTAACCGAAATGGTGTGCCTAAGGCAGAAGATGCTGAAAATAGCAAAGCAGGTTTATCTGCACTTGATATTGCTGAAGCATTAAATAGTACTGAAGGAGTTCTGCCGGATGAAGTATTGTTTCAAAAAGAATTAGTAAGACTAACTTTTGAAGCATGCGATAATCTTGATAGTTTAGAGAGAGAAGTTATTCAAAGAATTTACTTAGGAGAAGAGCAGTTAAATAAAGTTGCTGCATCTCTAGGTTATAGTAGATGTCATATTTCAAGGGTAAAAAAGAGAGCTCTTGATGTACTTAATAGAGAAATGGAACATATTCTTAGAACTAGTTTAGGTATAAGTAAAGATAGTGCGATGAAGATGATAGGAAGTAAAAAAATTCAACGAAGAAAGTCACGTTCTAAAGTTAATGAGGATATTAAGAATAGGTTTAAGTTGGCGGTTTAAGTACGACTTCGTAATTTATAACCTGAATTCAGGTTTATATTTATCCCAAAAAGTAATTTCCGAATAATTCTTTTTTTCGGAAATTACTTTTTGTACTTTCTATAGATGATTTGTTGGGCGAGCAAAACAATGGCGAAGCTATTTTTTGCCTTAATAAGCACATATAGTCACCGATTTTGAGTTTTTCCTAAAAACTCAAAAAGTTTGGTGATGAGTGAGACTTTGGCTTTAGCCAAATCGAACCAATATAAGCACATATACTAAAACACAAAGTTTAGGCTTTAGTCTTTGACAAAAAAGCGGAAAAACCTAATGTGTTTTAGTATATACTGCTCAAACAAATAAAACTGAATTTATGCTCTGCACAAATTGCAAGAAAAAAAACGGTAAAACCTAATGTCGCGCAGTATATTCATTTATCAGATCGTAAAGCACGAAAAATTTTATGCACTAAACTAAGACTAGTAAGAATGGCTAAAGCAATTATAGTACTCGTAATTGCGGTTTTATACTTTCCAAATCCAACACTCATACCAATAGCTGCCGTCATCCATATCAAGGCTGCTGTGGTAAGTCCTGCAACCCCATCCTTGGATCTAAAAATAGCACCAGCTCCAAGAAAGCCAATACCTGAGACTAGTTGTGCGCCTATTCGTCCAGGATCAGCATTTGGCACCCCTAAGGCTGCTTCTGTAGACATTATAGTGAATAAGCAACTGCCAAGACAGATAAGAGAAAATGTTCTAAGGCTTGGGTCTTTTCCTGCAATTTCACGCTCTAAGCCAATGAGACTGCCTAATCCGGTAGCTATTAACAAAGGCATAATTTCATTAGCTTGTATAAGATCTAAGAATACCATAAATTTGATATTATCATCTAGGATTTAAAAAGGAACAGTCTAAAATGTTAAGATCTATTGGTCTTTTAGTATTAATTACCCTTATTACAGGTGTTTTGCTTACACCCTTTGCTTGTGAAATAATTCTTTTTTTTACCGAAACCTTGCCTTGGCCATTTAGTAGGATTTTTGATCGAGTTTTAATTTTAGGTGTTTTAATTGCTCTTTATGTATTAAGAAAAGATTTTACGTTTTCTGATTTTAAATCTAAAGAAAAAAACAAAATAAAAAAATACTTTTTTTATGGACTAATCTTAAGTATTTTCAGTTCGTTAATTTTTTTACCATATTTATTTTACACAAAAGTAATTATAGTCAATACCTTTAGCTTTTCTTATTTCTGTAAAAGAGCTTTAAAAATACTTATGACAGCTACTGTTGTATCTCTTATTGAAGAGTCTTTTTTTAGAGGAGTCTTGTTTGAAAAGTTAAGAACAAAGATGACAGTTTTCACTGCTTCTCTAGTTGTTAGTCTAGTTTTTGCAGTTGTTCATTTTATCGCTCCTAATAAAATTTTTACTTACATAAGTTTTAGCCCTCTCTCAGGTTTTCATTATGTATTTTCAATTTTTAATGGTCTATTTAATCCAGACTTCTTAATTCCATTTCTTGGTTTATTTCTTTTAGGAATGACATTATGTTATGCAAAAATAAAAACCAACTCACTCTCAATTTGTATGGGACTTCATTTCGGATGGATAATTATTCAGAGATCGGTTAACTTATTTTGTCATGTTTCTGAAAATTTTAAACCTGATCTTGCGGTCATAAATAGAATTTTTCTTTTAAGCCAACCAATTTCTTTAATTGCTATTTCTCTTGTTCTAATTATTTTTGTTTTGCCAGTTAAGAAGAATGTGATTAGAGTTTAGTAATGTCTATTGATGTAGAGTTCAAGAGTATGTGAGTTTTTGAGCTTAGAAAAAACTTAAAGAATTACTGACTATGGCTCATGTTTTGCCTCAAAGCTTCATATAAGCCAATTGAAACAGCATTACTTAAATTTAAACTTCTTACATTTGGAGAAGACATAGGTATCTTAACTATATTGTTATTTGGAACATTAGCTAAAAATTCTTCACCGAGCCCTTTGGTCTCACTTCCAAATACAAGCGTGTCATTTAAAGTATATTTAACATCCCAATAGTCAATTTTACCAAATTTTGAAAAATACCAGAAATTTTCACTACTTGTTTTCTCAAGATATTCCTCCCAGGACTTATACTGATTAAGATTCACGTAAGGCCAGTAATCAAGTCCAGCACGTCTTGCCTTCTTATCACTAATTTCAAAGGCAGGATTTCCAAGAACATATAGAGCGCTCTCTGTAGCCGCACAGGTTCTAGCAATAGATCCAGTGTTTTGGGGAATTTGGGGATCTATGAGTGCAATTTTCAAATTATTGACTTTCTTATCCAATTCTTAATACCTTAACCTTATGTCATTAAATGCAAAAATAGTTGATAAGATATTAATAACTGAAAATCTATTTATTTTAAAGGTCAAGCCAGATACAGAGATTCCTGATTTTCTACCTGGCCAGTATATTGCTCTAGGGGTTCCAGGAGATTACCAATGGCCGGAACGTCTTGGTGAAGAAGAAAATCCACCCAAAGATGATAAAATTATAAAAAGAAGCTACTCTATCGGATCTGCGCCAAATCAAAAAGATTTTTATGAATTTTACGTTGCTGTTGTTAATGATGGAGTTTTATCTCCGAGATTATCTCTCTTGGAAAAAGAAGAAAGGCTCTTTATAGGAAGAAAGCCAATTGGTGCTTTTAATCTTGATGGTGTTCCAGATGCTTCAAATGTCTATTTTGTTTCAACAGGTACTGGAATCGCTCCTTTTATTTCAATGCTAAGAGAAGGGCGAGTTTTATCTAAAATGAATAAAGTTACACTTATAAATGGAGTGAGATATAAGCAAGATTTTGCATATGACGAAGAATTAGAAAACTTAGAAAAAGAATATAGTCATTTTAAATATCTTAAAACAGTTAGTAGGCCAGATGATACTTGGGAAGGGAGAAAGGGTTATGTTCAAGAATTTTTTGACGAAATAGAAGTTAATCCCAAAACTGATCACATTATGCTTTGTGGTAATCCTGCTATGATTGAGGATTTAGAAGTGAGATTCGCTGAGGCTGGATTTAAGGAACACAAGAAGAGAGATCCTGGTAATTTGCATTTAGAGAAGTATTGGTAGTGTTAGGCTTAATGATTGCTTCTTAAAATCACCTTCGAAAAGAACTTTTAACTAGAGTAATACTGGATCAAAGCTAAACCCAAATTTTTTAGGACTAAATAGCTTGAGCCCTGCCTCAGTTCTCCACAATTTTCTAGCAGGTGCTCCAATTACAGATATATTTTCTCCTAATTTAATGTCAGTATTGTATATTGCTTTTCCATCTGAGCTACATAGTATTATTAAATCAGGGCATGTTAATATTGGTTCTTCGTTTAACCAAAAAACTAAGTTTTCATTTTTTATGTAAAGTTTTGCTTTAAAGGTGTCTCCTTCTAGATAAATATACTTTTCTGTAAAACCTGAGTTATCTATTTCTTTTATATTAGTAACCACACCTTCATACAGTTTAATACCATTTATAAGTTCTAAAGCTTCTTGCATCTGATTTTGATTTAAGAGATTGCCAATTTTAATAGCTGTAGTAACAGTTTTTTGTTCACAAGTTTTTTGGATCTGCTTTTTTGATAAAGGATAGCCAAGTACGTAAGCAGTGCAGTTATTAAGTTTAGAGAAATCTCTATAAAATTTTTCTTCTTGTTTGTAAGACATAGTTTCAATTAGTAGAGCAGTATCTCCCTTAGTATTAGCAACAACGGAAGGGGTTCTCGGTATGTTAAACAGAGTAATTGTTTCTAGAAATACCTCAGGTGCGCTACGTCCACCGACTACATCTGCATCAACTACTGGTACTTCAATGCAAGCTGCAAGTTCAAAAGCATCATTGATACTAAGTGGTCCAATTTCAACTGGGATCACTCCGGTTATCTTTTGCTTTAAATACTCTTGTAGTTCATTAACACACTTTTTAATTAAAGATTTTGTTGAATCGTTTTGAGCTAAATTGCCTACTCCAAAGCCAGAAACAAAAAGAGAGTTTTTAGGAAAATCTTCAATAGCTTTTAAATCAGGTAAATCGCCCTCTAGAATAAGTTTTTTTAGGTATTTATGAGCAAAAATAGGGGACCCTCCTCCCCCTGTTCCAAAGAAAGTGCTACCAACAACAAGGTCGTTAATATTAACTTTTTTCATTTCTTGTACCTCCATTGGAGTAAATTTTTCTCATTACGTTTCCTATGTACTTCCTGAGTTCTATTGCATTTTTTGTTTCTCTATACTGATAGTCTATATACTCTTCAGTTAAGAGAGAGGAAATATAGAAGCTAAGATCTGGAGTAGCAATTTCAAATGAATCCCAGTTAGCTAAATTTGGAACTTTTTCCAAACTTAAATTCCTAGTTGCTCCTTCGGATGACCAAGAAGGAAAAAATCCTAAATAGCCTAAATTATCACAGTAACCATTTGGATCACCGAAAGCATTAGTTGCTTCCCAGTTAGAAGTTTCTGGATATCTATAGGAATCAAATTGAATGTGATCAACTGGTTCATATATAATAGCTGGCTCTGTTTCACCGAGTATGTCTAACCAAAAAGGCGTGTACATTAGTTCAACCTTAGCTCCAGGACGATCTTTTTTCCTGAATTTAGTTTTCATAATTCTTTCCCAACTTGAAAGGCCAACTTCCAAACTTTTTTCTAAATCTGAAGTATAGACAACTTTAACTTCTCCTCTATATCCTTGAGCTTGAAACCAATTTAATATGCAGGCTTCTCCTTGCTCTTCATGAACTTTCTTAAGTAGGGCTATAGTTTCTTCTTGAGGAATATCAAGCCATTTAGCTAATTTAAGTCCCCAGATAGAATCTTCACAGACATATAAAACCTTGCCAGTGCCTTTTGGTGGTACGCCGACACAATCAATTACTTGATCAAGTCTTGGGTACCAACTTTTTATCCAGTTATTTAAGTCATTAATATCCCACTGACCTTTTTTCTCTCTTAAAAAAGGCTCATCCCCTTTTGCAATTGAGCAAATTCCACCTAAAACACTTACTTTTTCTTTTGTTTTGAGTATTTGCTCATTTACTTCTGCTAGTACTAGCCTTGAACCAGTTCCTTTTTTTTGCCAGAGAGAATCGAGGCTTTCTGTGTTCGATTGCTTGATTCTGTCTGAAAGATCTGGATTGTTAGTTTTATAAAGTTCAATTGCTAATTGACTAAGACTGATTTTATTTGACTTGTTAGGAGTCATTTGTTCCGCAGTCAACTTTGCCATAAAATAATTAATATCTCCGGGCATGTTTTTCTCCTTAAGTTAAACGCCTACGAATACTTTTTTTCTTAAGCGTTTTGTGAAATTCTGAACAAGTACAAGCTAAACAATACGAACTTGCACAGAAAAAAAATAAATTACGATTGTGTTGATAGAAAAATATTATGCGCGTTAAGCGCGATGGCGCCGTGTATGAGCCGCCAATCTATAAGCTTGTGTATATGCTAAAGGTTTAGCTAAAAAAGTTATAATTGTTAAAGATAAATTGCTCATTAATTGTAATACTACACGTGTTATTTTTTCTAGTCAATGAATTTATAATTTAATTTTAATTTTTTTTGATATAGATTTAAAATTAAATTTTTTCAGATCAAACTTTCTAATTTTAACTCTAGTAAATAATAGCTAAGGACTCTTATTCTAATGCACCCCGCCAGCAATAACCTGTAACAATGAAAGCGCCATTGCAGTTCTTAAGGTTGTAGCTTTTGATTGGATAGGGCCAATTGGTGTCTGTATAAAAGTTTTATAACATGTAGTTGAATCTTCTAGCTCTAATCCAGCGTGAAAAAGAACAGCCTGCTTAGCTTCAAGTTGAGCAATGATTTGTTCTGTATTTGGAAGCCATACGTATGTTGAACGTAGTTCAGCTAGTGCCATTCCCTCAGGATCAATTAAAATGGATATGTTTTGAGGTGCATTTCTTTGAGCAACTTCATCCCCAATCTCAGGTTCCCAGATAAGACCTGCAAAATCTAAGTCCATAGCAGTTGATAAAAATTTTTCTACATCTTTCTCGCTTTCTTCTTGATATGTATATTTGTCCATTAACGCCTCTCGATTTTTTAACCTTCATAAATCCGACATAAAGGGTCTGTCGGAAAATAGAATTCTGCTACAAAAAAAGCTTTTTGGCTAAAGATTAAAAAAATGAAAAGAAAAATACTCAAGGTATCCTACTGATACGCCTGCGTTTTTTATTTTCATTTTTTCAACCTTTAACTCAAAAATCTTTTTTCTCGCGACGAATTCTATTTTCCGACAAACCCATAAAGACTAATTTTTTAGTCTTCTTAAATGTTAGATGCAAGACATTATATTTTGGTTCTAAATTACAAAATATTCATTCTTCCTAGCTCTTGATCTATTTATTTCTATAGTTTAGGTTTTGTTTATGAAAAAAATACTGAAAATAGTGGCCCTTTTATTATTAACATTTTCTAGCAGTTCTTTGTCAGCAGAGGCTGATAAAGCCAAAGGTAAGGATTCATATGTAAAGCTATGTGTTACCTGTCACGGTGAAACTGGAGCAGGAGATGGTCCAGTTGGAGCTGCTTTACCTGAAGGAATGAAACCAAGAAATTTTCAAAAAGATGAATTTAAGTTTGCTACAGATTTAGCTAAATTTACTAAGTTAGTAAAAGAGGGTGGGGCCGCAGTTGGTTTGAATGCTCTTATGCCTGCACAAGCTGATGTGACAGATGAAGATATTGCAAACATTTATGCTTATGTTCTATCCCTGAAAAAATAATTGAGAAAATTAATTGAGAAAAGTAGTTAAAGAGTAAGCAGATAGGAAACGTTAAAAACTTTAGATTAGCAATTCCAGTATTTTTCAAACACGAAATCTTTAAATAAGAGAAATAAAAAAAACTATACTTTAGACTTTCGATATTTTTTAAAAAAATATAGACCAAAAATTACCAAAATTATAACTAAGCCAATTACCCATTCAGCACCTTTTATAGTTTTTAGAATTTCTTCGTAGTGTTCGGAAAACAAATATCCAACACTCATCATGATAGGAATGCTAATTAGGGCTGCAATGCAATCATTAATGATAAATTGAGTTAAGTTCATTTTTACAGCTCCACAAGTCAGAAATGTAAAGCTTCTTATATAAAAAAGATGTCTAGCAATAAAAATAGTAATAAAGCTTCTCTTTTCTAAGCTATTTTGGAGTTTTCTAATTTTTTTAGGAGGTATTCTTGTACGAAACCAACGTTTCATAAAAAGAGCAGACCCTAATCTTCTGCCCATCATAAATAGAATTAAATCACCTAAGACTACAGCTACATAGCAGACTAAAAAAATTAAAATTGGATTTGCATAGCCTTTGTGTATTGCAATTCCAGAGCCAATTAGTGGTAAATCTTCAGGAATTGGCAGACCAAAAGCGCCGCCTAGTAGAGCAAAAAATGCAGTTAAGTATAGCCATAAACCTTTTTGTGTAAGAAGAAATTCCTGCATTCAAATACTATAAAGCTTAGAATCTGTTTTACCAATACCTTTTACTAATTTAATTTTCTAAATTTGAGAAATGCATATTTGAAGGAAAATTCTTGTTTGGCTTAATATTAACTCTTTGAGTAAATTTTTCTTTCAATTTAATTTTTTGAAGAATGAGCTTATTTTTTTCAAGCCAGAGATATACTTCTTCTGCAGCTATTCTATGAGCCCTTTCATTTGGAAGAAAGTTAGTATTAGAGTTTACTCTTAGCGCTTTGATAGAGAGATTTTTAAATTTTTCTAAAAGATCTAAGTTTTTTATATTTTGGCTCGTAAGGAAATTTTTAATTTTTAGATGAGTTTTTAGAAAAGGATAATTTTTATCAATTGGAAAGCCAAAAAGAGGAAACATGATAACGGCAAAGTGTCTATTTTGTTCAACGCAATTTTTTTGTATTGAAGCTATAGTGTTTTTAAAGTTCGTCCAAGAAGTTTCATTGCTTACTAAATCTAAATAAAACTTCTTGTATGTAGCTTGAGCTTTGTAAGTATCTAATATTTTTGATGCTATGTTAACTAAAGTGAAATTCTTAGTTAAAAAATTTTCAGTTTTGTTTACTTTTAAGAATTTATTTTTATCTTTAAGAGTAGATTTATTGTCTGTATTTAAATAAAAGTCATTAAGGTTGATTTGTAAGATAAGTAAATCAGGGTTATACTTCAAGGCTTTAGATATTAATTCTTTTTTATCTTTGAGCGAATACTCAGGAATGCCAAAATTCATAAATTCTGACCAAATTTCATTTTGAGAAAGATTTAACATTCTTTCTATTCGTTTCGGGTAAGTATCGTCAAATTGTATACTGCTTCCAAAGGTAAATGAATCGCCAATAATTGCAGCTCTGAAGGTATTTTTAGGTTTTTGAATATCGTATATAAAATCTCTCATACTGGGAGAGGCCCAGTGTTTGTAGTAAAAGCTTGGGCGATCGCTTTTTATTTGCTGATGATTTAAATTGCTTATCCTGAAAATAACTTCAAGCAGTAGAAGTGTAGTTAGTATTCCAAATAAGATAAAAGCAAATCGAGTAGTTTTTTGCATTTTACTACTTTATTTTGAGTAAATATAAAAGTCTAGCGTAGTTTGACTTATTAATTAAATTTTAACGACCTAGGAGATATAATTAATAGAAAACTGCTTTTAAGTTGTAAGTGTCGTTGAGTATATACTGCTCGACATTTGGTTTTACCGTTTTTTTTCTTGAAATTTATGCATAGCATAAATTCAGTTTTTTTTGTTCGAGCAGTATAAGTGCTTATTACGGCAAAAAATGGCTCCGCCATTATTTTGCTCGCCCAACAAATCATTTAGTTTTCCCGCTTAAAAGCGGAAAAACCAAATGTCATTGAGTATATCTTACTGGGCTATCGTATATAAAGACTACATTGATTTTACTATTATTGCTTAAAGATAACTTATCTTTTATAATTAGTTATGATGGAATCAATTACACTTTTAGGTACCGGAACTTGTGAGTTAAATGCTAATAGAAGAGCATCTAGTGTTTTAATTACAACAAAAAATGAAAAAATTGTCTTTGACATGGGGCATGGTATTTTTGATAGATTGGCAGAATTAGAAATCAAAAATAATGAAATAAATAATATAATTATATCCCATTTTCATCCTGATCATGTATCTGATTTAGTACCTTTTTTACAATCAGGAGCGTGGTCTAGGCAAGAACCTAGAGAAGAAAATCGAGTCCTTCATATTTGGGGCCCAGAAGGGCTACAAGACTTTATTAATAAGATGCTTGATTTTTATGGTAGTGAAGCACTTATAAGTCATCAACAGATTAAAATTCATGAGATTAAAGAAGGAAGTTATGAAATTGCCGGAAAAACTTTTTCCTTTGCCTCTTTACCGCCCGCTAGTAATCACGGAGTATCTTTTACCCTTAATGGTAATCAAATTGCCCTTACGGGAGATTCTTACTTCCATCAAAATGAAGTTGATTTTTTAAAAGACAAAGATTTTGCTGTTATTGATGCAGGTCACCCTACGCCTGAAGAAATAGTTAAGCTTGCAAGCGAAACTCAAGTTGGCACTCTTTGTTGTTCCCATATTTATGCTGAGCTTAATTTGCCTAAACTGCAATCTGCTGCGAAAAATAAGGGTTTTAAAGGTAGGATAATTATTGGTGAAGATTTACAAAATTTTACGTTTTAGTAGTCTAGGTCAAGTTCTTCTTATTTAACCAATTTCCTAACCATACGAAGAATCTCCTGAGGTTTAAACGGTTTTGGTAAAAAGCAGTTTGCTCCAGCTTCAATTGCATTAGTCTTATCTTTTTCAAATGCACAAGCGCTTAAAACCATAATAGGTGTTTTTGAATTTTTAGAATCAGAATTTCTTGCAAAGTTAATAAAATCAATGCCATTTTCCCCAGGCATTGCAAGATCAGTTAGAATCATATCAAGTGTGTTTTCGTTAAATATTTTTTTTGCATCATGTACTGAATTTACAGTAAGAACTTCTCCACCAGAACCTTTAATAATGTGCTCAAGGACCGTACAGGTGTCGACATTATCGTCAATTACTAAAACTTTTGTGCCCTCTAAGTTTATACTTTTATTCTCACTTGTAAATTCAATTGCTGCACTTTTAAAGCCCTTTTTGACTAAAGGAAAAGTTACTGTAAAACATGATCCTTCATTCTTTATGCTTTTTACTTCGATAGTGGAATTGTTCAATTTAGCAAGTTTATTTGAAATATTAAGCCCAATTCCAGTTCCTTCTTGAATATTGGAATAAGGATCGTCAACTCTTTCGTAACGACCAAAAAGAGTTTCAAGTTTGTCAGAAGAAATTCCAATTCCAGTATCGCTTATTATGATACTAGCTTCTTTCATTGTTGTAGTTGCTTCAAGCGTAATTGTTCCTCCTTCTGGAGTATATTTAATAGCATTTGAAAGAATATTAATTAATATTTGTTTTGCATGTTTCGGATCTGCAAATATTTTAGAATTTTTTACTTGCTCACTAAGAGTCGGCATTTCTAAAACTACACCTTTTGTAATGACTTGTTGGTGCATTAAATTTCTAACTTGTTCAATTAAATTTGAAATGATTACTTCGTCAGGTTTTGCAACTTCTTTGCCCGATTCAACTCGAGCCATGCTTAGAACTTCATCCATTAATTGTTTTAAATGCTGGCTTGATTTAATGACTGCATTGATAGCATTAATTTGTTTTTCATTTAAATTACCATAAGCACCGTCTCTCAATACTTGTGAGTAACCTAAGATTGCAGTAAGGGGAGTTCTTAGTTCATGACTCATGTTAGCAATGAACTTAGATTTTTTAACATTTTCCTCTTCTGCTCTTTTAGCAAAAAGTTTAGTATGGTTTATTTTTAAACTTTTTTCAGCAGAAAGTAGAGCTAGTTCAATAGTGTTTTTAAAAAGATCATTTTTAAATTCTTTTTCTGCAAATAGTGCATTATCATATTCTTCAAAACAAATTATTAAATAACTTGGGTTTTTAGTTTTACTGTTTAAGGAGATAGTAAATAAATGATCTACATGAAGCTTGTTAAAAACTGTTTTTTCTTTGTCGTTTAATAAATTAACGTCTATTATATTTTTTTTCTCATTGGTTTTTTCTAGAATTTGCTTGTAAGAGTTTGAATTTAGCCAGAGATTAAATTGATGATCAGTGACATTTAGTGTTAAACTGAATATCCCATCATTCTCTTTTACGTAAAAAACGTCACTTGCATTAATGTGTTTTTTTAGAGCCATTAGTATCTCAAATGGAAGTTTATCGCTATTAGAGTGCTCTAAGGCAATTTGGCAAAAATTTTCAATTAAATGAGAATCTGCACTTTTTGATATTCTCTTTCTTTTTTCAGATTTAAAAAAGTTCATAATATTAATAAGTTAACATAATACATTTACGAAAAATTCGTAGTACTTTAATCAATCGGTGGAGTAGTAGAATTTCTTTAGTGAGAAATATGGATGTTTTTTAACAGGCTCACTAAAGAAATTCTAACTACAAACTTCTGTAGTTTTGATAAGTGAGTTAAATAAGAAAATAGTTTCTGATTCATTAGCATTGAACTTTTTGACTATTTTTTTAGCTTTTTTCTTAATTGCTCTAGAAGCATATTTTTTAATTGCCTTATATGCTGATTTTTTTGCTTGACTAAGACGTTCAACGGCAGTCAGATAATTTGCTTCTTCTTCTGAGAAGACAGTTGTAACGCAAGTTCCGTCAATATCTTCACAATTTAAGGTATCTGATTCAAAAGCCCAAATGGCAAGCCATGCTGCATAAGCTGCTAATTTGCTTTCTTTTTTAGTATAAGAAGCTAGTTTTAAAAGTTTTTTCTGGATTTTTTTATTTTTTTGTACTCTTGCAACTTTTTTTATTAGATTAGATAGTTTTTGAATTTCTTTTGCTCCGTCATACCCTCTTTTGTCAATTTCTTGTTGTACGTCTTCTTGCTTGATATTTTTACAGCAACTTAATCCATTGCCATAGCATACTCCACATCGATCTTTATCTGAATTATTGCCTTTGCAGATGCCACAATCGTCAGCTACTAACTCTCCTTTTTGTGGCACTTGAGTGCATGATCCGTTTGTTGTTAGCTTTTCTATTTCCCAATCGTGTCCCCATTCAAAAGGTGTGTCAATTTCTATAAAAATGGCTCCTACACATGATAAAACATTAATATTTCCAGTTCCAGTGAAGGAAGAAAAAGGAAAGACATAATTTATGCTATTAAGAGAATTAAAATTTTTGGTATTGGCGTATGAAACAAAAGTTGAACCACTAGGGTCGCGAGCGTCAAAGATAGTTATTCTCATCGTAAGATTATCCTTGTCTGAGTGAACTAATGCTTCGATTTGATTTGAGTTGTCTGAAAAAAGATTTAGACAACCTAAGCCAGTAAAGTTTGTAAGTCCTGGATAGTTATCGCCATCGTAAACAAAGCTTAATTTAGTTTTTTGATGTGCTAGTAAGCCTGCACTCTGTGATAAGTAGCCTCTGTCCCCATTTTTTAAGAGTTCAATATCAAGATTGAGAAATCTATTTGGATCTGATGACGAGCTATTTGATTCAAAATATCCTTTAAAGGACCTAGTTCCCCCAATTGAGAAATCGCCGGCGTCGTTTCTAGTTTTTAAAAAACTTGGATATTCTGCAATTGAAGAAGATAGATCTACATATTTGTAAGGATAAGTACGTCCATCAGAGCTAAGTACGTCCCATGTTTCTAATGTTATAGAAAAGCACTGTGAGGATATTGCAAATATTAATAGTGTTAGTAAATTTAAGCTTTTCATTTTGGAAGCTCCTTATTATCGTTACGTTTTTTAACAAAACTTAGGTTTTGACAGAACTCAGGTTCTGACAAAAATATCGACAATTTTTTAAAAAAGTTTACTAATGATGTAAGCTAATCAGCTAAGCCAGGAACAAAGCCTTTTCTTGTAGTATTTTCAGAAATAGCTCTTTCATAGACAAATTGTTTGAGATAATTTGGGCCACCCGCTTTTTCGCCAATTCCAGAGAGCTTATAGCCCCCGAAAGGTTGGCGCTGCACAATTGCTCCAGTGCAAGGGCGGTTAATATATAAATTGCCAACTTCTAAGTTCGCTCGAGCATATTTTATACTCTTAGGGCTTCTTGAATATATGCCTCCTGTGAGCGCATATGGGGAGTCGTTTGCAACATCTATAGCTTCAGCAAAGCTATTGCACTTAAGAGAGGCAAGAATTGGCCCAAAAAGCTCTTCTTGCCAAAGTTTGGAATTAGCAGGAACGTTTTTATAAATATGTGGCCCAATAAAGTAACCGCCTAAGGGAGCAATCGTTGAATATCCAATTTCATATTCTTTATTACAATTTTCTATAAATTTATTTAATCTTTCAAAACTATCTTTATCAATAACTGGTCCAAGAAAAGATGCTGAGTTTTCGGCCCTTCCAACAATTAGATCGCTTGCTGCACTTGTTAGTCTATCAACTAGTCTCTCATATATGTCTCCAACACCTATAACTCTCGAACAAGCCGAGCATTTTTGGCCAGAGAATCCAAAAGCAGAATAGAGTATTCCTTTAACAGCTTCGTCAATATCAGCTCCTTCATCAACGATAATACAATTTTTCCCACCCATTTCAGCTATAACTTTTTTAATATTTCTTTGGTTTGGTCTGACTACTGATGATTCGTATATTATATCTAATCCGACTTCTTTGGAGCCAGTAAAGGTAATCATATCTATGCTTGGATGCTTTACAATGGCATTTCCAATTTCAGAGCCTAAGCCGGGAAGAAAAGAAATAACATTTTCAGGGATTCCAGCTTCAAGAAGAATACTTACAAATTCTTTTGCAATTAGTGAGCTTTGTTCTGCAGGTTTAAAAATTACACTATTTCCTGACACTAGGGCTGCAACTACCATTCCACAGGGAATAGCTAGAGGGAAGTTCCATGGTGAAATAACAGCAACTAAGCCTCTAGGTATGTATACTAACTCGTTCAGCTCAGCTTTTTTTATTTGAGTGTTAATAGGGTCTAAAGTTATTTCAGCAAGATAAGCATAGTAATTACAGAAATCTATAGCTTCCACAACGTCAGCATCGGCTTCTTTCCAAGGTTTGCCAGATTCTTTTGTCATAATGGCAGATAGTTCAAATCTTTTTTTATTCATTATGTCTGCAACTTTTCTTAGTGTATTTGCTCTATTGCTAAGATTTACATTTTTCCAGCTCAAAAAGCCTTGCTTGAGTTTCTCAATACTTTTTTCTAATTCCTTTGTTCCGGAAAGATGCACTTGGCAAATTTTTTCAGATGTATCATTCGGGTTTTCTCTTGATATTGATTTTTCAACACTTTCTTCACTGCCGTTAATGATAGGATGCACTTCAAATGAAGATTTAGAGATTTTAAGATTTAGTGTGTCTATCGCTTTTTGAAATTTTTCTCTTTCAGAGGCAATAGAAAAATCTGTTGGACTTATATTATTAAACAATTTCATTATTATTCTCGCTAGGATTTTTTAACAAACTTTTAATTTCATTTTGGTCGTGAAAAGTGTTTCTAAGAAAAGATTCATTAGAAGTGTTCTCAAGTAACCTTCTTACAAGGTAGCCCATGCCAGGGATCATTTCTCCAAGAGGCACATACATTCGAGCCAAATATCCTTCTCCAACAAAAGCTTTAGCTATTGGGTCTGCCATTCCGTAGAGCATTTGAAGTTCAAATTTATCTTTGCTCACTCCAATTTTTTCAGCGTAGCAACACGCATGAGATAGAGATCTGATATTGTGAGAACCAATAGCAGGCAAACAAATATCTACATTTTCAAGCAAAAGTTTTGTTATTTTTTCATAGTTTGCATCGGTTTTTTCTTTTTTAATAAATAAGGGGTTTTCCCAGCCATGCAGTTCAGATGAAGCAGTTTCAGAATCCCAGTAGGCGCCTTTTACTAATCTTATTGCTACTGGTTTTCCTCTTCTTTTTGCAAAATCAAGAATATCTTTAGTTAGTTCAAGGCTATCTTTTGCGTATGCTTGTATAACAAGTCCCGGAAAAGGAAAATCTAAAAATTCTTCACTGCCATAAACTTTCTTTATAGTTTCATAAATAATTGGATTATGTTCACTATCTTCCGCATCAATGTAAACTCCAATCTTATTTTTCATTGCTAGCTTTAGTATAGTGCTAAGCCTTTTACTTAATACTTCAACACTTTTCGCAAAGTTAAGTGGAGTGCATTGAGAATAAAGGGCAGTTAGTTTTACAGAAACATTACTAGGGAAGATGCAGCCAGGGTGGCCTTTAAAGATTGGTTTATTAGTGTCTTGTAGCTCAGTATCTTCTCCAAAAACTTTTATAGCATGTAAGTATCTTTTAAGATAAATTTCAGCTTCTTCTTCACTAACTGAATATTCACCTAAAAGATCTACTGTAAAGGCAAGTTTATTTTTTTTTAGGTTTTTTAATTTTGGTAAGGCAATTTCAGGAGTTTCTCCAACTATAAACATTTGAGCCATTTCTTTTACTGACTTTTTAACTGCTATATTTGTAACTGAAGGCAATCCTGGTGCTAACTTCATTCCAAACTTAAACATTGGACCAAGCTCTGTTAGATCTTCTCCCAGATATTCATGGACATGCTTTGCAACAACATCCGAATTTGTTAAAGCTGGCAAAACATCCACTAATCTAAAGAGGTTGGTTTTTAAACTAGGTTTGGTCATAGACCATTGCATTAACTTACTAGCTAATCCTTTTTTGCCAAAGCCAGATGGTGCATTTTGACCTATTGAGTTGAAAATTTTTTCGCCAAATTGATAAATTTCGTTTTCTAAAGTCATAATTCTTAAGTTCTAAAAATTCCAAAGTCAGCAACATTTTCTTTTGAATTGTATGTTGCGTCAAGTGACATTCCAAGTATTTCTCTAGTGTCGGTAGGAATGATAATGCCATCATCCCAAAGTCTAGAGCTCGAGTAATATGCATCGGATTGTTTAGTGTAGGTGTTTATTATTTCACTTTTATATTCATTTAGTTCATCTTCATTAATTTTTTTGCCATTTCTTTTAGCTGAATCTTCTTTTACTTGCACTAATACACTTGCTGCTTGTTCTGCTCCCATTACTGAAATTTTTGCATTTGGCCACATATATAAAAATCTTGGTTGATATGCTCGTCCAGCCATTGCGTAGTTTCCTGCCCCATAGGAGCCTCCTATGACTACTGTGAATTTAGGAACGCTTGCGCAAGCAACAGCAGTTACCATTTTAGCTCCGTCTTTTGTTATTCCTCTTTTCTCGTATTCTTTTCCAACCATAAAGCCAACTATATTTTGGAAAAATACTAAAGGAATTCTTCTTCTATTACATAGTTGTATGAAATGAGTTGTCTTAAGTGCAGATTCAGAAAATAAAATGCCATTGTTTGCAATAACTCCTACTAAATTTCCTTTAATTCTTGCAAAGCCACAAATGATAGTTTTTCCATAGTTAGTTTTAAATTCATCTAACTCACTTCCGTCAAGAATTCTTGCTAGTATTTCTCGTGTTGGATAAGGTTTTCTACTGTCTGATGGTATTAATCTATATAAGTCATCAGCAGAAAAGAGAGGATCTACTGAATCGATTTTGTCTCTAAATGATTTTGGTCTTGGACCTAAGTTAGAGACAACTTTTTTAGTGATATTCAGCGCATCTATATCGTTTTCAGCCATGTAATCGCAAACTCCCGAGTGACTGCAATGAAGATCGGCTCCTCCTAATTCCTCAGCGGTAATTTCAGCACCTGTTGCTGCCTTTACTAGAGGTGGCCCACCAAGAAAGATGGTTCCTTGGTTTTTTACTATTATTGAAATGTCACTCATCGCAGGAACATACGCACCACCTGCAGTGCATGAGCCCATCACAACAGCAATTTGCGGAATATTCATTTGACTCATTCTTGCTTGATTGTAAAAAATTCTTCCAAAATCATCTCTATCTGGAAAAACCTCAGATTGAAGAGGTAAGAAAGCGCCACCTGAGTCAACTAAGTAAATGCATGGAAGTTTGTTTTCAATAGCAATCTCTTGGGCGCGTAAATGTTTTTTAACAGTAATTGGGAAATAAGTTCCACCTTTTACAGTTGCATCATTAGCAACTATAAGACATTTTTTGCCAGAAACAGTTCCGATTCCGCCAATGGTGCTGCCACCACCTCTAACGCCATCATAAAGGTTTAATCCAGCAAATGTTCCAATTTCAAGAAAGTTAGTTTTAGGATCGATTAACTTACTAACTCTATCTCTAGCAAAGAGTTTGCCACGTTTTTTATGTTTTTCAATTGAAGGACTGTTAGGATTTACAATCTCAGTAAATAACTTTTTATGTCTTTCAAGAATGTTTTTGTAGCTAGATAAATTTTCTTTATATTCATTTAAACTAGGATTAATTTTTTGGCCGATTTTCACTTTTTGAATTTTATTATAAGTAGTGGAAAAGTCAATACGCGTAAAGTGCTATAGAATGGCTGAAAATGAAAGCCATAACGAATAGTTAGTACTTATATTGACAGCCAAGGCATATTACTTGACGCATTTAAGAACCCTTTTTCAAATCCCTTCATTATTTTCACAGCTGCTTGAGATAATTTTTGTTTACAATCTCCATCGACTATTAATCTTGGGATAGATTTAATAACTCTTTGAAAAGCAGTAGCCATAGCAGCGGGCGTCATATATATATGAAGAAACTCTGCACCTCCGTTTTCTGATCCGTCAAGACCAAAGTGAGTTTTAAAACGAATGCTAGTTTTACGAGCACCCATATTAGAACCAACTAATACAAACTCGTATGCTTTCAAAACAAAGGGTGAATCAATAGCTGGGAAGTCTTTAGTAGTTGGTATAGCTTTAATACGTTCTTTAGACATACCTTTAACTGTTGTCTCATCACTTGTAGTTGTGATGTCACATGCAAGATCGCGTTCTAGTCTCTCTACCGCATCATTTACATATCCTCTTAGGTAGTCAGTGCCTTGGACAGAGCTTTGATCAATTAGTTCTCGAATTGTTTTATAGACACTTAGGCTAGTAGATAGAAGTAACTGAGCACTATTTGGATTCGCTTTATCTGATTTTAGATCATTGATTAATCTGCAATTTGAAACAGCCATATGGGGCTCATTAAAGTCACTAAGTAACTCCCTAGCAATAAACATTTTTGTTACAGTTCGTTGAGCTGGTCCAGCAATTTTACTAGCAAAGAAGTCAAGAACTGATTGCGTTTCAGGAGTGCCTGTGAGCGCTGTACGCTGATTAGCATCTTCTTGTTGTAATAATCCATCTATCGACATTGTGATACCTCTACAATTTTCTTACAATCAATTATACCCAACGACATTTGGTTTTACCGCTTTCAAGCGGGAAAAGTAAATGATTTGTTGGGCGAGCAAAATAATGGTGGAGCCATTTTTTGCCGCAATAAGCACATATACTGCTCGAACAAATAAATCTGAATTTATGCTATGCATAAATTTTAAGAAAAAAACAGTAAAACCTAATATGTTTTAGTATATACAGAAAAACTGTAGTTTATCAAAATTATCTGCTAATTGAGCCTATCATCTCAATGTGTTACATAGAAAGCTAATGTCAAAAATCAAAATCAAAACTCCTGAAGAAATAGAGCTACTTAAAGCCGCGTGTAAGATTACATCTCAAATTCTTACCGCAGTAGGAGATATCGTTAAACCAGGGATAAATACAGAAGATATCAACACCTTTGTTCATAAAATGACACTTGATTTAGGAGCAACTCCAGCGACTTTAAATTATAAAGGCTTTCCTAAATCTGTTTGTACCTCTCCAAATGAAGTAGTTTGTCACGGAATTCCAAGTAAATCTGTAATTTTAAAAGAAGGAGATATCTTAAATGTTGATGTCACCTCAATCAAAGATGGTTTTTTTGGCGATAGTAGCAGAATGTATTTTGTTGGTGGTAGAGAGACTGCTTCTAAAGAAGTTCAAACTTTAGTTGATGTTGCTAAACAAAGTTTAAATGCTGCAATAAAAATTGTTAAGCCTGGAGCAAAGTTTGGAGATATTGGTGCAGCAATTGAAAAATATATTTCTAAGCAAGATCACCGTTATGGTATTGTTCGTGAATATACTGGACACGGAATAGGAAGTTCTTTTCATGAGCCACCTCAAGTGCTTCATGTTGGTAAAAAAGGAACTGGCCCAACAATGCGTTCTGGAATGACTTTTACTATCGAGCCTATGATCAATATGGGAACTTGGAGAACAGTACTTTCAAAAATTGATGAATGGACGGTAAGGACTTTAGATGGAAAGTTATCGGCGCAATGGGAGCATACGGTATTGGTTACTAGGGATGGGGCTGAGATTTTGACTGAATATTAGGCTTTGACTCAAAATTTTAATTGTTAATAGTTCACAATTAAAAAAACCTTTCCAACTCCAACTGTAATTTCAAACTCTTCGCTTGTAACAATATTTGATAAGCCTAGAGGACTGCCATGTGTAAGGATTTCATCACGTAACTCCCACTTAGCACCACTTAATTTTATTATTTCTACGCTTTCGCTAATAGGTAGCAGAGAAAAAGTTTTACCTACATGATGCTTGTCCATTCTAAAATTGCTTGAGCCAACTAAAGGAATTAGTAATTCAGAAGGCGATACAAATGAAAAATTTATATCGTGATACTTTTCATTAAAAGGCAAATGTAAATTTATCAACTCATGATCTTTTCTTTTTCCTAAAGCGCCAAAAACTGTAATTTCTTTAACTTCTTTTTGAATTAGAAAATCAACAGTTTTTTCAAAGTCACTTAAATATTGAGATTCTTTATGTATTAATTTCTCAGGTGTTGATTTTTTTATTTTAGATAAAAGTTCTTGATCTATGGAATCAAAATCTCCAATTATGAAATCTATTTTTATATTTTTTTGAGAAAGAAAGTTATAGGCCCCATCGGCAGAGACAGTTAGACGAGAGTTTTTAGGAAAATCAAAGTTCTTATAGGATTCTAGATCTCCGTTTAGATAAATTGTAGCTTTTTTTTGCTTATTCATTTTTTCCGAAATTGATTCAAAATTCTTTTTTCTCAGAGCGAACTCGACTATTAAGATACACTAGTAGTTTAACAATGGCACTAAGTATTTTTTATGATTTGTAAAAAATTACCCCCCAAACAACCTATTCCAAAAACTTCTCTTCCTTTGCTTAGGTTTTTGAATGTTTTCTTGTCTAGGAATTCTTTTCTTTTTACTTACTTTAGCTTTATTTGGGTCAATAAAATCGTGTGCTCTACAAATATCATTTGGTTGAGAATTTGCAACAAAAACTTCACTAATTACATTTTCTGGAGGACAATTACTACTAGCAAGAGAGCCAGTTTTATAGTCAATTTCAACTATTTCTACATTTTTTGGTTTAACAAAATCAGCTTTAGGTATATAAGGATTAATACATTTTAGGTACTCAACCATAACTTTCCCAGCACCACCTCCACCTGTTAATCCGGTAGGAGAATTATCATCTCTCCCAAGCCAAACGCCTGTAGCAAGATTTGGGCTATAAGTTATAAACCATGAATCACGCATTTCGTTTGATGTTCCTGTTTTTCCAGCAAGTGGTCTAGTAATCTTAGAGTTTCTAATTATTTTACCTGTTCCTCTTTCAAGCACTCCTTGAAGCATGTTTGTTAGAACATATATTTCTCCATCATTAACAATTTTTTCTTCTTGAAATCCAGAATCAAAAATTACTCTTGATTTAGAGTCTGTTATTTTTTGAAATAATTTAGGTTTTAGGTAGATTCCAGAGTTAGCAAGTGTTGAGTAGGCGCTTGTGAGTTGAAGCAGATTGGTATCAAGAGCTCCCAGGACAAGAGAAGGTACTTCTGGTATTTTTTCTCCAATACGAAATTTTTCGAGAACTTTAGCTATGTTTTTAATTCCTACCTTTTGACCTAAGTAAGCAGCAGGTACGTTAAGAGATTTTTCTAGTGCATATCTGATGGTTACATCTCCTCGATATTCTTTATCAAAATTCTCAGGTCGCCAAGGATCTTGGCTAGGAACTCTTACTTCAAAGGGTGCATCTCTTACTATTGTAGTAGGGGTTGCAGCCTTATAGTTATTTAGAGATTTATCAAGAGCAGTTAAATAAACAAAGGGTTTAACTGTTGAACCAATTTGTCTTTTTGCAGACAGTACATGATCGAATTGATTCTTACTATAATCTCTACCCCCAGACCACGCTCTTATATATCCACTATGTGGTTCTATTGAAATTAATCCCGCTTGAAGTGTATTTGCTTTAATGTTTGCGTGAGTTTTCTCTAAAACTTTTAAAGCAGTATTTATTGCATTATCAGCGCAAATTTGTAGTTCTAGATCTAAAGTTGTATGCACATCTAGTCTTTCAAGCGAATCAAATTCTCTTAATTTTTTTCTAAGCTGAATGTTGAAAAAGGGAGCACTTTGTTTTTGTAATTTACTAGCTTTAATAGAAAGTGAATGAGATTTTGCTTTTTTTAATTCCTTATTTGAAATTGCCTTTGAGCTAAGCATTATATTTAAAACTTCATTTCTTCTTTGTGTTGCTCTATCTAAATGACGAACAGGTGAATAATAAGATGGAGCTTTAATTAAGCCAGCAAGCATTGCAGATTCTGAAAGATTTAAATCTTTTAAAGGTTTTTGAAAAAAATATTTACTTGCTAAGCCTACTCCATGAATTGCATAATTGCCTTTTTGTCCCAAGTATACTTCATTTAAATATCTTTCCAATATTTTAAATTTTGATAATCTTCTTTCAAGAGATATTGCTGCAAATATTTCTAGAACTTTTCTTTTGATAGTTCTTTTTGGGTAGAGCAGAGTGTTTTTAGCAAGTTGTTGAGTAATAGTGCTGCCGCCTTGGACAACACGGCCAGCAATGATGTTTTCAAAAAGAGCTCTAAATATGCCTTTAAAATCAATTCCAAGATGGTCGAAAAATCTTTTATCTTCGGTTAAGATAATTGCTTTCGTTACTGATTTTGGAATTTTATCAAGACTAACAAAGTCGTCTAATCTTTGAGCGGAGGTAGCGTTAGTTTCTAAAGTTGTAGAGCTTAAATTTACTTGGCCAATTTTTTTAAAATTAGAATTATAAAAATTTGAGTTTGTAAATATAAAAGTCTTTTCAGCTTTAGTTGGATTATCAAAAGAAAGAACTTTAAAAATAACTGAATCTTTATTTTTAAAGTATTCACCTGGCTTTATATTCTTAACTAAATTTTCTCGATAATTTCTTCTTTTTAAAATATCAATAAACTTATTAAGTGTTAATCCAGAATCGCTATAAAGCTTTCTTTCAGCAGTTAATATATTGCCACCTCGTGAAATTTTAGTTTCTAGAAATTCTTTGACGACTTTATTATCAACATAAAGGTAAAGTCCAAAAATACTTATTACGAAAATTAGGAATAAAAATATACATATTTTAAAAATGCTACTTAATAGTAATTTTGAAGAATTTTTTTTAGATTTTTTTCGTTTTCTTTTTTTAACTACTTTTTTCTTTTTTGACATTCTTTTAGATAGCCTTCAGGAGCTCATCTAGAAACTCTACATCTCTAGACCTCTGCGTCACTAAGGAATCAAGTGTGTTTTTCATAGTGACACAGAGTTCTAGAGATATAGAGTTTCTAGTGTTTTAATTGTTGAGCATCATTTTGGGTTTATACTGAGGTTTTGTCAAAAAATGCTGTTATAAACTGTTTTTCTCATTTCTCCCTGCAGAATCTCCAATTTTCACTGTTTTGCTACTGCCGTCTTTCATTTGAATTTTAACGAGTGCGCCATCTGGGAAACTTGCTCCAGGTTTATTAAATCGAAAATGTTCTCTACCGCCATTTGCAATTCCTGCTTGCTGACCGCTAGCTAAAACTGTGCTGCCGTCAGGTGAAAGAACTTCTAATGATTTAACATTTCCTGACATATTTGCAGGTAGAAGAACCACTAAGTTTCCATTTGATTCAGATTGTGGTTTCCACAAGAATTGGTTAGAAGTTCCTCCAGTATGTCCCCCTCCTGAAGTTTTAGATGCAGCGCCTGTTTCTGTTGTTTTTTTATTTTTACTTGTTTTTGTTTCAGAAGTTGCACCTGCAGATTGTTCACCAATTTGTTTTAGTAATTTTAGAACGAAATTTTCTAATTCTTTTATCTTTTCTTTTGGAATACCATGTTTTTTAGCTAAATCATTTGTGAATTTTTTAAGTGCTTTTTTGTCATTTAGTAAAGCTTTAGCTTCTTTTGGATTTAAAGAGCTTAAAGTTTTAGATATATTCTCTTTTTTAATATTAGGTAAGCCATTCTTAAATTGCATTCTAGGCATGCTACGAGATGGATTGAATTTAGCTATTTGGTTTATTTGGTTTAAGTTTGTTCTGATTATCATAAATTTTGCCTTTTAAAACTGTTCAATAAAGTAATCGACAAAAGTTTTGTTTTGTTTACTGTTATCTTTGTTGTGGTGGAAGTAACTGGCATCAGTTAGTTTCCAAGAGAAGCTGTCCACTTACTTTTAGGTAGATTTAAGTCTGTAGGTATCTCATCAGGCTTAAAGTGAGCTCTGCCTGGCACAAAGCTTACGGCAGCTCTAACATGAATCCTAAAAAGACTAAAACTTAGTCTTTAAAATTTCGCGATTCTTTAATGATTAAAAGCAGATACGCATAAGTGAATGCCGTTTGGGACAGTAGTGATAAAAACTAAGAATCAAAATTAACTCACTCACTACGTAAATAGCTAATAATATTAGGCTATTAAGTGAGGTAATGAAAGAAAACTGATAATTTACTGCTCCAAAAGCAACAAATTTCTAAAATACTTCATAACTTTACGTAAGAAATGCTAATTTGATAAATTTGAGATAAATAAACCATGAGAGACGAATTACAAGATGCGAGACCCGATCAAGTCGTAAGCATTAACACTGAAGGTAAAATTTCAGTAAAAGATGCAGTAGTAGATAAAAACGCTGAATCCTTAACTGAAGCTGCGGACCTATATCTTGGAAATTTAGACGTAGCAGGTAATAGTTCAAGAAGTCTAGATGTAAGCACTGAAGTACTTAAATTAGAATTAAATGGGAACCAAAGCTTTGCTCCATTATTTAGTTCTAGAGAAAATGACTTAAGTTTGAAATCACTTAGCAGCAAAAAAATAATTGCAAACTTAGAGAAATATAACTTTATTAAAAAAAGCGGTAGTTCAGAAAATACATTCACGCTAAGAAGAGATCTTCTAATCCTATATGCAGATATTTTTAGAGAAAGAGAAGATCTTGATATTGCAATAGAAGAAATTAAAAAACATGTAGAGCTAGATGACAGAACTTGTGATTACAGTGATAAAAAGTTGGAGCGGCTTAATTCAGCTTACCAAAAAATCACTAAAGCACTAGAGAAAGAAGGAATTGAAGATCTAAGTTTAACTTTTTCACTCATTGATTTAGGTATTATACCGATAGATGAAGACGTAAGATGGAGCAACCCTACAATAGATCTTAATCGATTGATAGAGCTAGAAGGTCTAAAAGATAAGCCAAAAGCAATATCTGCTATTATTGAAGTAATAAATGAAATGAAAGTTTATTCTTTTACAGCTATTTTAAATGGTAGCGATGATGATGTTATTATTGCTAAATCACTTAGTGAAATAGAAAATTTACAGTCGTTAGAGCTTAAAACCCTTCCTTACGAGCCTAATATAAGTGGGAATGATATAGTAGAAATTTTAAAAACCTTAAATTTTAGTAAATTAAATTACTTTTCACTTTCTTATTCTACAGAAATGAGGCACGGAACTCCTAACAAAGAAAGAATAAACATGAACGAGATTCTACTTCTACTTCCAGAAGAACTTTCTTATTTATTTTTAGAAGGAGCTTTAGTAGACGATGAAAAAGCGCTTAGAGCTCTTGCATTTATGGATACAAAAAAGTTTGGGTTTGTAAATTGTGAGCTCTCGCCAGGTGTTATAGATGCTCTTGTTTTCCAATATGGGAAAGAAGGTATTAAAAAATTTACAAACTTAAATTTCAAAAACTCACGTTTTAATAAAGAGCCAAAAAATAGAGCTCATGAAGTCACTCAAAAATTAGTTTTAGCCCTTTATAATGATACCCCAAATGCAAGTTATGATATCAAATTACCTTTTGGAGATTTAGAGCAAACTAGAGAAATGTTAGAAAAAATGCTCGAAATTATGTATCCAGAAGAAGATCTCTATTCAACCATAATTATCTGCTACAGTCTCGAAAAAACTGGTGACATGAAAGAGGATCTAAATACTGAATATGAACTTGTAAGTTGGTTAAGTGAAAAATTCCCAAAAGTACAAATTGCTTTATTTGATACAAGCTATCCAATAGATGCAAAAGAGAAATTAAAAGAACTTCAAGAAAGAGTAGATAGTTATGCTGATTTTCCTGATTATGACTAATTTCGAATTTCTTAAATTTTAATAAATACTTTCTTCGATAAATCCAAGGTATAAATTTAGTACTTTTTTTCTAAAAAATGTAATCGACTTAATAAGAAACATTAAAGTGTAAGGGAAAGCTTATAAAATTTATATATCTGTCGTCATTTGGTTTTTCCACTTTCAAGCGGGAAAACTAAATGATTTGTTGGGCGAGCAAAATAATGGCGGAGCCATTTTTTGCCGTAATAAACACATATACTGCTCGAACAAATAAAACTGAATTTATGCTATGCAAAAATTGCAAGAAAAAAAAACGGAAAAACCGAATGTCTAGCACTATGTAACTAATATTTTTCAAAATAAATTTTATTTCCTAGCATTGTAATTAAAATTGCATTTTTTCAAAATATGTAATAGTTTTAGTTAGTTGAATATCACCCAATAGGAGCTAAATGGCAGGTCACAATAAATGGTCGAAAATAAAGAGGAAAAAAGGAGCAAATGATGCAAAGCGTGGAAAGCTCTTCACTAAGATACTAAAAGAGATTCAAGTTGCCTCAAAAGCTGGAGGTCCTGACTTAGACGGTAATCCAAGATTGAAGACTGCTGTTCAGACTGCTAAATCGAATAGTGTTCCTAATGATAACATTGATAGAGCTATTAAGAGAGGGTCTGAAGATGATGGTGGGGCTGATTATTTAGAAATAAACTACGAAGGTTATGGCCCAGCTGGAGTTGCAATTTTAATTAAAACTCTAACGGATAATAGGAATAGAACAGTTGCTGAAGTTAGGCATGCCTTAACTAAAAATGGTGGTAGTCTTGGGGCTGCAAATTCTGTAGCTTTTCAATTTGAAGATAAAGGAATTTTTACTTTAGCTAAAGATCAAGCTACTGAAGATGAGCTTTTTGAGAGCTTACTAGATTATAGCATTGATGACATTTCAGATGAAACAGATGTTTGGCAAGTTACTTCTGAGGTAAATGATTTTGGATCAATTAGAGATACTCTAGAAAAATTAGGAAAAACGTTCGAGGCCGAAATACAGTCTGTGCCTAAAAATTTAGTAAAAGTTGAAGGTTCTGAAGCTGTTACATTAATTAAGCTACTTGAAGTTTTAGAAGATTTGGATGACGTTCAAAGTGTTTCTGCTAATTTTGATATATCAGATGAAGATATGGAGGTGGCTAGTCAGTGATTTCATCTCTAAGAGGAAAGGTTCAAGAAATTGATGTCAATACAATTACACTTGATGTTAATGGTGTTGGATATGAAATTCTTTGTTCTGGAGAAACCGTATCAAATTTAGATGCTAAAAAAGAAGTAACTGTAATTATTTATACTGACGTTAGAGAAGATGCAATTAACTTGTATGGATTCTCAGACAAGTTAGAAAAGCGCGTATTTCTTCTCTTAACCAAAGTAAAGGGCTTAGGAGCAAAGAGCGCTTCTGAGGTCATATCAAAAATCAATAAAATTGAACTTTTACGTATTATCGGAAATGAGAATGTTCAAGCACTTCAACAAATTAAAGGAATTGGAAAGAAAACAGCTGAAAGAATAGTGCTTGAGTTAAAAGATCAAGTTACTCAATTTGCAAATTTACATTATGATGGTCTTGCTATTGAGAAATCCATCATTCCCGATAGGCAGGAAGCTGTGAGTGCCTTAGTTGCTTTAGGATTTGCAAGAAAAGATGCAGAAGTTGCTGTTTCTAATGTTAAGAATTCTTCTAAACTAGATACAGGAGAAATTGTGAAAGAAGCTTTAAAATACGTATAGGATTAAAATATGAGCGATAGTTCAAGTAAAACCTTACCCAATGATGATGTTCAAAGCTGGATGGGCTTAGTTGATGCTAATGAGCAAGTTGAAGATGAATATATAGTTAAAAATCTACGACCTAGTAATTTTAAGGAATATATTGGTCAAGAAAGCATTTGTGAGAATTTATTAATTTCTTGTGGAGCTTCTCAAAAAAGAGGAGAGGCTTTAGATCATGTTTTATTTCATGGACCTCCTGGCCTTGGGAAAACTTCTTTAGCAAGAGTTTTATCAAAAGAGTTAAATGTTGGGTTTAAATCTACTTCCGGACCAATTGTTGAAAGACCTGGAGATTTAGCCGCTATCTTAACCGCATTAGAACCACATGATATTTTGTTTATTGATGAAATTCACCGTTTGCCTCGTATTGTAGAAGAGGTTTTATATCCAGCAATGGAGGATTTTGAAATTGATATTTTAATAGGCCAAGGGCCTGCTGCAAAAACTATTAAAATAAACCTTAAGCCTTTTACGCTTGTTGGAGCAACGACTAGAAGCGGTTTGTTGACTTCACCTCTAAGAGATAGGTTTGGGTTAACGTATCGTCTTGAATATTATAGTACAGAAAATTTGGTAAAAGTGATAACTAGATCTGCTGAAATTTTAGAACTTGAGTTAGAAAAAGATGCTGCATATGAAATTGCACGACGTTCAAGAGGAACACCAAGAATAGCTAACAGATTGCTTAAGCGAGTTAGAGATTATGCTGATCAAAAAGCAGATGGAGTTGCTTCAAAAGAGGTTGCTAGAAGTGCACTTAAGTTGCTAGATATCGATGATAGTGGTCTAACTAAAATGGATAGAGCAGTTTTGGAGTTAATCATCGAAAAATTTGATGGTGGCCCTGTAGGTGTAGATACTATTTCAGTTGCCTTAGGTGAAGAGCGAGATACGGTAGAAGACTTTTACGAACCTTTTCTTATTCAAGAAGGCTTTATCGCAAGAACAAGAAGAGGACGTGAAGCAACAAAGCGTGCCTATGAGCATATGGGTTTTGAGTATAAAGCAAACAATCAGACGAGTATTTTTTAATGAATAAAACTAAAATTATATTACTTCTTATACTTTTATTGCCTGCAATATCATACTCTGATCCAAAAGTTTTAGTAAATTGGTCAAAGAAAAGAAGCACTAAAAAAATTGACATTAACCTTTTCGGTAATGATGAATTGATAAATCAATGTTTAAATAGTGGATTTGTACATCAGTATAGATACGAGCTTGAATTGTGTAGGAGAAGAACAGCTTGGTTTGATAGTTGTGAGGACGTTAGAAAAGAAATACATCAATTAGAATTTGATTCTGTAAGTGACTCTTATAAATTTATCACCGATCGTTTAAGAGATAAGAAAGAACCTATTGAACTGCAGTTACAAGAAAAAGAAGAAGCACTTAATGCAATGCGTTCAGTTAAGAAATACCCTCTAAAATCACTTAACTCTAAATTTCCAAAACCAGATATTTCTAAATACTATCTTAGTGTTCGAGTTATGGCTGATTGTAAGGGAGATAGGAGTGATATAACAAAAGGAATATCTAAAGTATTGTCGCTTGGTTTGGTTAGGGTTCAAGGATTTAATACTGGATGGTTGGATTTTAATTTGGGAGATAGCTAGAGTTTTTCGCTTTAAACCTGAATTTGGGATAAGAAAGCTACTGCTGCAATCTAATTTTTATTTTTTCGTTCAAATATTTCAGCATCTTAATTTTTTCGTAACGCTTTTTATCCCGAATTCAGGTTTAAACTATAATTGGAAAAGCTTCTCAAAAAAGTGTAATATTACAAAGTGTTAGGAATCAATAAACTAAGTATTATTAAATGGTGGAAGAAGAGTGGCTATGTTCTTAGAGCTTCAATTTTCTTTTCAATAGCCTTTCTTGTTTCTTTGGCAATTTATTGGAATAGGCCAGAGTATAAGGATGTTGGTAATAATCTTCTCATTTTCTCAATTGTCAATTTTAACTTAGTTCTTCTAATTCTATTAGCTTTTTTGGTAGGACGAAATGTAGTTAAGCTTATTTTTGATAGAAGGCGTAGAATCTTAGGTTCTAAGCTTAGGCTTCGTTTAGTTACTGCTTTTGTAGGACTTACTTTGGTTCCGACAATTATTGTATTTGTTCTAGCAAGCGGACTCCTTTCACGTGCCTTAGATGATTGGTTTAGTAATCAAGTTGAAACAGCAGTGCATAGTGCAATGAGTATTGGTAGAAATCATTACGAACTTCTAAAAGTTAAAACTGCTAAAGTTACTGAAATGATTAAAGTAGAGATTGAAACGAAACCATTAGTTTATAGAGAAAAAATTATCCTTTCTCAATATTTAGAGAAAGCTATTTTAAATCATGATATTTCTGGGGTTCAAATTTTTAAATCAAATAAAGATAATTTTCTAACACTTGGAACTGAAGTTGAAAGAACAGAAATTGAAGAAAATAAAATTATTAAACTTGCTTCTCAAAAAGAGGGAGTTAGTTATGATAATAAGCCTAATAAAAATTACTTAAGTGCATTTACCAGAGTTAGGCTTGATGATCAAAGCTTAATTTTAATCACAACAAAGTTGCTATCTAAAGATATTGCAGATTCTTTAAGAGTTGTTAGTAATGCTTTCAAAGAATATGAACAAGTTAAGTTGTTTAAAAGTCCAATTAAATCAAGTTATCTACTAACTCTAGCAATGATTACGGGTCTTCTTTTATTTTCAGCAATTTGGTTTGGATTCTATACAGCAAAAGAAATTTCTGTTCCTATACAAAGACTTGCTGAAGGCACGCAAGCTGTTGCTAGGGGAAATTTAGATTACTATGTTCGACCTACAGGAGATGATGAAGTTTCAGTTCTAATAAGATCTTTTAACCAAATGACAGCCGATTTAAAACAATCTAGAAATGAAGTTGAAAGAAGGAGATCTTATACTGAAACAATTTTATCTAATTTAGCAATTGCTGTAATTAGTGTAGATAAAAATGAAAAAATCACTTCTGCAAATCGCGCAGCAACTTCGCTTTTTTCTATTAATAAAATATCTAATACGCTTGGACAAGATCTTGAGGATATAGTTAATTCAGATGTATATTCGCAAGTAGAAAAGCTAGTTAGAAGAGTTCTAGATGATCAAGAAAGACCAAATTTAGTTCTTGAAAAGCAGGTTTCATTTAAGGCTGAAGGCATTTCAAGAAATGTTGTTTGCACAAGTGGTCAACTAACAAACGTACAAGGAGAAGTAGTTGGAGCTGTACTTTTATTTGATGATGTTACTGAACTTAAAAAAGCTCAAGAAATGAATGTTTGGAGTGAAGTTGCTAGGAGAATTGCTCATGAAATTAAGAATCCTCTTACACCAATTAAGCTATGTGCACAAAGAATTGAAAAGAACGCTGAAGATACTAAATCAAATCAAGTTTTTATCGAGTCAAGCCAAACAATTTTAGAACATGTTGAGTCAATTAATAGATTAGCAAATGAATTCTCTCGCTTTGCAAGAATGCCTAAAGCTGAATTTAAGAAAGAAGATATAAATATTTTACTATCTCAAATAATTGATTCATATGCAGAAACAAATACTGATGTAAGCTTTCACTTTATTGCTGATAATCGAGTTAAAGAAGTAGAGATTGATAGAGAGCAAATTAGACGTTTATTTATTAATTTGCTAGATAATGCATTAATTTCTGTACGTAAGCGCCAAAAATCAGAAGATTGTAACTCTAAAGTTTTCTTAAAAACTGAAATAGAAAGTCAAAATTTGTTAAGAATGGAGGTAGTTGATTCAGGCTATGGAATTTCTGATAATGATAAGTCTCAAATTTTTGACCCATATTTTACTACTGAATCTTCAGGTACAGGTTTAGGATTGGCTATAGTTAGTACCATTGTTTCTGAGCATAACGGAGAAATTAAGGTCTTTGATAGTGAGATGGGAGGAGCAAAATTTGTTATTGAATTACCAATTTATCAAGATATGAAGGGGAGGAAGAAGAGAATTGCTAGGGGAGTTTGAGGTGTTAGGCTCTGTATCATATGGTAATAAGTTAAAGAAAATTAATTTAGTTTAGTTGATTTTTATGTTGTCTAAGCACATTAGTATATTCATCTTCATAGTGTTTTAATGCTTTTTGAAACTCAAGTAGATACCTTTCTGGGATTTTATTTATAATCTCTAAGTAAAAATCCTCTAATTGGCACTTTTCATGTAACTCTATATCTAGAAGATGTATTTTAGATTTGTCATTAGGATTTTTACTTTTACGAGTTTCATTAATTTGCTTTAAGATTTTAACTATCGCTTCTTCTTTAGCATTTACTAGAGATAAAATATTTTCATAACCTTTTAAATTAGAATCTGCTAGAAAACATTCGTGCATTGTTTGCAAAAACACTACATGTGTTAAACGATAATTAGAATTTCTGTCGCCACAATAATAATTAGCGTGATCTACTGTAGCAGGAGAGAAGTTACTTTGACTGATTGAGCTTCTTACTCCACTATTTAGTAGCATACTAAGGCTGTTAATTCCTATTCTTGAAAGTTCTCTTGGATTTATTTGACTTGACCATGAATCAGAAAATAGCTCAGATAGCTCGCCTGTGGTGCGAGGTTCAAGAGCACGTTTGAAAAATTGTGTTTTCTTTTTGCCAGCTTTTCTAAACAGCTTTATTTTTGAAAAATCAATTCTTTCTAAATGTAAATTGCAAAATTTTTCCCAAACTCTTCTAAAGTATGTATGCGAAAATTCGTTTGCAATCACTGAGCTAAAGAACTTTGAGGCATTTTGTGCTGGGGCGCTATTTAAAAAAACAGATGTAAGCCCACCATCAAGATTTAATCCTTCTAAACCTAAATATTCTTCTTTATCTAAAGAATGAACAATAAAAGCTTGATACTGCCCAGTTTTTCCTTCTTGTATAAATTTTCCTGTAATAGGTATGGCGTCTGCAAGGTAAGTTATACTTATACCATGATTATTAGCGATATCAGTTAAAAGATTACTTTTTTCAGTGGTATACCGCTCTTCTTTCTTAAGATAAGCTTCGGTGTTAGTTCTCTTTTTTATTATATCCGGTTTAATATTTCTATCGAAATATTTTTCAAGATTAAGCAATTTTTCTAACTTTTGTGATAGCTCATCTTCGCCAAGTTGCTTTGATGTTTTGATAAGAATTTTGATTTTTTCTAGATAAATATTACCTGATGGATCGATTCTTCTAAAATTTTCATTTAATTTTAAAGATAAAACAATTCTATTTGAAAGTTCTGTTACAGGAAATAGTGTAAGTTTATGTCCTTGATTTTTGAATTCTTCAAGTGCACTCAAAGAAATATCTTTCAATTGAGATTTTAACAAGCCTGCTCTAGCAATAATTGGTTTTACTAGAGCTCTAAACTTTCCACTAGCTTGGCTATTGGAGTTCTTATTCAAAGGAGATTTCTTTTTTTCTGCAACACAGCCAACACCAAAAGTCGCAAGACCGAAAAGAAGGGCAGACCTTCTGGTCATCTTAACTTTAGAGCTTCGACCAAGATTTTCTAAATTCTGTAATTTGCCAAAAAATTTCATCTAATATTTTCTTCTTTAATGTTATGAAAGATTTAAAGTTATTGTGATTTAGTAAGTTATAACTATAGTTTGAGAGTGAGTAGGTAAAAACAGCTATATTTGCTTAAACTCCTTAATTTGATATAATTCTTGAGTTAAAGCTAATATGCTTACAAATGAGAGGATATAAACTATTATGATAGGTGAAAATTCAGCTGAAGATAAGTCAAAATTAACGGAAGAAGAGAACGAAAGGTACCAAAATCAAGTAGTTGTATTAACAAAAATGGCTGAAGGGGCTACTAGTGCTAAAAATGCTAGGCCTTATAGAATTGATGAACTAGCCCTTGCTCTTGGAAAAGATGAACATGATGTTCAGAGGTCTTTATTTATTTTAGAAGGTCATAAGTATGTTTCTCCTCATCCTATAGGAGATTTTACCTCAAGAATTTGGAGTGTTACTGAATTGGGTGTTAAAGCTCTAGCTAATCAGAATGTTGTTCATATGACTAGTTTTTTGTAGAAAGCTATAGTAGACTAACTGGTGCCAGCAACATTTATTTCAGAAAGAATCTAAAAAAAAAATCAAAAATTAAGAAACTTTTCAGAATTTTTGTTGATATACACAAATTCTGAATTTAAAACTAAGAACAACGGAAGAATGTTACTCACGCAAAGCAGTAGAGTAAAATAAATAAAAATGTTGCTGGCAGCAGTTAGCTACTTTGCATAATTAACTTTTTAAAAATTTATATGCCCTTTCTAGATCGATTTGAGGTTTAACAGACATCTGCTATTTAGTCTTCCAAGGCAAACTGATATTTCTCCCCAACAACTATCTCCCCTGGATCTACCATCGAATCCTTGCCATACTTTTGACGTTCTCTAATTTGACGCTCCTCTCCCAAAGCAATCCACTCTTTAAACTCATTTTCTAGTTTAGCTGACCAAGGACGGACCAATGTTTTCGTCTTCTCTGCTTTCCCAGTTTTTACTCTTTTAATACTTTCTTCAATTTTATCTTGAAGCAAGCCTTTAAATTTTAAGAAAAACAATTTAGGCCTTAGCATATTTGCAATAACCATACTTCTTTCAATAAGCTGAAGGGGAGAGGCTGTATTCTCTCTTCTACTAAGTGAAGTTAAATTGTATTTTTCAAATATAATCGCTAACTGCAAACCTGAATTAATTTCTGAAAGTTCATGTTTCTCAAAAGTTTTATCTACTAGCGCTTCAAAATCTTCGATACTGTAAGCCAAAAAAGGTTTCTTATAATGCTCTTGTAACTCTTGCGCTATCCTTTTTTTTGATAAGTTTATTGCTTCTCCAATTTCAGGTTGAATAAGACCGACTGAATTACGCAAAACCTTAAGTATCTCTCCGGACTCTAACCCTAGAAATATATCATCAGGCATATCTTTTTCAATGCCTTGATTATCTTCACCTATCCACCCTACCTGCTCCAGAAAAAAGTTTAAAACAAGTTTTTTAATTGCATTAGTTTTTTCTTTGCTTGATTTTAAGAGAATTTGATTTTCATGAAAAAATCTTAGATCTGATTTTAAAAGTTTCGCTATTGTTATAATTTCTTCATCACTTGCCGTAAAAATAGAAAAATCACTTCTAAAATCTGATGAAAATTTTTGAAGATCACTTAAAAACTTACGTTTACTTAAATAAATTCTTGAAATTAGATCTAAGCAAGTTTCTTTAAAACTCTTACCTTCAAAATGTTTTAAAATTGAATCAATATTACTTCCAAAGATTTCACGAAAAAAAAGACTTTTTTTTCTTTCTTCCTCTATTTGACTCTTTTCCTTGCGATAAAGAATCTCTCCATTTCTAACTTTTGCAGAACAAAGTTCTTTAATAGCTGTTGCCACACGAATTATGTTTCTTTCCAATGGAAATCTACCGTTTTTTCCGTCAAGTAGCTGCCTAACTCGTTCAGTACATTTTAACCCAAGAGCCTCTGCAACATCAGCTTGTAAAACACCTAAATTTTTTACGATTTCAATTGGCGATCGGCCAGGAACATTAAATGAAATTTCGGCATTTTTTCGAAATAGCTTCGTCGCATCAATAATATTGCATTTTTTATATTCAACCTGCAATGACATAAGATATATCTAGATAATTTTGAAAAATTTTAACTTATATTATTTTAACAAATATGTATTTTTAATCAAAAAAAAATTAGAGACGATATGCGTCATAAAAAAAGACACCGAAAAGGTATCTTAGCACCTAATTAATATACGTTGCGTCACAATTCTTGACACCGAAAAGGAGTGGACTAACTGGTGCCAGCAACATTTATTTCAGAAATAATCTAAAAAAAATCAAAAATTAAGAAACTTTTCAAAATTTTTGTCGATATAAACAAATTCTTAATTTAAAACTAAGAACAACGGAAGAATGTTACTCACGCAAAGCAGTAGAGTAAAATAAATAAAAATGTTGCTGGTAGCAGTTAGCTACCAATTTACAATCCATAAGCAAGAAGAGCTAATCCAGTTAGCTAAATAAGAATAATGAACCTAGTAAGCAGCAAAGATTGCGAATTTATAGGTTTTTCTTCAATATTTTCAGAAAGTTAATAAAGAATAGTTTATTAGTATATTATATTAATATATAATACTATAATATAGTATTATGAAAGAAGATTTAGATAAAATACTAAAAGAGCTTGAAAGCATAGTAAACAAACTCGATCAACAACTTTGTCAAGATGGCCTACCTAAAACTGGGAAAATTCAAATCAAAGTTCTCGGCCAAGCAAGTCTATTATTAGATGAAAGCATAAATAAAAAGTTAAATATAATTGCTACTAACGATTTAGATGCGCTCCTTGAAGGTGATTCTACAATTAAATTTCATTTCAAAGAAATCCTAAGATCACATGGCTACGACTATGACGAACTAAGTAAAGAAATATGGATTCCAACAGAAGCTAAGTTTTGGAAATATTATTCTTCTAAGAAGATTACAGTACATGTCATTGATTCATTTTCAACTTTAGTTTCAAAAGCTAAATTTGCACCTGAAAAAAATAAACAATTACTTATACAGGCTATAGCTGAATTCTCTGTAGAGCTTGAAAAGCTCTTTTTAAAGTATAAAATTTCATTAGAAGAGATAATATAAATGACTAACAATAAAATAATAAAAAAAACCAAAGAACTACAAAAGCTATTCTTAAAAAATCTCAACTCTGAACGAGCAGAAAATACTCTAGGATTCTTGATAGCAAAGGGTTATTTAAAATATCCTAAAATAAAATCAAAACATAAGGTTATTTTAAGAATCAAAGATGTTCTATGGGTAGCCCGCAATGTAGAGCCTAGAGTTTTGGAAGTTTTCCCAGCTGCCTTGCTTCACTTTCAAAACAACTTTATTGGAATTGAAGAGATGCCAAAAGAACTGCAAACTATTATTGAAAAGATTAAAAATGGCAGCGAATTACCACTTAAATATAAGGGCATTGAATGCTCAAAAATGAAGTATTGGGCTAATTTCGAAATTCCTGACAAAAGAGTAAAACCCATCAATAAACACAAAAAAGTTAAATCATTTACCCTTAGTCTTGAGGCTATCAGTAAATTAAATAAAATGGCCGTGAATCGTGGGATTACGAATAGTGCTATTATTGAATCTTTTTTGCTTTCCTCCTAGATATACCCAACGACATTTGGTTTTTCCGCTTTTAAGCGGGAAAACTAAATGATTTGTTGGGCGAGAAAATAATGGCAAAGCCATTTTTTGCCGTAATAAGCACATATTCAAGTAGTAAATCTTATAAAAGCAGAGAGGCTAGTTATTTAGCATTTTCGAGAATAAGTGCTGTGAAGTAAGTGGGGAACTCAAGGTAATTTTGTAGAAAATTTTGCAAACATTCATATTGAGAAGGGTAGCAAGTAGCAGCTTTTCGTTTTTCAAGCAAACTTCGGCTAAAGTGAGTAGAATTTGTGAAAATTTAGACTTATTATGTTACTGGCACTAGGATTTACCAAGACTTGACCAGGATTCAGGAAATATATTGCTAGGCATAATTCCTAACTAAACTTATTTCCTAGAGTAGTTCAAAAAAGCAGCTGATACTTAACGTCAGCACCTCGCCCATACTTTTGAATAAATTTATTTTTTATCAAAGCTTTTAATGCATCGTTGATAGTTGTTCGAGGTAGATTGGTATACTCAACGATATTTTTAGCTTGTAATCTAAGCTCAGGTTGCTCTTTAAAACAAGTTAGGACAACTCGTTGTGAGGTAGTAAGACTATTTAAACGCTTAAATTTATCCCTATAAAGCTCAACATCGTCAATCGAGCAATCGATCACCTTAAGCATAAAATTTAAAAAATGCTCATAAGCATACTTAGTAGGGTCAGCTATAAATTTACCATCTGAGCACCTACTAAGAACGGCATAATATTCCTCTCTTTCTACTTCTACATATCTATCAATAGCTAAGTAAGAAATCGTACTAGAAATGCTATCATCAGGGCTTTGCAATAGTGTTAAATAAAATAAGCCACGTCCCACCCTACCATTACCATCCTGAAATGGATGAATAGCTAAGAACCTAAATACAAACTCTACCGCTACAGCAATAGTCCAAGGATGAACTTTAAGGGTATTATTATACCAGCCAACTAAAGCTGTCATAGCTTCTTCAGTTTCGAGTCCTGGTTGGGAAGTTGTAAGAACAGGATATTCTTTTACAGGACAACCTGACATTTTCACCTTGCGAACAACACTATTAGGAACTTGCTTGTAACCGCCACTATGGTAGTTGTCAGGGGCGTGATACTTAAGTAACTCCTTGTGAAGCCCACGCAAGGTCACCTCTGTAAGTGGAAAAAGGTTGTTTGCTTGCTGGTTAATTAATTGTAGCATTGCTCTACAACCTACAACTTCATCAATACTTCGCTCTTTGTCTTTTGATAACTTGTCTTGAATTGCCTCTCTTTGATTTTCAAAAGATGTTGTTTTTCCGTCACTTGTTAAGGCAGTATCTACCCAATCAATTTCAGAGTTAGTGAGCACTGCATTTTCAATCCTAGTAGATGCTCCAATATTACTAATAAGGGCATTACGCTTAATGAATTCCAACTCTTGAGCTTCCAGTGATTCAATTAAAATTTGAGTTTTTGTAAGTCTTTTTGTTAGTTCTCGAAGAAGTAGTATAGTTTTTGGTTTAATCTTAAATGAGAGCATATTCTTTTCTTATTCATACTATACGGAAGTATACGAATATAAATCAAGTTATTTCGTATATTTCCGTAAGGCAAACCTTAACTTATTGAATTTTTTATAAATTAGTTAGTTTAGAACTTTGCAAGCTCATTTATTTGCTAGGGAAGAGGGCCTTGTAATACTTAAATATCCCAAAGCAACTGCTAACGCCGCAGCCAGAACAGGTGAAGGGATTGCAACTAAGCTTCGCCTTTAATCTCACGAAATTTAAAACCTAAATTATCTTTAATAATTCGAAATTTCTTAGTGCTACTGCTTAAGTTAGAAAACTTAATATTCTTGTTGATTGCTGGGCTAATGAATTGAAGATAAGTTCCAATCTCTTTTACTCCTAAATCAGTCAAGCTGACTGTTATATTCAAAACAAGTTTTTTTAAATCAAAGTTTAAATTTTTATCTAAGACAAAACTAAGATCTCCGTAAATCTTGCCTAAGTTTAAATTTGAATTTAACTCTCCTTTACAAAAACTATGCTCGCAATTTCCTTTGAGAGAAATATTTAATTTTTCAATATTAGGTAGAGTGATCGGATACATGATTAGAGGGGGTTTAAGTTGTAGATCTTTTTTTAAAAAAAACTCTGAAATATTAAGATTTAATTTTTTGATATTAACAGATTTTCTATCTAAGTTTAAATTCAATTTATCACCTAAAAGGCTCAATTTCCCTCTTCTTATTCCCAGAGCTCCAAGTTGAGGATGATTTCCAAGTTTAAGATCTCTGAGTACTATTTTTTGAATATTAATAACTTTCTTAGGTGAGATATTAAATTTAGAAGAAAAATTACCTTCATAAGAGTTAGCGTGAATTTCTCCTTTGAGAGTTTTAAAAAATATTTTCAATAAAGAAAGATTTAAGTCAAGGTTATCTAAGTCAAGATTAAAAAAGCCTGCTTTCATAGGAACAGTTACAGTGGCTTTTTTAGATTTACCACCTAAGATTTTAGGTTCTAAATCTGAGATACTTAGTAGAAATCCATTTTTTTTAGCATAATTAGCTGCTAGGATTTCTAAATCTTTTCCCATTGTTTTGATTTTAACATTTCCAAATGCGAGTAATGCAATTATTCCTACTATAAAAAATGTTAAGAATATTTTTTTAATCATAAGTACTTAAAAAATTAGGATCCGATTCTTTTAAGTGAGCTAACTTCCAAATCAACTGCTAGTTTTTGACCATTTCTTGATTTTGTAAGGTTGAGTGTATTTAAGACCATTCTCTTAGGTCCGTTGACTAATTCTCTTAAAAAGCTCAGTAAGTTTTTATATTCTGTTACTTCCATCTTTACAGAATAGGGGGTTTGCTCAAAGCGTTCGCTAATTTTTCTTGTTGATTTAGGTTTAATGCTAAAATCTTTTTCACTAATTTTGGCTTTTGTTTTAATCAATTGTTCTAAATGCGCCAGGCCTCCTTGAGATAGTTCAACGCCTTTTAACTTTTCTTCAACTTCAGCTTTTCTTTTTCTTAGCTTAATATTTGTTTCTATAACCTCTGGCACGCTTTTTAATTTAGTCAGTTCAGTTTTTAAGGTTTTTTCGTGCTTATCTAACTTTCCTGTTACTGATTCATATACAATTCCGCTTAACCAAAATAATACAAAGACACAGGCTACAGCTAACAAAATATGCTCTTTTTGAGTTAAGGATTTCATCCATTTCACAAATTTTGCTTGTAATTCTTTTACTTGTTTCATATTAAGTACGCTTTAATCACACAGTTTTATTGTAAATTTAAACCCTCTTTGGGCTCCTTTAGATCCTGATTTAGAATCATGACTTACCTTGCAATATAATTTATCTTTTTTTTCTTGATTTAATACAGATTCAAAATTACTAACATCAGAATAGTTAGGTGCAGTGCCCTCTACGCTTATTCTGTCACCTTTAAATCTAAGATTAGTAATATTTATCTGAGAAGTTTCTTTTGCTTTTTTAATGTCTTTAGCTACTGTTATAAAAGAATTAAGAATAGACGAACTAGTTGGCGCTCCAAGAGCAGAGAGTTCTCGACTTAATTGAGCATTTTCATCGGCAACTAAACTAAGCGGTTTCTTACCAGTAATTTCAGCATATTGTTTGACATTTTTACTGATTGAGGAATTAATTTTTGAGATATTAAGACTAGTAAAAAAGTAGTTTATTAAAGGTAGCAAAAGTAACAAAAATAATGCAGCCAGAGCTTCCCAACGTATTTTTAACAAGCCTTTAATTATATTTTTAAGATAAGGACTATACGAGAATTCTCTAGCTCTAAAATTTGTGATTAGTTTTGGAGGATCTATATCTTTTGCAAAAACTGAGGCAAGGCTTGTCACGCCATCTGTTGATTCTTTAATGAGTTCGGACGTAGTAAAGTTAGCGCAAGGCCTACCAATTTTAGCTTGCAGTTCAGAAGCGAGAATTTCAGCGCCTAAAATATAAATTTTTTCAAGTCTGGTATCAAATTTTTTTTCAAAACTAGTTAGGCAAATTTTGAGATTTTTTAGGTTGACTTCATTATCATCCACAAGCGTAAGTGATTTTTCTCCAACGATTTTTCCATTAATTACGATAGCAAGATGATTATATAACTTACTTGAGTAAAGAATAGCACTGTTGTTAGAAAAATATTTAGGAGCAAGGTGTAAAGCCGCACCAAGTGAACCGCTTGGTGTCGTAACTACTTCAGGCTCTAGTGTTAAGACTTTAAGTTTTTTTAGAAGATATTTTACTGCAAGTTTAGGAACGAGGTTTACATATAATTTATTACTATCTTCTTCAATTTTAGAATATTGAACTAAAAAATCATCTAAGTTAAAAGGAACTAAGTCCTGTACTTCTAAGTTAATTACTTTTTCAATGCTTTTGTCGTCACTAAAGGGAAGTTCAACAGAAAGAGAAATATGTTCATTAGGGGGTACAACAACTACACTATTGCTCCACGAATTTTCAAATGAATTCAAAGCTTCCGCAAGTTGAGATAGTTTTAGATCTATTTTTACAGAGCCTTGCTTTATGTCATTTCCAATGTTGTTAGTCGCCTCTTCTGAAGAGTTAGTCTCAGTTCCAGAGTCAATAGCTTCAGAGTCAATAGTTCGAGAGTCAATAGCTCCAGAATCAAATACTCCAGATCCTCTATTATTTGTTAAGTAAGCATCAAAATAGAATTCTTTATCTAATTCAAAAGTCTTTTTTTCTATAACCTTTATTGAGTTCTCTTTAACTTCAACTAGATTTAATTGAGCTGGTTCTTGAGATATGTCTAAACAAAGAATTTTTTGCATGTATTGTAAAATCTAACCTGAAAATAGAGTGATAGCAAGGTATTAGAGTGTTTTGCTGAGTATTTACGTTAACTAATATTGTTGTTTTTAAGTATTTGAAAATACTCATCGTGTAGTATTAGCTTAGTCTTCTATGCCTATCTTAAATTTAAGTTAGCTTAAAAAGCGTAGTTCAAGTCCCAATAAAAATAACAGTAGAAAACAGAACTTCTCTCCCTTTTTCCGAACTTAATCCAATTGTAAATTTAACAAGTGCTGGGATGTAATTCTGCGTCTCTGACCATTCTTCTTGCCAGTCTTTAGAGGCATTGTCAAAGTATTGAAATTTTAAAGTTGTTACTCTGTCACTGATAGGAAAGGTCATAATTCTTTGTTGAGCTAATTTTACATTATCATTATGAGGCATTTCATCTCTTATTAAGAGAAAAGTTTTTTCATTACCATTTTCTTGTTCTGGATTTTTTTCCATCCTGTATCTTATAACAACTAATCCAGCATTGCTTCCTCCATCTGGAATAAATTGACCAGCATTGTCAGCAATAAATGAAATAACATCTCCACGTTCACCTCCAATATTTCTGCTTTTTCCAAGAAGATGAAAGTTACTTGGGTAGGCCGTTGTGCCATCAAAAGGAAGTAAATTTGCTGTGGTGCCGACCTGAGATAACTCGCTACTTAATCTATTATATAATGCATTTCCTACTGCAAAGAGTTCTCTCTCTTCATCTAATAAAGTTTTAGATTCCGTTATTTTAGCAATAGATCTGTAAGCAATGGAAATAATAAATGTAAGAATAGTTACTGCTAATACAACCTCCATTAAGGTCATTCCATCTTCTATATGTTTTTTTAATTTAATCATCATAACGGAGAAAAATAAGTTATATCAAAGGTATCTTCGGGGTTGTCTCCCCATGTTAGAGTTAACACAAATTTTTTCATTTCGATATCTTGAGGAAGTCCTGAAGGATCAGGAATTGGAAGAGGTATTAGGATTTTTTCAACCTTGAGGATCGTTTCAAATCGATCGTATTGATTCTCCTCTTTTTCGTCTACAGGTATATTCAACTCTTCAAGCCTGTCATATGCACTTTTAATAGTTTCTTGCTCGTCAATATTATTATTGTTTAGCTCTATACCTGACATAAGAGATCTTGCGAGGAGCATGGCTTTAAATTGCTGTTTATCTCTAAGAGCTTTTTGAACAGCTGCCGTTTGAAGGCCAAGAAATACAGTTAAAGCTCCACCAAGCATTAAAATTGCAAGAGTGATTTCAATTAGAGTAAAGCCTAATTCATTTGCTTTGCTAGGATTCTTCATTTTTTTTGTATGTATATTCAAAATCTCTATATTCTCGATATATTTTAGTAAGGCCAGTAAAGGGGTTTACTAAGATAGTAACGTAGGCAATCTCGTCTTGTCTATTATACATTCCGAGATGAATTACACCAAAGTCTGAGAAACCTCTTTTGTGAAAGTTAAGATAGGGATTTTTATCGTTAGTTGAAGTTTCCTCAATGCCGCGAGCAGTTTTTATATCTACTATATAAGTATCTTTAGGTAAATATTCTTCATTAGATAGTGAAGGGTAGTTAGGCATTCCTGAAGTGCCTGTTCCTTCGCTTGAGGGTAAGCCGATTTTATAATAGTGCTTATCATCTCCCATATAGAATTCAATGCGATAGTTTTTTTGATCTGCAATTGCGTTGTGGTGAAGGAATTCTAGTATTTCAGATAGTTTTCTAACAAAAGATTCTTTTTGCCAGTATTCAATAGTACCAGAACTTAAATTAATTATGCCAAATACTGCACCAATAATTACGAGAACTACTACTAGTTCAATTAGAGTAAAGCCTGCTTTAGCTCTCTTGATGCTTAGTTTCCGCAATAGAAAATACCATTAAAAAAAAATTTTATGGCCCTTCAATAAAGGTATCAAAATTAACTCCATCGCCGCCAGCAGTTGAATCTGCTCCCATAGTTTTAATTTGATATCTATTACCATTTCGAGAATATTGAAATTCAACTCCCCACGGATCTAATAGTTCTTCTTCATTAGCAATAGGAATGCAACCTTGTCCCGTCGCTTCTGTGCATGAAGAAAGATCTCGAATTGTGTTAGGAATATTGTTGTATCGCAGATTATATTGCTCAATATAGCTTTTTAATGTTTGAAGTTGTGTTTGCGCAAGTTGTGCTTTCATTTTATCACCAGCACCGAACAACTTTTTCCCAAAAGTTGAAACCATAACCCCTATGATTATAAGTACAACCATAATTTCAATTAAAGTCAGTCCTGATTCAGAATTTATTCTTTTCATTTGTGAGTTCTCCTTGTCTATATTTCCCTAGTTTAAACAAAAATAGTTAAAACAGCCAATGGGGAGTGTTGTTTATATATCTTGTTGAATTGTATTATCGTAGTGTTTCTAGCTACTTAGTCAGGTTAAATAGAAAAAAATGAGGGAAGCTTTTTTTCTCCTAGCATGCTCAATCTAGCCGCCAATAACCTCAATCAAATCAGCCATCGGTAATAAAACAGAAATCACAATACACAACACAATTCCACCAACTATAACCATTAATACTGGCTCCATTATTGATGTTAAACTTTCAACAGTTGAGTTTACTTCTTTTTCATATGCAGTGCCTGCTCTGTCGAGCATGCTTTCTAATTCACCACTTTGTTCTCCTACTGAAATCATTTGCATTAGCATTGAAGGAAAAAGGTTAGATTTACTTAGTTCTTGAGCTAAACTTTTTCCTTCCCTAACTCCTTCTTTAGCATTCTCTAGTGCCTCTACTATGTGAATATTCGAAATGATTTTTTTCGTAATATCCATTGCTTTTAAAAGCTGAACGCCAGAATTAAGTAGGGTTCCAAGGGTTTGAGCAACTCTTGCTGTATTAATTTTTAAGTATGTAGGACCAAAGACTGGTAATTTCATCAATAGTCTATCAATATTGGAACGCCCTTGGCTTGTCTTGTAATACCAACGAATAAGAGAAATTAGTAAGAAAGCAAAAATTGGTATGCTCCACCAATAGTTTTTTAGAAAATCAGAAATCCCAATCATAATTTGAGTTGGCAGTGGAAGTATCGCACCTTGTTTGGTATAAATTTCAACAATGTTTGGAATTACAAAGATAAAAAGGAGAGCGATTACTAGAAAGCAAACAATCATCATAACAACAGGATACATTAACGCTGAGCGAATTTTACTTTTTAATGCGACTTGAGCTTCAAGATAATCAGCGAGATCTTCAAGAACACCATGTAAGTTTCCAGCTGCTTCTCCTGCAGCAACCATATTTATGTAGAGCTTAGGAAAAGATTTTGGAAACTTATCAAGAGATTTAGAAAGCGATTCTCCTTCTTGTACATTTTCTTTCACATCAGTTGCTATTCTTTTTAAAATAGGAGATTCAGCTTGATTAGATAAAGAGCTAAGTGCAGTGACAAGAGGCAGGCCTGCTCCAATAAGAGTTGCTAATTGTCTAGTTGCTATAGATAAATCTTTCGTAGAGAGTTTGTTGCTTTGAAAGTATTGCAGAACATCTTTTGATTTTTTATTGGCAACATCAAAAGCTTCTTTAACAGAAGTTGGGTAAATACTAAGACCTCTAAGTTTTTGTCTTGCGGAACGTTCACTTTCAGCATCAATAGTGCCTTTTGTGTTTTTCCCTGATTTATCTATCCCTTGATATTCGTATACTGGCATTTTCTTTTAAGACCCGTCTTCATGGCTAACCAAAATTACTTCTTCAACAGATGTAATGCCTTCTAAAACTTTATCAGCTCCGTCTCTTCGTAGAGTTTTAAATTCTCCAGAAAAAGCAGCATTTCTAATTGAACCTGCATCTGTTTTTTGTAAAATCTTAGTCCGTACTTCATCATTCACTACAAGTAATTCATGAATCCCGCATCTTCCAGAGTAGCCATTAAATTGGCAAGCTTCGCAGCCTCCTTCTTTTGGTCTAAATACCTGACTATTTCCAATGTCATTTTGGCTAAGACCAAGTTCTGTCATTTCTTCAGCAGTGAGTGTATGTGGTATTTTGCAAGCAGGGCAAAGCTTTCTAACTAGTCTTTGCGCCATAACTGCAAGCAGACTTGATGAAACTAAGAAAGGTTCAACACCCATATCAAGAAGTCTCGCAATAGCTCCGGCAGAGTCATTGGTGTGGAGAGTTGAGAAAACAAGATGACCAGTTAGGGAAGCTTGAATGGCTATCTCTGCAGTTTCAGTGTCACGAATCTCACCTACCATCACAACATCAGGATCTTGTCTTAAAATAGCTCTTAATCCAGAAGCGAATGTAAAGTCAATTTTAGGATTTACTTGCATCTGACCAATTCCTTGAAGTTGGTATTCTATTGGATCTTCTACTGTTAAGATATTTTTATCTGGAGTGTTGATTTGAGTTAAGCAAGAATACAAGGTAGTTGTTTTACCAGAACCAGTTGGCCCTGTTACTAGGACTATGCCATTCGGCTTTTGAATCAATTTATTGATCATTTTAAGATTGTTGCCAGTAAGGCCAACTTGCGCTAGATCGAGTACCGTTGCTGTTTTGTCTAAAAGACGCATAACAATTCTTTCGCCAAATTGAGTGGGCACAGTAGAAACTCTGATATCTACGTCCTTTCCTGCAATCTTAAGTCCAATTCTTCCATCTTGAGGAAGTCTTTTTTCAGCAATATTTAGGTTTGCCATGACTTTAATTCTAGACAGAATTGCAGCTTGAAAAGTTTTATCCTCAGTCGCTACGTCAGATAAGACTCCATCAATTCTAAATCTTACATTTAGAGTATCTTCATATGGTTCTACATGAACATCAGATGCTCGTTCAGAACTGGCTTTAAAGATGATTGCATTTACGTATCTTATTATTGGAGCGTCGTCATCTTCAGCATCAGTAACATCAATTTTAAGATCTGCTCCGCTTATATTTTTTTCGTCTTCATCTTCTTCAGATGTAAGTTCGTTAGATCGATCGGTCATTAAATTAGTTCTAATTGCATTAATGGCTTTAGTAATTTCTTCAGGGCCAGTTACTAAAATCTCAAGTGGCTTATTGTAGCAAAGTCTGAGTTGATCAAATATTTCAACATTTAAGGGATCGGCCGTTGCAACTTGTATATAATTACCATTTTCTCCAATAGGAATAGTTTGAAAATTTCTGCCCCAAGAACCAGCTATTCTTTCAAAGTCTCCCCTAACTAAGTCTCTTGGGGGCACAGGCTCAGGTAATTGTTTAAGAAATTCTAAGCCAAGAAATTCGGCTGTTAGCTTTAATGTCGTCTCAATATTTGTATTTTCAGAATCTGTCAATTTTAAAACCTATTTTTTTGTTTTTATCCAGGGTGATTTTCCAATATTGAGACTTTCAAAAGAAGATAATGTATGCCAATTGTTCGGTAGATCTGAGTAAAAACTAGAAGCTTCTTCTGCAGAGTTAAAGATTCCCATAACCTTTAATCCTAAATTGTTATGATCTCCTGTGTTGTATGAATATGTCTCTCCCGAGCGGAAAAAACTGTTTACTTCACTGGGAACATTTTTAGGAATTTGAATCATAGTAAGCTTTGAATCAGGATCGATAGTTAAAGGAGTCCCTGAACTAAGGTTATCAGTCTCAAGGACTACAAACTTACCAAAGTTACTTTTTTGAGTTTTTCCTAATAGAGTTGAAGCTACAGGATCGATCTCATTATTGCTTCTGAAGTTCTTATTAGGAACTTCAGGAAGTTTTGGTTTAACAGAGAATTGTCTGGTGTCTGAATTTGCTAACGGAGAATTAAGAGCGAGAGAATCTTTCTCTTTAGACATTGAGTTAGTGTTTTTAGTTCTAGACTTTATTGGAGGAAGTATAGTTCCAGGAACAGGGCCACTATAAGGTTTCCCTTCAATAACTGAATGTAGATCTTTGTGATAAAGTTTTTCCTTCCTAGTAGGATAAATTTTATAATTATCAATGTCTTTTTGAAGAACATCTCTGTGCTCGAGCGTTAGATCTCTATGATCAAATTGGTCTCTGATTATCGTTGGAGTTAGGAAGATTAGTAAATTAGTTCTTCGTTGAACTTCAGTTTTTGATTGAAAGAAATGTCCGATAAAAGGAACATCTTTAATGAAAGGAATTCCACTTTCGCTTTCCGTGATGTCATCAGCCATTAAACCACCTACAACTATCATCTGGCTATCTTTGGCTATTGCTGTTGTATCACTAGTTCTGATTGTTGTGGTTGGGCCTAAATCAGAGCCTGATGTACCAGTTACAACACTTGAAACTTCAGTAAACATTCTAAGGGTTACAAAATCACTCGAGCTTATTTGAGGTGTGATTCTTAAGGTTATTCCAACATCCTGTCTGTCAATTTGATTAAAGGTGTTATTTAAGTTTTGACTGTTTGAAGCAGTACTAGCTAAGAATGGAACGTTTTGTCCAACAACAATTTCTGCTTCTTCGTTGTCAGTAGCTAAAATGTTTGGAGCACTTAAAACGTTAACGTTAGAAGCAGTTTGTGCAGCTTGTAAAAGCACAGTTTGCGAAGGAATTACTAAATTCCCTGGCAAGGTTAGTACTCCTTGGCTAGCAGCAGCAACTGTGAATCTATCTAGTGCAGTTGGATTGCTAAGTAATTGTGTTAAGCTACCACCGCCATTGGCAGCAAATATACCGCCATCTGAACCGCCGCCTGATGCTGTAAACTCAGTATTGTAGTCCACAGTATCATTCACACCAACTTCTAAAATAACAGCTTGAACAAGCACTTGACGTCTTTTGATATCAAGCTTTTTTAGAAGACTTAAAATCTTAGCATAGTCAGTTTTACTAGCATTAATGATTAATGAATTTGTAGATGGGTCAGCCGTAATTGAAATATCTTCACCAAGATTTGCAGATAAATTGCCAGTGTTAGAATTACTTGTTCTCGATCTTCCTGGTGTTCTACTTTGACTGCTTAATCTATTTTGACTTCTACTATTTCTATTATTTGAATTATTTCTACCACTAGGTGTATTTAAGCCTCTTCCAGCAAAGGAAGATGCGTTGTTTCTACTACCCACTGATCCTCCTTCACCAGACAGGCCTGACAAAACATCAGCTAAGTCTTCAGCATCTGCGTGCTGACATCTGTATACATAAAATTTGCTACCAGATCTATCAATTTGGCTATCTAGTTCAGAAACTAAAGCTCTAATTCTTGCAGTCGTATCTTCATCTGCAACTAAGATAATTGAATTAGTTCTTTCGTCAGCGATAATTTTTGGGGCTCTAGAACGAGCGCTAACAGTCAGAGAAGAACTTCCAATCCCTCCAGCACTGGCTTTTCCTGCCTGGCTATTTGAACGCGCAGCGACATTGGCATTTAAAGTCGCTCTAGCATTTAACAAACCTTGATTCCCACTTTGGCTAGAAGAATCATTATTTTCAGATAGTATTTGATTAATCTTATCTGCAACATCAGGCGCCTCTGCATACTCAATAGGAATGATTGTCATTTCTCTATTTGTATAAGGAATATCAAAAGATTCAATAATTTCTTCTAGTCTTTTAATATTTTCTTCATGGTCAATTAGAATGAGGGAATTAGTTCCTGTGTATGCATTTAAAAGGCCATCTTTTGAGACCAAAGGCTGTATGAGTTGTTTTACTTCGTCAGCAGCAACGTAAGTTAAATTAAGAACTCTGGTTACTATAGAAGGGGAGCCTCTACCATCTGTTTTTTTGATAGTTGGAATTGTTGTTTGCTTAGCTTCACCTGAGGGAACTATCTTCCAAAGATTGTCTCCTATTGGTACAGCTGTGAATCCTTTAATCGCTAACACTGCATCAAGAATTCTATCAGCTTCTTCTTCAGAAACTTTTCCAGGAAGATATATAGAAACTTTCCCTTTGACTTTTTCATCCATTAAGTAATTTCTTTTAGTTTTCTTACTAAAAATTCTAATTACAGCTGCGATATCGGCATCTTTAACATTAATTTCAGTAGACTTCTCATCAACTTCATCTTGTGAAAGCGAAGTAGTGGGTAGAATGAGAAGAGTAAAAAAAGTTAATATTACAAAAATAATCTTATTCACGGTTTAGCTTACTCTCCAAAAATTTTCCTTTTCTAATGTTATATAACAATAGAGGGAAAATAAAAATTTATTTAATCTCATAAAAAATCTTTTTAGGGCTTCTATTTCTATCTAATTCAAGCTCTATTTTACGTTCCTTTTTGAGTTTTTCAAATAGTTTAACTGCTTGGGTTATGTCGCCCAAATTATTGCCATTTATACTCTTTAGGATATCTCCATTCTTAATCCCAATTTTTTCATAAAGGCTACCTCTCTTAATCGCAAACATCCTAAGTCCTATAGATTTGCCATCTTTAAAGTATGGTACTGCTCTAGCTTGAGTTAGTAAGAGAGGCAAGTTGTCCAATGCTTTATTTAGTTCATTTTCATCAACTCCAATAGTTTCTCCTTCAGTATTTGTTCCGCCTTCTCTTTCTCCAGAAGAGCTCTTCTCATCAAAAATGAGTATTTCAACTTCTCCATTTCTCTTGATTTCAACTCTATCTGAAAAGATTTTTTCAACTGTAGCATCTTCTTCGAAAATTTTATCACCGACTAAGAAAACTTCTTGTTCTCTTTTTTTGCTATCTTCGATGATCGCGTATGGCTCGCCTATGCCACCACTTAAGAATGTGCCAATTAAATTAAGAGCAATTTTACTTATTGGTTTATCAGGTTTGACAGGGCTTGCTGCTTTTGCTTTGCCAATCTCAATAATCTGAGTATTAGTTATGATAGAATAGTCTATTTCCTTGTTGTTCTGACTTTCACTGTTTCTGAGAAAGTTTACTTTGTTTTTAACTTGAGTTTCCATCTTGTTAATAGCTTCAGTACCAACATTAAGATAAGAAAAAATGCTCTGAAAAATATAAAAAAGTAGGATCGCACAGATAATCAATAGAATTAGTCTTAGAAAAAGAGAAATTTTTTCAATGGATTTTTCTTTTTTTAAGCTTTCTAGGCTTAAAGAAGAAAAAAAGTCTTTTGGGCTAATAGAGGTGGTCATAATTTAAGGTAAATATGTAATTTGTATTCAAAGCCATTATTACTAAAGCTACTATGTTTAGAATAATCATACATTATATCTGCCACAAGCAATAATATTGGAAAAACTGTAATATTTGAAAGAATTTATAGTTATATTCAAAAGGCAAATTGATTTCATAAGTCGCTTTTTGTGTCTACTATGGATGTAATTTTTATAAAAAATACCCTTTTCTATTCTAAGATATAAGCATTCTGTTTCCATTTTTTGTATATTCTAGTTAGAAACTATAGTTATCCCAAAAAGTAATTTACGAATAATTCTTTCTTGAAAACCTTCGATTTCCATGTAAGTTATTGATTTTGGGATAACTATTTGTTTTCCCTTCAGGGATATAGAAAGTCAAAAAATCTCTTTTTTTGAAATAACTATATATTTAAAATGTTCAGATCTTTTAAATTTTAGATATATTACTAGTCAAAGCTAGAAGAAGATACCCATATTAAAACAGCATTCTATTGAACAACTAAAACAAGTCTGGTTGGATTTTTCATTGTAATCAGTTTTACAGGATCTTTGCTTTTTAGAACTAAGCTGTGATTTTTAGATAGTTCTAAATCTTTGCTAGCAAAACAATTCTGCTTTACTGGAGTGTATTTAATAGAGTCATTAAGATTAAGAGTAACCTCTCCTTTCTCATTAGGATTTAAAATAGTGTCGTTCTCATAAGAATTCATAACTTTTTCAGCCTCAGAACCCATTAAATTGATAAAAAGAAGTTTAGGGTTTTTATTTGAGCAGGCTAAATGCTCAATTTCAGCTTTAGCTAATACCTCTGTTTTGTCTTTAAAAGTAGATTTTTTGCTTAGAGAACTTTTTTGTTTATTTGTTTTATGTAGATTGATTTTTTTAGGCTTCCAGTTAGAGTTATTGTAAGCCAGTGTTCCAAAAGTTTGATGTTTTAATTCTCCAGTTTTGTTTACGTCAGAATAGAGTTTTTTGTAATCTGCAATTCTTGCATTTTGTGCAGCTTCTTTTTTTTCTTTCACATAAAAATTTATTACATCTAATTCTGAATCAGCTAGGATTTTTTGAGCATTATCTCTGTAAACTCTTGCCGAATCAGCAAAAGGAGAGTTTGGAAATTTTTCTATTACAAAATTATAATTTTCAATTGCTTTTTTTAATGGGGAGCAGTCTCTTCCAGCTCCTTTACTAGTAAGCTGGTAGCTTCTAGCAGCATGTAGTGTGGCATAAGCAACATCAGGAGATGTGGGATGATCGCTTTTGAAATTTTCATATTTCTGAGATGCAACTTGAAAGTTTCTTAAGTTAAAGTAAGTGTCAGCAAGTTTTAGTTCAGCATATGTTTTAAAAGTGCTATCTGGGTATGTATCAAGAAGTAATTGATAGTTATCTTGTGCAAGTGTATAAATTTCTCGTTCATATGCGTCTTGCGCTGCATTAAAAAGTTTTTCTTCAGGAGTTTCGGTATTTGAAAGGCTTTGAGAGATTATTTCGACAGGGCCAGACTTTTTTTTGCTTGAGCAAGAAACTACTAAAATTAATATTAGTATAATGCTTAAATTTTTAGTTAATTTTACTATTTCTGAGAATATTTGCACTTCTAAAGACTCCTAAAAAAACTACCAAAATTATAGCTTGTTAAGTAATTCTAAACAAGTTAACTGTTCTTGAGAGGCTTTTTATATGAAAAATACGATAATATATTTACTTGCTTTTCCTGGTACTGGAAAGCTTACTATTGCTAAAGAATTAGCTAAAATTTCAGAATTTAAAATAGTAGATAGTCATAGAGTAAATAATGTTCTGTTTGATTTAATAGGTGCTGATGGAATGGGTAGTTTGCCTGATGAAATTTGGGAGAGCACAAGAATTATTAGAAATGTTGTTATTGATACTATTACTAAGTTGTCTCCGTCCGAAATGAGTTTTATTTTTACAAACGATCTGAGAGAAGGAAAAGAGACAGATAAAATTCTTTTTAATAATGTTAAAGAATTAGCTCAAAAAAGAAAAGCACGATTTCTTACTTGTTTGTTAAAGATTGAAGAGGATGAGCTAGTAAGAAGAATTCAATCTCCTGAAAGAAAACTATTTCCTAAGTCCATAGACCCTAAATTTGCAGTTAAAAATGTTCGTGAAAGTGAGATTTTCAAACCTAAAAATTGTGACGTTAAGGAGCTGTATGTTTCAAAGCTTTCTGCTTCTGAAGTAGCAAAAGAAATATTTAAAGAGTTAAGTATAGTTTTCCCAAAAAGTAATGTCTAAATAATCTTTTTTTGAAAACCTATTTTGTGACAAACACTATTTTTTTTAAAGATCCTTATTCCTTCCCACCACATATCACTTGAAAAGTAGGCTTCGCTTCTGAATTTAAAGTAATTGCTTTTAAGATATCTTCAAATAGCTCATCTTCAAGTTGATGAAGAGAATTATCATTGTCCGAATCAAGATTTAATTGGCTATTTGCTATTTTTTCTATAACTTTAATTAAAACTGGAATAAGTATGTCTTGGTTTTTCGTATTTAACTTTCCGAGTGAATCTAGAAGAACTTGTGCATGTACTCCTCCTATGCCTTCTAAAAGACAATCTATATGCGCCTTTAAGCAAGATAGACTAAGTGAAAATTCGCCGTTTAACGTGTGTTCTGTATCTTTTGTGTTGCTCATATAAACTAATCTGCAAGTGTTAGGGGATTGATCCTTTAAAATGGAGAGAAAAAAGGCAATAGTTTTAAGTGTTTAAGATTTTTTTGAAAGTTTAACTTTTTTTGGGCAATAAGCCTAATCTAGGAGTTTGATTTTAGTCCTCAATATAAACCCTTGGAACCCGAGCACTAATAGCGCACAACACTTCTCTAGGATTATTGCTAGTGTTCTTAGCGATATCCCAAGCATTAATTTCATGAGCTTCTGAGCTGCCGAGTAAAATGACTTCATCTCCATTAAAAGCTTCATCCCAATTAATATTAACTAAAATTTGATCCATACAGACTTTGCCGACTATTTCATAAGTTTTATTTTTAATAATTACTTTTCCTTTATTCGATAGAGCAAGCGGGTAGCCATCTCCGTAACCAACAGGGATAGTGACAATTCTAGTTTTTTCTTTTGCGGTCCAAGTAGAGCCATAACTTACTTTAGCTCCAGCTGGTATAACCTTAAAGTATATTATCTTAGATTTCCAGGTTAAGGCGGGTTTGATAGCTAATTTGTTTTTTAGATGCATTGCTGGTTCGTAGCCGTAAAGAGCGGAACCTAATCTAACGCAATCAAAATTAGCTTCGGGTAGTTGGTAGATTGAGCCTGAATTAGAAATGTGTAAAATAGGTGGTAGTGATATTTTATTTTCTTTTAGCTTGTTTATTGCAGAGTTAAACTTTTTTAACTGTTTTCTAGTTTCGTTTAAATCCTCAGATTCAGATTCACTAAAGTGTGAGTAGAGTCCTTCAACTTTAATATTTTCTAAAGAATTTACTAGTTGAAAAATTTCTACAATCTTATCAGGTCTAAACCCAACACGGTTCATACCAATATCAAATTGTATATGTACTTTAGCTTTTTTACTTAGTTTTCTTGCAGCTTTTTCTATATTTAAAAGTTTTTGATCTGACGTGGCAGTGATAGTTAGGTCATGTTTAATAAATTCATCAATTTGTTGGTAGTTAATTCCGCCAAATACTAAAATTGGAGTTTTAATTCCAGCTTTTCTTAAAAGAATACCTTCTTCTAGTAGGCTAATTCCAAAGTAGTCTGCTCCAAAAGATTCTAAATGCTTTGCGACCGGTACAATACCGTGGCCATATGCATTGGCCTTTAACACTGCCATAACCTTTGAAGGAGCAACATGTTTTTTAATGACTTGATAATTTTCCTGAATGACTTTTAAATTTACTTCTGCAAAGGTTGGTCTTTTGCTTGAGTTTGCCGAGTATGAACTTAAAAATTCATAATTATTATGCATTTATTTAACCTGCAACTTTTAATCTATTTTGAAGAGATACTACTTTGTTGAGATTAAGATTTTTAGAAATTGTATTAAAAACAGACTTTTCATCATACCCGTTCAGTTCGTATTGTTCATTTTGACTTCCAGGCTCTACAAACTTATCTTGGATTCCAAATCTAAAAACTTTTTTGTTATTTAAAAGATCCATTTCTGATGCGAATTCTAAGATTGCCGAACCAAATCCTCCCATTAGAGCATGATCCTCGATAGTGCAAATTACATTGTGTTTGTTGATTTCTGCTTCAATCAGTTTTTTGTCAAGAGGTTTAACAAACCTAGCATTGATAACACTTAAACTATATCCATAAACAGATTGAAACTTTTTAGAAACATTCAAAGCTGTTTGAACAGAAGCTCCATATGCTATTACTAAAACTTCTTTGCCTTCAACTAATTTTTCACCTTTCCCGATTTCGATTTTTTTAAGTTCTTTATCCATCTCAACTCCAACGGCAGAGCCTCTTGGATATCTCAAGGCAAAAGGTTTATTAGAATTAATACCAGTATACAGCAAGTGTTGTAGTTCATTCTCATCTTTAGGAGCACTAACAACTATATTTGGGAGAGTTCTTAAATAGGCAATATCAAAAACTCCTTGATGAGTTTCTCCATCATTTCCTACGGCTCCCGCTCTATCCATAGAAAAAACTACAGGTAAGTTTTGAATACAAACATCATGAACTATTTGATCAAAAGCTCTTTGCAAGAATGTAGAGTAAATAGCGCAAACTGGTTTGAGTCCTTCACATGCAAGTCCAGCAGCAAAGGTAATGGCATGTTGTTCGCAAATACCAACATCAAAAAATTTTTCAGGAAATTCTTTAGCAAATTTATCAAGACCTGTTCCAGAAGGCATTGCTGCCGTGATGGCCCTGATTTTGTTGTTATCTCTTGTTATTTTTCTTATTGCATCAGAAAAAACTTTTGAATAACTAGGAGGGGTAGGGGTTTTGGTTTTAGAAGCTGCTAGAAATTCTCCTTTATCTTTATTAAAAGGTTTTACGCCATGCCATTTGACAGGGTCGACTTCAGCAGGACTATAACCTCTACCTTTTTGAGTGGCTGCATGTATTAAGACAGGTACGTCTTGAGTTTTAGCTCTTTCTAGAGCGACAACTAGGTCGTTCATATTATGGCCATCAACTGGCCCAATATAGCGAAATCCAAATGCTTCAAATAAGACTGCAGCTCCTACCATATAACCTTGAGCCATTTCTTCAGCTTTATCTATTGCCTTGTATACTAGTTCAGGAATCATTCCTCTTTCTTTAAGAGTTTTAATTCCTGTGCGAGCATGATTTGATAAATTGCTAGTTACAGCCTTAGAAAATAGCCAGCTAATGGCACCGACATTTGGAGCTATAGACATTTCATTGTCATTAAGTACAACTATTAAATTATTTAACTTTAATGAGCCAGCATGGTTTAGGGCTTCAAAAGCCATGCCTGATGCAATAGAAGCATCTCCAATAATAGAGACGATTTTTCTATCTGGGTCAATTTCTCTTAGAGCAGAGGCCATTCCAACTCCAGCAGAAATACTTGTTCCAGCATGGCCAGCACCAAAAGTATCGTATTCGCTTTCTTTTCTTTTAAGGTAGCCAGAAATGCCATTTTTTTGTTTGATGGTGTGCATTCGCTCTCTTCGGCCAGTAAGCATTTTATGAAAATAGGCTTGATGACCAACGTCCCAAACTAGTCTGTCTTTAGGTGTATTGAAGCAGTGGTGTAGAGCAACTGTAATTTCTGCAGCTCCTAAGCTTGAGGCAAAGTGTCCTCCAACATCTGAAATTGTATCAATTAATTCCTCTCTTAGTTCTAGAGTTACTTGTTCAAGTTCTGAAATATTTAACGAGCTTAGCTCATCAGGGAGGGAGATTTTATCGATTAATTTATTGCTCATACAGGGTTCAAATCTATCTCTTAAAAGTGATTTATTCAAATTTTCTAACACTGATGTTATAGGGGGTTAGTTTTATATGTGATATTTTAATGATTTTGAGGGGTTAAGTCATGTATGAGTACTTAAGACAATGTGTTAAATAAGTTAAATGATTATAGCTCAGCCTATATCTTTTCTAGATGCCATTAGAAGCAGGTTAGATAAATATGGCAAAATTTTATTACTACTTTTTCTTCTAGCCATTTTGATCAAAAGTGCATGGCTTTGTGATGATGCATATATTTCATTTAGAACCATAGATAACTTTATAAATGGTTACGGGCTCCGATGGAATGTTGAAGAAAGAGTTCAGTCTTATACTCATCCATTGTGGCTCATAGTAAATACAATTATTTATTTTTTTACAAAAGAGATTTACTTAAGTAATATAATTCTTAGTTTGATTTTGAGCTCGAGTGCGGTCTTACTGTTTTTAGAGAGTAATGGAAGATTTTTACGAAACTTTGTCTTAGTTAGTCTATTAATCTGCTCAAAAGCTTTTGTAGACTATTCAACTTCTGGCTTAGAAAATCCTTTAAGTTATTTACTACTAGGTATTTTTCTACGCTTAAGTTTTGTAAGAATAAATACCTTGAAATTATTCTTTCTAAGCTCCTTACTCTTTGTAAATCGTATTGATTTGCTATTATTTTCTCTGCCGTTACTTGTTTATATATTGATTAGAGATTTATCAAAGATTCAGAATGCTTATATTGCTTATTTTGGAAAACTATTTTTATCAATTTCTCCAGCTTTTTGTTGGCTTATTTTCTCTACTATATATTATGGTACACCTTTTCCTAACACAGCCTTCGCTAAGTTGTATTCTTTAGATATAAGTTCAAGCGTTAAATTTTCTATGGGAATTGAGTATCTGAGAGTTTCTTTTTTAAACGATCCAGCTAGCGCGTTATTTTGTATTTTAGGGCTAGCTACTTTTTTTATAGCAGTTTTAAAAAAATATACAATTGAAGCTTTAATTTTATTAGGAAGTTTTATCTATATATTTTATGTGACTATTGTAGTTGGTGGTGATTTTATGAGTGGTAGGTTTTTAAGTTGCCCAATTTTTGTTTTTATTGTGACTTCTCTAAGGATATATAATAAAGCTGGTTATAGTGAAAAAGCTCTTAGTGTCTTTACGATACTAATATTACTTTTCTCATTAGTTTTCGATCCGTACTCTCCTCTAACTACAGACTCTAATTATGGGGAAGAAGATGTTAAAGGCCAACAGATGTTTACTGAAAATGGAGTGATAGATGAAAGAGCCTTTTACTATAAATATACTGGACTTCTGCCACGCCTTAAAAAATATGGAATTAATTTAACAAAGAAGCCAATTCAAGCTTATTCTTCAAAGATTGGCCTAAGGCATCGAAGGGCACATAAGAAAACAGAAAAGCGATTAGGTAAACATCAAATCTATTTTGTAGAACAAGTAATTGGTTTGTTGGGGTTTTATTCGGGCCCTGGAATTCATATAGTTGATAACGTTGGTTTAGCAGATCCCTTACTTTCTAGAATAAAAATTGCGCCAAAAAATTTTCGAATTGGACATATAACAAAAGAAATTCCAACTGCTTATATAGAAAGTTTAAAGAGTAAGGAAAACTTATTAGAGAATACTCAATTAGCTGAATTTTATGAAAAAATTTTAATATTAACTAGAGGTAGTATTTGGTCCTTAGAAAGGTTTCAAGTTATATGGGAGCTTAACACCTTTAATAGAGTTGTTTCGCCTGAATTGTAAGTTTGTTTTTCTTGGACATGCTTGAGAAGGCGTAAAAAAATTTCACTTAAATTGCCTTTTTAATTCCTAGCCTTTACGTTCATCGTATAGTCATTTCTATTATATGTAACTTCTAATACCTTGCCAGTATCTTCATCTCGTACTTTGACCGGAACTCCATGATCGTAGCTAATACTAGCGCTTATTCTGAAATTTCCATTTCTATTCGTAATTACATAGCAATTAGTTTCTGTAATATAAGGTTTACCGTCAGTAGCTAGCTTTATTTTATACACATTATCTAGTGCTTGATTTGAAGCTTGATTTACTCTTGGAGTTAGGCTTTGAGGTGCGTAGCTTTGATTATTGTTGTAGTTTTGATTTGGTTGATTTCGATACGTATTTGTATTTTTATTCGTTGGAACTGGAGTCCACTCTGTTAAGGGAATTGCTTCAGAACTTCTGTTGTAAGGAGATGAATTTGGTGCTGGAGGTAGAGTGTATGTATTAAAATTTGCTGGCTGAGGACTTCTTGCATTTGGATAAAAAACTTGAGGAGCAACTTGAGGAACAGTAGTTCTATATTGTTGATATGGCTGATTTTGATAGGGACTTTGGTAGCCGCCTTGATAACCTCCTACATTATATCCTTGTCTTTGTAGTTCAATAATTCTTGCATTTGCCTGAGCTTCACGAAGTCTTGCTTGTGCGGTGAAAGCTCTTGCTTCCGCTTCAGCAATTTGCCTATTAAATTTTAGATTACGAGCCCTTTCAACACTTCCAAAAATATTTCTTCCAGTAAAGATACCTTGATTTAAAATGTTTAATCCTTGTTGAATATCACGAAAGTTTTGAGCTTCTGCTTTGCTTGGTAAAAGGTTAGCAGTTAGAAAAGTTGCACCTGTGAGGCTTAAAGCTGTAGGTAAAGGAGGTAATATCCCAGCCGTAAAAGGAGCAGTAACTGTAGCTGCAATGCTTGTAGCTTCGATACCAAATTTTTTAGCTATTTTAGTAGAAGATGCACATATGCTTTTTAGTGCTAATTTTGCTTGTGTTAACATTTTAGAACTCCTAAATGCTTTTTATTTATGCTCACAATCTTGAGTTAAATTTCTTAGATAAATTTGCTACCTATTGCCTAATTTCAATCATAATAGTTAATGAGAAGCTAATCAAATAATATATATAGGTTTATTAGTGGTTTAAGAAGGTTATAATGCCAGATTTTAGTGATAAGCAGGGTGGTGTAGGAGTTTCTGTTCTAGATAGTGAACGCACTCAAAAGTTAAATGAGAATAATCCTAACGCTCAAGGAACTTTGCCTAGCCGTAATTTTTCAGTAAACGAGATAAGAGAACAAGGAAGAACTGAAGATATATTCAGAAGTCCTAGATATGAATCTGGTATTGCTAGTGAATTATCTGAAGATGTAAAAACAGCTAATACCCATTCCAGAAGAAGCCATCATTTTATTGTAACGGCTTCATCTCCTGAGTTTGCACATGAAGTAGCTCAAGCTGCTGAGTATTACTTGCATAGTCATTTTAAGGAATGGTTTGGAGAGAAGCTTCCAGCGTGGGCAGAAAATTTGAGGATTCCTATAGAGGTTTTTAATAGAACTGATGAAGAATTTAGAGGACAAACTACAGTAATTTTTAAAGATGGCCGAGTTTTTGATATTTCTCAAAAAGTATCTGGAACTAACAAGGAGGTTATTCAATCTGTCTTGCCACATGAAATTATGCATGTAGCCAATGCTATCTTTTATGGAAATGGTATCCCAATTTGGATTGATGAAGGTGTTTCTTCAAATGTACAAGATGCGAGGAGTATAAGAGAGCGCCAAGAAGCACTATATGAAGTTTTTAACCCAAAGAATTTAAGAACTATTCCATTTAATAAGATTATTGAGATGCAAAATTATCCTAAGGATAAGTTGGCTATTTATGCTCAAGGTCGTTCGATGGCTGCTATGCTAGTAGGGCTTAAGGGGAAAATACCTTTTTCTCATTTTGTGAAAGATGGTCTTAAGACATTAAATTGGGAAAAGACAATAAGGAAACATTATGGCTTTAAAGATATGTCAGATTTTCAATCATCATGGATAAATTGGTTTCTGGCCGGAGAACCTGATCCAAGAGTTAGCCCTGTTTTTAACCCTAATATACGTAGAGAAGATTTAAAGAACAAGAATCCTCAATTTACAAACAATACTCCAAGAGTAGGTCCTAGCAGTGAAGGTTGGAGGTCTGAGAATGGTAGAGATGGAAATCAGAATCGAGCTATTGAGAGTCAATGGAGGTCAGCTAAAGGGCAACGTGGTGGTACGGCGAGTGACAGTGAATGGAGATCGGTTAAGGATCGTAGTAATGAGAAAAACAATCCCTATCAATCAGCTCCAAAAGATGGAAGATGGTACGCGCCAATTAAAGACAGAGACGGTAATATAATAGGTTGGAGTCTCAGAAAAGATTAGTTCTGTGAAAATTAATTCTGTGAAGACTAATCTTTGAATTAATGCAAAATATGTTTTTTGAGTCTATCCTGAAAATCCAGAAAAATGAACTCGTCTATTAGCAGCCCAGGCTCTTTCACTGTTGCCACTTTCAAGAGGTAATTCTTCTCCATAGCTAATAGTTTCAAGTCTGGATCTATTAACCCCATAAGAAACTAAAATATCAGAAACGGACCTAGCTCTTTGTGCTCCTAAACTCAGGTTGTATTCAGATGTTCCTCTTTCATCACAATGCCCCTCTAGGACAAGCCTTAGATCTGGATATTGTTCAAGTACGTTTGCATTATATTCTATATCTTGCATTTCAGATGGAGAAATCTGGCTTGAATTGTAATCAAAGTTGATATCACGAAATAGACCACCCGATCCTTCACCATCGCCCTCAGCATATGGTAAGTTTGAGCCATATTGACCGCTTCCAGTTCCATCCCCGTACTCTCCACTTCCATCACCAAAACGCGCTTCTCTTTGATAGTTTAAATCTGATTCTGAGAATTGACCATTTTTACCAGACCCTTTTTTGCCTGATCCCCATCCCCAAAAACTACCATTTTTACCTGAGCAAGAAGAGCATAGACTTAAAAATATAAAAAAAGTGACTGAAATTATTAATTTTTTTGTTATTTTATTCATTGCTGTTTACCTTAGTTCTAATTAGTCTTTGAATTACAATTATAAATTAATAGTAGTTGCAGTAAAGCGCAAGGAAAAATCAATGAAAAAATCAGATTCTGAAGTAAAAAAATATTTTTCTGAAAATCAGGATGAAATAATTTCTTTTTTAAAGGATTTTGTAAAATTTAAGAGTGTAAGTACTGACTCTGAATTTAAAAAAGATTCACTTGAATGTGCAGATTGGCTGTTAACTCAATTTGCTAAGATTGGACTAAAAAGTGAGCTGATAGAAACTCAAACTATGCCCTTGGTGTATGCGGAAATGGTAGTCGATCAAAACAAACCTACAGTGCTTTTTTATGGGCACTATGATGTGCAACCAGCTGACCCATATGAAGAGTGGGAATCTGAACCTTTTTCTCCAGAAATAAGAGATGGTCGGCTATACGGGCGTGGTGCTTGTGATAATAAGGGACAAGTAAGTTATTTCTTTCAAGCTTTAAAATATTTAATTGAAAATGACGCACTAAACTGTAATTTAAAAATTCTAATTGAAGGCGAGGAAGAGTCTGGTTGCCAAGGCATTTTAGAGAAGCTTCCCCTGATAAGTAAAAGATTGGCATCTGATGTTTTAATGGTTTGTGATATGGGGGTTGTGAAACCAAATTTCCCAACTATTACTATGGGTATGAAAGGGGTAGTTAGTCTTAACTTTACTATCTCTGGAGCAGTAAGCGATCTGCATTCGGGAATTTTTGGTGGTTTGATAAAAAATCCAGCACTTGAATTGGGGAAACTCTTAGCAAGTTTATATAACGAAGATGGAAGTATTGCAGTTGAAGGTTTCTATGATGGTATGGAAGAAATTTCGAAAGAAGACCTGTCTAAGATGAACTCAACTCCATTAAGTGAAGAAGAGATATCTCATATGTCGGGCACTACATTAGATGGGGGAGAAATTCAATATTCTGCTTTAGAACGTATGGGCTGGAGACCAAATATTGAAATTAATGGGATAAGTTCTGGTTATACTGGAGAAGGAAATAAGTCTGTAATTTCTAATAGCGCGAAAGCAACTCTTTCAAGTCGTCTTTTTGCAGGACAGGACCCGAAAAATGTATTAAATTCAATAAAAACACACCTTGAAAGAAAACTTCCTAAATCTATGAAAATTAAATTTAATTCTTTTGATGCAGTGGGTGGGGCGGTAATGCTTAAATCTGAAAATAAATATATAAAAGTTGCTGAAAAGGTCTTAGGGGAAACTTTTAACTCTGATGTAGCCTATTGTTGGTTAGGAGCTTCTGTGCCAATAGTTGCTAGTTTAGTAGAGTTAACAAAGAATAACGCATTGCTCTTGGGGTTTTGGGAGCCAGGTGACGCAATTCATGCGCCAAATGAATCTTTTTCTATCAGACAGCTTGAGCAAGGATTTAGATCTATATGTTCGATTTTGCAGGCTTTAGGTGATTAAAAATTATTTTTTCTCGTGACGAATTCTATTTTTTAACAGCCCTATTAAACAAAAGTTCAGAACTTGATCTTTTGTCATTAGTCGAAGAATATAGAAAATGAGTCAAAAAAAGGTTCCTTTATGTCAAACTTAGAACTATTTCAAAAAGCAACTTCTAAGGAAAAATACAGACCTTTAGCCGATCTCCTAAGGCCTAATAAATTAAGTGACCTTGAAGGAGTTTCTAAAACTCATCCTGAGCTTTATAAGTTACTTCAAACTGGCGAAGGCTTGCCTCCTTCAATGATTCTTTGGGGCCCTCCAGGATGTGGAAAAACAACTTTAGCAAAACTTGTTGGAAAGTTATTTGACTGTTCCTTTAGAGAGTTATCGGCAGTGCTTTCAGGAGTAAAAGACATAAAAACAGTTGTCGCTGAAGCTAAAATAAAAAACAAGCCAACGGTTTTATTTGTAGATGAAATACATCGATTTAATAAATCTCAACAAGATGCATTTCTACCTCATATTGAAGCAGGCACGATAGTTCTTCTTGGGGCAACCACAGAAAATCCAAGTTTTTATTTAAACTCTGCGCTATTATCAAGAGCCAAAGTTGTAATTTTAAAATCTCTTGAATCAGAGTCTTTAAATAATATCATAATTAGAGCTGAAAATTATTTGAAGTTAAAGTTTGATGAAAATTCTAAGAAATTTTTATGCGAATTTGGAGGTGGAGATGCTCGTCTAATGTTAAATACGATAGAGCAACTTCGAAAGTTAAGGCCAGAGAAAAATCAATTTACGAAAGAAGAAGTACTTAAAATTTTAGAACAAAATAAAACTTTATTCTACGATCTTGATGAACACTATCATATGATTTCTGCCTTTATTAAAAGTATGCGAGGAAGTGACCCAGATGCTGCGCTTTTTTGGGGTTTTAGAATGCTCGAGTCGGGAGAAGATCCAAGATATTTAATTCGAAGAATGATTATCTTTGCGAGTGAAGATGTTGGAAATGCTGACCCTAGAGCTCTAACTTTAGCGACTTCAACACTTGCCGCATTTAATGCATTAGGTTTACCTGAAGGACGAATTCCTATTGCACAATGTATTACTTATCTTGCAACAGCTCCAAAGTCGAATAGAAGTTATGCTGCGATGCATAAAGCGCTCTCAGTACTTAAGGAAAATACGAAAGTTAGTGTTCCAAAACATCTTAAAAATTCAGTAACTAGTCTTGATAAAAAACAAGGGTACGGAGAAAACTACAAATATCCGCATTCTTATGAAGGAGCTTTTGTCAAAGGGGAAAATTATTTTCCAGAAGAAGTTGAGCCACAAAGGTTTTATGAATTATCAGATGTTGGTTATGAGAAGAAACTGAAGGAGTTTATTAAAAGTAAGTAAAAAGTTTTTTCAAGAAATCAATCTTTGGGACAGCTGTAGTAAGTCTAAAAGTGATATTTCCTAATAAACTAGCTTAAAAAGTAGTGATCTCCATTAGATAGAGGGTTTTTGCTAAATAATTCTAATTGCAAGCGGACTGGATTAAGTACTTATAATCCATTACAATAATCACTGGTCTCAATATGCTAAAAGAAAACTGGAAATTTATATCAAAAATACAGAAAGTAGGTGATTTTTTTATCACAATTTTTTCATTCTATTTCGCCTATTATGGTCGTTCTTCTTTAATTTTTTGGAATGAAAAATTTAACTGGAATTTACCTTTTGATGATGGGAGTTTAGCATCGCTTAGTGATTACACTCTTATTTTCATTGTTGCTTTAATATCGAATCTTATTCTTCTACATTCTTTGCGTGCGTATTCTAGTATGAGGCTTACCTCGGTTTTTAAGTTTTTTAGAATGTTTCTTTTTTCATCTACTCTAGTTTTTTTAATTATTTCTTCAATATCTTTTGTTCTAAAGCTTGATCTAAGTAGAAGTTTTATAGGTTTGTTCTGCATTGCTCTTGCGTGTTTTTTAACTCTTGAGCGAGTTATAATTTTAGCTCTCCTTCGATATTGGAGAAAGAAAGGATTTAATTTTAGAAATGTTTTAATTTGTGGAACAGGCAAACAAGCTTTAAAGATTGCTAGTGAAATATATTCTACACGTGAGCTTGGGATTAAAATTAATGGTTTTGTTAGTTTAGAAGAAGATTTAAAATTAAGCTTTGAGACTGAATCCAAACTTGCTTATTTTGTTGATTCGAATTCTTTAAATGTTATTCAGGGAATAGACGAATTAGAAAAAGTTTTTAATGAACAAGCTATTGACGAAATTATCTTCACTGATATTTTAAAAGTGATGCCTATTGTAAAGGAAGTAGTAGAGCTTTGTGCTGAAAGAGGTGTAAGAACCACTTTAATGGCAGATTTATTTAGCATTGGTCTTGTAAAATCAGGCCTTAGTTATTTTGGTAACACTCCTCTCATACACTTTCAAACTCCTCCTGGAGATAGATGGGAGTTAGGAATTAAGAGATTGATTGATATAATAGTATCGGCAGTTCTACTTCTTGTTTTGAGTCCAGTTTTTTTGATTTTATCTCTAGTAGTAAAGATTTCTTCTAAAGGGCCAATTTTCTTTGTTCAAAAAAGAGTAGGACTAAATGGTAGACATTTTGATATGTATAAATTTCGTTCTATGTATGTTGATGCTGAAAAAGATTTGAAAGAACTAATGTCTAAAAATGAAATGGAAGGGCCTGCATTTAAAATTGAAAAAGATCCTAGAGTAACTTTTTTTGGTAAGTTTTTAAGAAGATACAGCCTTGATGAACTTCCTCAGCTTTGGAATGTGTTTATTGGGAATATGAGTTTAGTAGGTCCTCGACCTCCCGTTCCTGGAGAAGTAAGTGATTATAAAAATAGATATAGAAGAAGGCTTTCTATGCGACCTGGAATTACTTGTACATGGCAAGTTAGTGGTCGTAATGATATTAAAGATTTTGATTCATGGGTTAATCTTGATTTAGATTATATAGATAATTGGTCACTTAGTAATGATATGATTTTGTTGTTTAAAACTTTGCCAGCTGTTATTAAAGGAACTGGCGCAAGGTGAATTTATTATGATGTTTAGAACTTTTTTTGCAATTTTTAGTTTTTTTTGTTTGATAGTTTTTAATCTTTATGTTCTGTCAAAGGCTCCTGAAGAGATAGAGAAAAGAGTTAGGTCTAAAGTAGTTGAAGTTTTTAATGCGAATGAAGTTAAAAATATATCTTACGATCTTGATGGTAGAGATTTAACTCTGGTAGGGAATGTTGTTAACAAAAAGGAGAAGAAAACGGCAGGGATGCTTTACAGAGATATAATAGGTGTCAGAAAAGTTAGTAATAATATTATTTTTCAAAGAACTAAAAAGTCTAAAAAAATAAAAGCCAAAAGTTCTAATGCTACTAAAGAAACTAAAAAAATCATTAAGGAAAAAGAAATCCCTAAATTTGACCATCAATATACAACAATTTTTGCATATCAAGATGATGTTCTCAGTATAGAAGGTCTTATCCCAAGTGAAGAAGAGAAACAAAATTTGATTCTTTTTTCTAAAGAATTAGGTTTTAAATCTGTTAAAGAGCGAACTTTAATTTCTGACAAAAATCCTAATAATTGGTTTTTGGCAACTAAGTATAGTTTAAGACTTTTAAAGAATCTTCAATCTGGATCCTTAAGTATTGTTGGCGAAAATGTTAGTTTGGAAGGAAAATCTATAGATGAAAAATCCTCTTGGTCTAAAATTAAAGATAAGAAAAAATTACCTTCAAATTTTAATATTAAGGAAAATGTAAAATTTAAAAAAGTCGTTAAAAAGATTTCTAAGAAAGAAAAATCATATAATTGTAAGAATCTCAGTAAAGATTTAAACAAGCTTAACATACAGTATAAAACTGGGAGTGCTCTTCTTAAGAAAGATAGTATTGATGTGCTTAGATCGATGATAGGGCCTCTTAAACAATGCTCAAAACTTAAAGTTTGGGTGGTCGGACATACTGATAATAGTGGCGATCAAAAAACAAATAAAGAATTAAGCCTTGTTCGCTCAAGAACTGCTATATATTATTTAGTAGATGGCGGAATAAATAAAAAGCGCTTTGAAGCAATTGGGGCAGGTTCAGAAAGGCCGATTGCTAGTAACAAAACACAAGCGGGGAAAGCTAAAAATAGAAGAATAGAATTTGTGGTTAGAGAACTTAATGAAGGGAGAAAGTAAAAATGGGATATTTAATTTTTGAGTTATCAACATTATTAATTGTCGCAAGCATTATTGGAATTTTGGCTGGATATAGTTTGCAGAATTTGCTTTACAAGAAACAAGAAAGAAAATTAAATGAAGAACTTCTTAAAGCACAAAGAGAAAGAGATGAGTACAAGAGTCGCTTACAAAGTTTTTCTGATGAGGGAGGGCAAGGTGTGCCTGATTTTAAAGAAGTGGTTTGTGAAGTTTCTCTGATTGATGGAATTGGTGGAAATGAGGCTAAGAGCTTAAAAAAATTGGGAATTAAAACTAATCTCGACCTTTTAAAACTTTCTGGAAATCCTGTTAAGATTATCCAAGTGGCTGAAGTTTTAAATATAGATGAAGTTTTAGTTACGCAGTTAATTAGTAAGGCTGATTTAATGAGAATTCCGGGGCTAAAAAAAGAGGAGACTCAAGTATTGGAAGCTTCTGGTATTAGATCTGTAAGGCAACTTGCAACTCAGAATCCTCGAGAGTTATCAAAAAAAATAATAAGTTTTTCAGCTGCTGCTAAGAAAAATTGTACAAAGAAAAATATATCTTCGTGGGTTAATACAGCTAGTAAACTAGCAGGTAATGTGTAAAATAAAATGATTGAAAAACTTTTTTCTATATTTGATAATTTAAAACCTTTAGAAGCAACTGAAGCTAAAATTAAAGTTCTTTTAGAAGAGTTTAAAAAAGCTACTCCAAGTGATTATACTGAAGATGCAGATGTAATTTTTTGTTTCTTATTTTTATCAAAAATTTTTGATGAACTACGAGCTTCCTTGTCCAGTAAAGCCCTAGCTCAAACAAAAGCTCATACTTTGGTTGATTTAGCTGCTGAGATTCTATCTGTAAAAGCCTTACTGACAGATAAAACTTACGAAAAACCAGTATTATTTAAAGTTACAGACAAAGTGCTTGATTCGCTTTTTTTACTTGTTTTAGAACATGATAGAAATTGGTCAGAGCAACTGTTTGCCCTTAAAGGAATTTTAAATAACAGAAGTTCTAACTATAAGATTTCATTAGCTTTTTAAGTTTTTCTTATTCTTAAGGCTAATTATTTGCTTTTATTACATCTTCTGTTAAACTCCCTTTCTAGGAAACTCAAGCAGATTAGGGTGTTAGAGCCTTTTTTAGAGTGAAAAAATATTATGGATACTAAATTTTTAACAAAAGCAGAAGCGCAAGCTGATAGAAAATGGTGGATTATTGATGCCTCAGGGAAACGAGTAGGTAGAGTTGCTACAGAAGTTGCATCATTACTAAGAGGAAAGCATAAACCTTCATTCACGCCTAACCAAGATTGTGGAGATTTTGTTATTTTAATTAACGCTGAAAAAATTGAGTTTACCGGAAGTAAGCTCGAGCAGAAAAAATATTATCGTCATTCAGGTTATGCTGGTGGAATAAAGGAAATAACTGCAGGTGATTTATTGGAGAGGCATCCAAGTCGTGTGATTACAAAGGCTGTTAAAAACATGTTGCCTAAAAATACACTAGGTAGGCAAATTTTAACAAAGCTTAAAGTTTGTATCGGCGAAGAGCATAGTCATCAAGCTCAAAAACCACAGGTTTATAATTTTAAATATATCAACTAAAGAACAGGAAAAATAAGGATTTACAATGAAAGGATGGGATAGTTCAGCAATCGGGAAGAGAAAAAGAGCAGTTGCTCGCGTTTATCTTAAGGCAGGTTCTGGAAAGATTTTAGTTAATAAACTTCCTTTTGAAGATTATTTTGGTAGAGAGACTTTAAAAATGGTTCTAAAGCAGCCATTGGTTGCTCTAGAGAAGGAAGAAGATTTTGATATCTCATTTTTTGTTAAAGGTGGCGGTAAATCTAGCCAAGCTGGAGCTTGTAGATTAGGTCTTTCACGTGCACTGCAAACTATAGATCCTGAATGCAGGTCTGTATTAAAAGCGGAAGGTTTCTTTACGAGAGACTCTAGAGAAGTTGAGCGTAAAAAATATGGGCGACATAAGGCACGTAAAAAACCTCAATTTTCTAAACGTTAATATTTTTTTTCTCTTACGAAATATCTTAGTGTGAATAATGTGATATTATTTACTTTTTTAAAAGACAAACGTAACTAAGAAGCGTCCGAACCTGAATGCTGTGTTTCAACATTTGCCTCACATTGATTTATGAATGCATTGCATAACCTTAAACAGCTTCTACGGTGTTTAGAGCATCCCGCAAGCAGATCCCACGGTTCAGGATTCCATTTAGTACATTCGGAATATTCTGACCGGCAATCATCTCTACAGACTTCGAAAACTGATTCACAATAATCTTCATCATGAGTAGTAACTTCTACATCTTCGTTATTTTCGATATGTCTTACAAAATTTGTATCGCCAAAGCAGGTAGTTGAAATTGTAATAGTCAAAAATATAACTGCGAGTATATTTTTCATGATATTTCCTCCATTTTAGATCACTTGTATATCATTCGACCTAACTATTAATTTTGATCCAGAATTAAATGGGAATTAAATAGGAATTAACTGGGAATTAACTGGTTGGGAATTAACTGGTGCCAGCAACATTTATTTCAGAAAAAATCTCAAAAAAATCAAAAAATTAAGAAACTTTTCAGGATTTTTGTCGATATACACAGATTATAAATTAAAAGTTTAGTAACTATAATCTTGTTAGCTCAAGAGCAAGGAATTCTATCGAGGAATTATGCTCAAAAATATATGAATCTGCTATCCTTGTGTTAAAACCAAATTCCCTTGCAAGCTTTACTACTTTTTTCCAATCACCAAAGTTGGCTTGAGAAATGTAAGCGCGCCCATTCGGCTTTAATCTTCTATTTAATCCTTCAAGAAAAAGTCTGTTTGTTCTCAAATTTACATCCCAAAATGAGCATTCTACAGCATCCATATTGGGGATTGAGTAGTCTAGAAAAGGAGGGTTTCCAGCTACAACGTCAAACTGCTCGTCTGAATCTGCAATTGCGCTATACACATCAGATTCAAATGCTGAAAACACATCAGCAACTTCATTTAAAACGGCATTTTCTCTGGCACATTGCACAGCGTCTTCTGAGCTATCTAAAGCTACAACTCTACCAGCTCCGCGGATTGCTGCAATAATTCCTATTGGTCCAGCTCCGCAAAAGACATCAAGTACTGAATCGTCAACATTTATAACCATAGAATCAATTAGTGGTTTAGAGTCGTTATGTGGAATAAATACGCCGGAAGTGACTTTAAACTTTGCTCCTTGATAATATTCGATGATTCCTGCAGGAGGCAACTCTCTGATTGTTTGTTGAAAATTAATTTGGCCATCTAGAACATTTTTTAAGTCGAACTGTTGCATTAATACAAGTATAATATTTACTCATTTCTTACTCAAATTTATTAATACTTACGAATTACCTCAAATAGAATGTAACCTCATCTTATCTTGCTTAAGAATGATATCATGGTAGTATTGTGAGAGAGTATTTTTTATAAATATATGATGTTCGAATGTGTTAGAGAATCTGATTTAAACAGCGTAGATATAGCTCCTTGGCAGCATCACTCCACCGCCTCCTTACCATTGTTAGATGCTGCCATGTAATTGAAACAACTCTAAATGCATATGCAACAAATTTTGGAAAAGATCTACTTGCAGAAACTCTAGGTAGATTCGATCCTGAGCTTGAGAGGATAATCGGAAATTGTGAAACTAGTTTTAGTAGAGTGTGTCAAGCTCTAGATGAGCAGTATTTCTATCCTAAAAATCACTCTATTCTTACAGGTGGAAATAGTGCAGAACTTTTTTACATCACACCAGAGTCTACGGTCAGTCAAGCTTTTCTTGAAGAACAAATCTTCTTTGCTGAAATGCAACAGTTAAAAACTCCAGCAAATACCCGAGGGGTCTCAGGAAAAAATTATTGTTTTAAGACCTGCGCAAAACCTATAGATACAGAGCGGAAAAACTATGTTAGAAAAGAAGAATGGAAGAACAACAAGATTTTACAACGAGCTTAATAGAGAGAAGATTTCAAGAATCAAACCAATGGTTTAAGTTAAAGAGAC
>CALJRW010000024.1 GCA_937976335.1 uncultured bacterium | reverse complement strand
TAGGTATATTAATTCTAAGGGGGAGTTGAGGGTTCCTGATGGGAAATTTTGATTTTTATTCTTAGAGCGCAGGGTTTCTGGGGTATCTGGAGTTTCTAGGGTTTTTTTAGTTTTAGAATGTGTTTGATGGATAAGTTATCAGGGAACTTCAATTTTTTAGTATCCTTATCCAGAATTTTTGTTGCAATATTTCGAATTACGTATTCTAATAATTCCATCTTTCATGGATAGAACGTTAAAATTTAGTAGCAAGCCTATTTGGTTATTATTCAGTGGTGAAGTTCTGTTTGAGGGGCTTTTGGATGTTGATAGGTATATTAATTCTAAGGGGGAGTTGAGGGTTCCTGATGGGAAATTTTGATTTTTATTCTTAGAGCGCAGGGTTTCTGGGGTATCTGGAGTTTCTAGGGTTTTTTTAGTTTTAGAGTGTGTTTGATGAATAAGTTTTCAGGGAACTTTAATTTTTTAGTAGGCTTATCCAGAATTTTTGTTGCAATATCTCGAATTACGTATTCTAATAATTCCATCTTTCATGGATAGAACGTTAAAATTTAGTAGCAAGCCTATTTGGTTATTATTCAGTTTAAGATAAGTTAAAAGTTGAAGTCTATGTATTGGAGCAATTTGTGTTACAGATTTTAGTTCAATAATGACTAAGTTGTTAACTAGAAAATCGATGCGATAACCTGTATTGATTTTGATACTATCGTATTTAAGAGGAACTTTTACTTCAGTTAATACGGTACAGTCCTTTTTAGAAAGTTCATGTTTTAAGCACGCACTATAAGCACTCTCTAACAGTCCAGGCCCTAGAGAGGAATGTACCTTAAGTGCACCCTCAATAATCATTGATGTGATAGAATTGATTTCCATATTTCTTAAACAAAACTCAAGTTAAAAGGCTTTTTTTAAGTTTCAATGCATACGGACTTAATTGAGTTAATCATACAAAAAACTCTAGAAACTCCAGAAACCCCAGAAACCCTGCGCTCTAAGAAAATAATCGTCATTTTCTGAAGAAAGTTCCTTTAAATCAAAGCATAACCCCTAAAATGTCAATAATATCAGGGATATATCGCAATTCTATACTTATAAATTTAAATCACACCTCAGAACCAACCTTACATAACTGTTGTAGGAGTTTATTTCTAAAAGAGAATTAAACTCAATATTAAAGGTTTTTTCGGTTATAAGATGAAAAGGGGATTTCTCATAAGTATTACACTTCTATTTTGCGCTTCAAGCGTATTTGCGAATCCATCTGCTTATTTCACAAAAAATTCTGTAAGAGATATTTTCTCCGATCGAAGTAAGCAAACTGAAACTGAAGATTTTGTATTACTTCCAGTCAAAAAAGTAGATGAGTTTGATTTGGCTGATGAACTTGAAAAAACAGAAAGTACTGAAAATTCAGAAAATAAAGATTTAGAAAAGTTACCTCTCAATGAACGTTTAAAAGAAAAATATGGAGATCCAAGTGAAGCATTCCCAGTTACTCCAGTAGAGACAGCTCCTGCTCCTTTTAAGGCAATGGTTGAAGCTTTAGGTGGCGGCGATAAAGAGTTAGCATTTAAATATGCTGTACAATACGTAAAATATAGAAAAACTCTTAAGGAGTTAAATGAAGGTGCAGTTAATTTAATTGGTCTCGGAAAAGTTAAAACTGGGATACTTCCTAAAGATAGTTGGGCAACGACAGAAGATGTTTCAGAAGATATGCATCTTCTTGAGATGGATTTAGGAGAGAATAAAGAAGAGGCTTCAGAACTTCCAAAATCAAGAAAGCTTGATATTAATAAAGAAGCTCAAAAATTAATTGAAAGATCTAAGAAAGCTCAAAACTCATTATTTGATGCAGACAAAACTCCAAAAATCGATTCAGAATCTTTAGGCCTTAGTGAAGAAACGGAAAGAAAGCGTGCATTTACAAGTCTTAAAAATAAACTTCCTAAAAGTAAAGATAAGAAAGTAGATATATATTTCTTCTTTGGCCAAGGAGATAAAGTGGCAGCAGGATTAGCGCCTGATATTCAAAAACTCTATGAAGCAAATAAAGATAATCCAAATGTCAATTTTGTAGCTTTTACAATGGAACGTTTAAGTAAGACTAAAGTTTCAAAATTTAGAAGAATAACAAAAACAACTTTTCCAATTATTAGTGGAAGGGAATTAGCATCAAAACTTCAAATTAGAACTTCGCCTAGTGTCTTATTCATTCTTCCAGAAAATAACAGATCGCACTTAGAAGAAGGGCCAAATAGTTTTTATTACTTAGATGAAATTACTCAAATTATGACAGGGCAGAAATGAGAAAAATAGGTTTATTTTTAATGTTAGTTTTATTTTTTACAACAACTTCTGTTGCTCAGTTTGGACCTACAAATTCTGGTTCAGGTTCTGAAATAGAGGATAATTTATTTTATCAAGAAGCAACTGGGATTGTTCAAAAAAACACGTCTAAAAGTGCATATGATTCAAGAACAGGAACTGAAGATCTATCTTTAAAAAGCCCTCAAAATGATGTTCAGCGAAAAGATGAAGAAGGCGAAATTGAAGAAGAAGATAAACAACAGGAAATAGAGGAAGAAGGCGGAGTTGCTTTTTTTCAAGCACTTCATGGTTCTAGTAAGTTAAGAGAAACAAAAGCACTAGCAGAGTATTATAATCAAGCTGTTGAAAGTCCGGCAGGGGAACGTATTGCGACATTAACGCAAATGGATCCAGCGCTTGCAAGTAGTATGGTTAATACAATAATGGTGAGCCAAGGTAGTATTAATAATATGTTAACTTCTGCAAGTCTTTATTCTGATTTGTTAAAAGGTGCTGGTGCTAGTGAACAAGTAAGGGCTGATTACTTAAGTTCTTTTAGAAATTGTTTATTTAAAAGAACAAATGGAAAAGATGGTTCATTTTTAGCTTTAGCAGAATGTCAGGGAGATACTTTAGAAAAACCTGAAAATGGTCTTGATGAAATTAGAGCAGATGTAGATAAACTTGCCTCAAACAAAAATTATCATCCTAAAATTGGTAAAAATTCTGGTTCTTCAAGTGAAGGAGGAGATCCAAAAGAGCATACTTTTCTTGAAATACTTATGATTCGTTATGAAGGTGATAATAAAGAGGAGCTTTTAGAATCTATGCGTGAATTAGTAGGAGATTATAAGCTTGTTGATGAAGATTCAGACGAAGGAGAAATTATAGCAAACACTAAGTATAAACAAGTAAAAGTGCCACCTACTAAATCTAGTACAAAATTTTTAGAAGAAATTACGGAAATAAAATATAACAAACTTTTAACACTTCTTACAAAATACTGTGAATACTTAGAAGAGCAAAAAGTAGAATTACAACAAGTGCCTTATTTTAGAAGTACTGATTTTTGGACTCAAGCTGATAAAAATGGTGCAGGTGGTGAAGATTCAGTTTTTGAATTACTAGCAAGTCTTTCTATTGAGGGTAAAGCTTTTACGTATCTTCAAGGTGATTTAATGTATGACTTAATTAGAGATAATTTTCAAGTTGCAGGTGAAGATCTTAAGTGTACAATTTTTGAAGAAAAGGGCGAGCTTGAAAAAGTAAGAAAGAACGAAGATTCTTCAGAATATGTGAAATCATTTAACAAAATGCTTACTTACGCTCAATTAGTAGCAAAAGGTACTCAATTAAAAACATACTGGCAAATTTTTGAAAAAATTAAACAAGTTTCAGTTGGAATTGATTATGGAAATCTTATAAAAGCAGAGGCTTTAATTGCAGGAGCAGCAGGTGCAAGAGATTTCTATGCAGTGCAGGAGATAGTAGCTTTAGTTAAAGAAGATATGGGAACTGTAATTAATGCTTTACGAGAAGGTAAAACTTTAACTGCTGGTTCAAAAGGATCAGTACTATCTAGTTTAGTAGATGCAAAAAAATCAACAGGAAATGATTAATAAAAATTAAAAACGATAAATGAATAAAAGAGGTTTTTTAAAGGTTGTATTTATAGTCAGTTTGCTTTTTTTAGCAATTCCTGCACTATCGCAAAACGATCAGAGTGGTATCTGCACATATGATGATTGTCCTGCTTCTACTCAAAATCCAATAGCTGCTGCATGGGCAACTCAAGCCTACTATGTAATGTCTGATATTGTTTATCAAATTGGACACACAGATTTAGGTCTTTTTGCTCCTCTTTTATATATCCTTTCAGCCTTTGCTGGAATGATAGCAATGGTTCTGGGAGCGCCTCCAAAAAATTATCTTTGGTTTTTTCTAGGGCCTGCAATTTATGGTTGGTTAATATTTACGCCAGAAGAAAGTAAGGGTGTTGCTTGGGAAATTGCTGGCTACCGGCAACCGCAAGAATCAGTTTGGGAAGGAGCGGAGCTTGGGGTTGTTAACTCAAACTTAGCTATAAGAAATAATTTGCAGTTTGATAAAAAAACTGGCCCTTCTCAAAAAATTCAAGTTCCTTATGTTTTTCTTTGGATGGATGAACTTTTTAGTGCGCAAGTTCAAGCCTTGTCACAATGGACAGGTGTTTATTCACAAAGACAAAATACTGCTGGAAATACTAATACGCTTGAACCGCCAGAAGATTCAAGTGGTGGTAGTTTGAATCATGCTTGGGTTTTACTAAGTAACTCTAAATGGCCAATGCTAGAAAATATTACCGGTGCAGAGCTTCATAATGGTGATCTAAGAGAAGCCTTTATTACATTTATGTCCAGTGAATGTGGTGATATTATGGCAAATCACATTGATGAGTCTGCTTATATTAGTGCTGCTCACAACAAAGGCAGTAATATGCCAGATCACATATTTCCAGCTGACGCCGGTGGTGGTGGACCTAAGAGAGAAGCTTTAGCAAGAAGTTTAAAAAGAATGGTGATCCCTGTTCCTTATGCCCTTAATCAGGCAATGAAAAAATCAGAAAATACCTCAACTCAAGAAAATGGTTCTTTAAAATCTTTTCTAAACGCAAATATGCGAAATGGACAGGGAGAAAGCAGTGGAGCTTCTTTTGCTGATGGTGAAGGAATACCTGCAAATGGAGAATGGGCAACAATTGGTTGTTATGAGTATCATTGGTTGTTAGTTCAGGGTTTTAGATACGAAACAGGACATATTTTTAATCAGTTAATTAGAGAAGCAACAGAACACGGCGTTAGTGCAGAACAAGTAATTTACGATTTTTTATATGGTTGGGATTTTGGAGAAAAAGTAGAAAATTCTTTAAGCACAGAACAACAAGAAGAATTTATAAAGCATTTAATTTTCCTACATCTTTTTAGAAATGAAATGGCACTTGCTCCAAGTCCAGTCACTCTTAGGTATAGTAGAGCAGGAAGAACAACAGACTATGCTAAAGCTTATCAAAGAAATTTAGGTTCAAAGCAAAAGTATGGAGAGCTTTTCACTTGGGCAAAACTCATGCCCTACGTTCAAGGTGCGATAATGTATCTTGTGATAATAGCTTATCCATTTATGTGTATGCTAATGATTGTTCCAGGCTGGCATAAGGCGTTCTTTACTTGGCTTGGTTTTCTAGCTTGGACAAAGAGTTGGGATCTTGGTTTTTCAATTGTAATGACATTAGAAAGGTCGCTTTGGGGCTTAATACATAATAGTAAAGATGCAGAAATCTTAAATGAACGTGTGCTAGAACTAAGTGGTTTAAGTAAACTTACACTTTATTGCAATGGACAGTTAGGCTTGTTAGGTTGTGACGTTCCAGTAGTTAGAAGCGATACGCCAAAAGCAGTAGAAGGTTTAAGTGCAGCTTTGAGCACGGAGCCAGGTCAAAGTTGGGGTGCATCGATGGAAATGTGGGATCAAGCCACTCTCTTAGCTCCAAACTTAGATATTGATCTTGCAAATTCGTTCTATATTTTCTTAATGTCAGCTTTATATTTTGGGGTTCCTGCAGTAACTGGACAAATTTTTCTAGGAGCTCGTGCAGGTGCGGCTTCAATGGTAAATAGTTTTACACAAGTTGCAGGAACTGCAGGTAATAATGCAGCGATGGGTTTTTCGGGTGAGATGAATGCGCTTGCATCTAATAACTCTGCTATGACAGGACAAACTGCTACCGCTAAATCTTTAAGAGGTAGTGGAGCAGGTGGGACATTAATGGCTAAAGCTATGGATAGTCAATTTGCAGCTGCAGGTTTTGAATTGGATGCAGCCGCAATGAATCATGATAGTGGGCAGTTAAGTTCGATGGCTGGAATTAATCAAGCGAGATCTGGGAGTCGTGAAGGTTCTATTAATTTTGCGCATGCTATTGCTTCGGGTGGGTTTGCTGCAGCTGAAAAAATTGATAATGCTGCAGTTATAGACAGAAGAGCAAGAAATACAGCTTTAGCACAAGGTGCTCAATCAAATCCAATTGCTTCTGGAACTGGTGATTCAGGTGCTCAAGTAGATGTAATGCCTGAATCAGATGTTGGTGGTCGGAAGACAGCTGCTCACCAAACCGCCCAAATCTTTGCAAGTGCCGGAAAGGCACTAGCATCTAAATGGAATTCAGATGCTGCATCAGCAGTAGATGCTGGAATTAAACAAAGACAAGCAAGGCTTGGAGTTTCTGGTTTTCGTGCAAGTCAGTATGCAAAAGGTGCTAATAATATGAGTGGTCGTTATCAACAAGCTGCGCAACATAAAGCGGCTGAGGCAAGGTTTAGAGCACAAAGAAATTATTCACAACAGGTTCAGGGTACTGCTGCAGCACTTGGAGTATTTACAGGTGCATTAAGTGCAGGTCCAAAATCTGAAGATGCTATGGGAATGGCAGGTGTTGGCATGCTTGGTACAGATAATCAAGCAAGATTTAATGCATTTGATGCGCCATTTAGACAAAGAACAAATCAAGCTGCAAATCGTATGATTGGACCAAGCGATCCTGCCCTTCAGTTTCATAAAGCTTCTCTTGTTGATGGTGCGACTATGTACGCAGGTGCTGATAACAGTGCTGGTGCATTAGGAGCTGACGCTTTTAAGGGAGCGAGAGGAGAGTATTAGGAGTATGAATACCTATTTTAAAAGTGATGAATTATTACACATTGTTAAATTAAACATGAATAACAAGAGTATAGAGTGTTGTAAGAATTAAAATGGCAGATCTAACTATATTTTGCGAAATAGATAAGAACACAACTACAGATGAAGTTGAATATTCTGTAGATGTAAGAAGAAACTCGCCTGAAAAACAGAGGGAAAATGCTCTTTCTTTATATGAAAACTTTGAGCTAAATTACGATACTGAGGCAACAAGTTACTATTCTTACAAATCTGAAAGTGAAGTTATGTCTTCACTAGGCAGAGATTCTATAAGACATCGCACGACAGAAGAACTACATGCAAAAGCCTTAGAAGTTACATCTATAATAAAAAATTTTAGAAGTGTTCATGATGAGCTAGCGAACGATCCAGATAAATATAAAGATTTAGATAAAAAAAGAAAAGAATTTCTTGATGATTTAAGTAAAAATTTTAGGGCTTATACCGATCCAAGCGATCCAAATAGTTTGTATAGATCGCTAACTGTTAAAGAAGCAGAAGAATTAAGAGAAATTTATAACAAGCTTAATAACAACACATCAGATGATAGTATGATTTTTCATGATGAGTTATCTGAAGACTTACTTTCAGTTCTAAAAGATCAAAGTAGTGCTTACGAAGAAGCTGATTATATTACCCATGGCTATGATTTAGAACGTGCTAAGCATTTTATGTATAAAGTTCTTGCTGAAGATGATTCAATGGCAAATCAATTTAGAAATTGGTCAAGAGATAAGTTTGAAAATGGAACGCACAAAAAATATCCAACTGAGAGCTTACTTAGAATGATGGAAAGTCTCTCTCCAGAACAATTTCAAAGAATTGCTGAAAGCTTAGAAAGAAGAGGTTTAGGTGAAATAACTGAGTTAATGAAAAAGACTCAACGTGAAAAAGGCAATCAAAGTTTAGTTTCTGCAATTCAAGTTAAAGTTGAACATGGTAAGGGTAAAAAGGGGTATAGTCAGTTACATACGGCAGGTTTTGTTGCAACGTTTTCTACTATTTTTGGTGCAATGTACAAAGGTGAGGGACTACCAAATTTTTTAAGTTGGTCTGGAAATAGGGCTTTAAGAAGATCAACTGCGGCAACAAGTAGTCAAAAGTTAACGAGCGGTTTGCTTGGGACAAATAGACGTATACGAGCTAGTGATTGGTTAAATAAACATGGCGGCATAACTGCTGGAAAAAGAAGATTTTTACTAAGAGGAGCAGGTTACGCAACATCAGCAGGACTTGCTACGGTAGCAGCATATGGTCTAGGTAAAGCAAAGCAAGGCTTAATAGATAGTCGTCAAGCCAAATATATGGATCCACTAAAGGAGCAACTTAATAGATTAAATGCAGGAGATCTTGAATTAGCTAAAAATGTTCGTCGTAAAATAGATACGGCAAGTGATTTTGATTCTTTAAACGAAAGCTTAGAAAGCCTTTTATCAGAAAGAGGTTCAGATAGTCAGGTTTGGATGAACTCTTATGAATCAGAATTTGGAAGTTCATATTTAACAGACATTGTTGATATATGTACCTCTCAAGAAAACACGCCTGAAACAAGACAAAACGCAATAGATCAAATTTTAAAGGTAATGCCAGCTTCAATTGAAGAACGTTCAGATGAGCTTATTGCCTTAATGAATCAAGCAAAGGTTAGTAATAATTTTAGTGCATTTAATGATTATATATCTAGTCCAACTTTTCATGAAGGAAAAAATCAAGAAGCTATAGCTCTAATTTATGCTCTTAAGACAAATTCAGATTTTGAAAGCGATCTATCAAACTCAAGTTTGCAATTAAGCAAGCCTCAGAAAGACATAATTTTAGTGAAAAGCCAAGGTTTCTTAATGGAAGAATTCCCAAATTTACTTAATGATAAAAATGAAGCAAGTGATTTTTTAGTAGAAATATTTGAAACAGGAAAATTGATAGAAGAGAACCCAGAATTGACTGGCTTAACACCACTCCAGTACCGAACTGCTCTTAACGCCTTATACGAAGAAAAGCATGGAGCTCAGATAGAGGATCATTTAGTCAGTAAAAATTATATTAATGATTTAGATGAGGAAGTAAATAAGTATTTTGGAGAAGCCATTGCTTTAAAAAGAATAGCTAAAGTTAAAAAAGCTACAGAAGCTTTTATAGAAGCAACAACTACAGTTGTTGATGTAGAAACAGCTAAAAACTTTTTAGCTGATGATGCTAATAAAGCAAAATATGCTCTTTACCTTAGAGAGCTAGCGATATTAGACGAGAATGAAAAGCAAACATTAATGTCTCCAGAAATAGCTAGTAAATTTAAATACTTAGAAGAGGCGAGAGTATCTATGTAATAGCTTTACTTTTTTTAAAAAAAGTATTACATTTGTTTCACATAATTTTTTGAATTATGGTAAAAATTATTATAAAAGAGGTTAGCAAATATGCCAGGAACTATGACTCAAGAACAAATAGATTATCTAAAAAGTAATATTACAGATCCAACTGATAGACAGAGAGTAGCTGATGCATTAACAGCTGATGCATTAACAGCTGATGCCAATAAACCCTCTTCTAGTTCTCAAAAAGAAACTGATGAATTCTTGTTAAATGCTTTGCCTGGAGCCGAAGAAGAAGGCGAGCTTGTTGAAGAGTTAAAAGAATCGACGATTGCTAAAAACGAAACTGTTGGATTAGAGTATCCTGATGTAGATAGCTACGCTGCATTATTTGAGAAGCTTGTAGATATCTTACCAGAAAGTACTAATGAAAATATTGTTGAAGATTTTAAAAATTGGGTAGAAAAAAGGTACGAAGAATTTGCTAAGAGAGAAACTAATGAAATTAACATTAATAATGTTGAAAAATATCTTAGATCTAAAAAAACAGATGAAGTCACTATTGAAAATCTAAAAAATAAAGTTAATGAGCTAAATGAAAAGCTCGTAGGAGAACGAGATTTTAATTTAACAGTTACACGAGAACTTGCTGATTTAGAAGTCGTTTTTAGAATAAACTATAAGGATATGACAGGTTCAATCGAAGTTATATCACAAGAGGCAAGTTATTATAGAACTTATGAGTTTGATGATGCGAATTCAATAGATATTTTTAATGATAGAAAAGCTGCTATTACAACATTAAGAGATATATTAAAGGGAGAAAGATCATCAGACAAAGGCGATAAACAAACTTTAGCTACTTTAACTAAGAGTCAATTAAAAACGATAGAAACTCAATTTAAAATTTTAGAAGCTGAAGAGCACTGCAGTACTCAAGTCACACCTATAGGTTCGGCAAATACAGAGGAGGTTAAAAATAATATAGCTAATTCAGTAGCGTTAGAAAATTTAGATAATATTTCTATTGAATTAAATCAAACTAGTGACGTGAGCTCTATTATAGCTGGAGAAACCTCAATAAGAGTTAGTAAGCAAGATAGCAATCTTGAATTAAATATTATTAAAGAAAATGGATCTTATTTCTATGAATTAAAAGATCAAACAGGTTCGGCTAAATTTGAGTTAGAGAATGATATAGAAGATGCCCTTAACGCTCATTTTGATAATCCTGAAAATCCTTTTCCTAATGAGTTGATGGAAATTGTAAGATGTTTATCTGAAACTACGGATAATTGTTTTTCAGATGTCTTTAATAAAAATACTGGGAACGATCTTGTCGAAAAAATGTATCTTCATGGCAAAATATATAGGTTATACGGAGATTTAACTAATTGTAATATGCAATTTGAAGATGTAGCAGATGGTTTTATATGCGACATTCATCTTGTTAATTCCACCGTAGAATTTGTTGGTCGCTCAAAAGAAATAAAAATTAGTGGAAGGAAAAACGATATTCAGATCAAAAATCCAGATGCTTCTAATATGCTTGTAGATTTAGATATTGTGAAGAGCGAAATTCATGGAAATATTTCAAACTGTACTTTTAAAGGAAGGATGCCTGGCTGTAACGCTTTGAAACTAAATATGGATGGAATGAAATTTCATGAAGATTGTGGTGCTACAGAGGAGGAAGTTAAGGATTATATAAGACAAAATTTGAAACGTCTTAAATTTAACAAAGATCAGGCACCAGAATTACTGAAGGCAAAAGATGTATCTATCCCTATTAGCTCAAGCGAACTAGCTAAACTATTAAAAGAAAGTAATAAAGTGCATTCTTTTGAAAATATACGAAAAATCGTAGAACAAACCAGTGATGAGAGACTACAAACTTTTAATGATCTGCAACTTCATAGTTCAGATGTGCATTATTTTGTTGTTAGAAAGCCAAAAGAGCCTGTTGGAGTATTGATTGCTAGGGGTGATGAAGAATTAAAAAGACATAAAAAAGGACATGATTTTATATATGTAAAAAAAGTAAAGTTTGATGACAAGGATAAACCTATTTTAGGTGAATTTGATGTTTCAAAATTTAAGAGATTTACCGATAATTCTAAAGTAGCAGATTTAGTTACTCAGTTAGCTTTTAGTAAGGTTAAAGATATAGATAGCAAGATAGATGAAAGCGAGGCAAGTATTGAAGCTATGTCAGTGTCTGGCGACTAATTTGTTGTATACCAAATCCCTAAAAACTCTACATCTCAAGAACACTGCATCACTTCGAAAAAATTATACTTAATTTCATTCAAACATAAGGTCTAGACATGTAGAGTTTCTAGCCTTGGATTACAACAACCCAGTCCCAAGCACCAACCATCTCCTCTCAGAAAACCCACCTTCTCGAGTTCCTCCAAGCATACTCCAACTACGGGCTTTAAAAATAAAGTGGTATTTTCCATCTTCAGCAACGGCAGATGGAATTGGATGGGGGTCTTTTACTGATTTTCTAACTGCAGTTTTTAACATATTATCAAACCTAGGACTTCCTGAACCTTTTTTTAAAAATAAATCTTCTAAATTTCCAGATTTATCTAACACTGCTTCAATAAAACAGTACTGACTTATTGATTTAATATCTCCTCTACTTAAATTTCTCCAACCATCTTGTTTTATTTGGTTAAATACTCGTACTGCAACTCTTCTTACAAATACTGCAAATTTATCAGCTTTTGCGTTAAGAAAAGTTACGTCTCCATCTTTTACATTAGGTAAGAAATCTGAGCTTCCTGAAAAACCTAAGAACTTAGCGCCTTGTCCTTCAGCTCTAGAGAATGGCTGTATATTTATGCTTAACTTCTTATCTTGAGGTTCCTTTAGTGCATCTTTTGAAATTTTCTCTAAGAGTTTATTACTAGAGTTTAATTTTAAATTTAACTTTTGTTTTGAAGAGTCTGTTTTTTTAGTAGCTATTTTTTCTGATTCTGAATTTTTTTTTGCTGGTTTTTTAAATTTTTTAGATGGTTCTTTTGGAGCTTTAGAAGTTTCGCCTAGAACTTTACCATAATCAAGGCCATCTCCTCTTTTAATCTGTTCTTTTTCTGTTTGAAAATTTTTATCACTTTTAAATTTAGTTGCTATTTTAGGAGTTCCTTCTTTGTTTTCAGGAGGGGTAACAATCTGATTCTCAGATTGCGTATTTAATTCTTTTGCTATTTTTTTAAAATTTGGTGGAGGTTCAAAAAAAACTGTAACAACTCTTGGCTCTACGGTTTTTTGAGGTTTAGCTCCAAGAGAGAAAAATAAAAAGTAAAAAATTACGGAGTGAATAAGTAGTGAAAATACTAAGCAGGGTAGTAAATAAAACTTTTCATTTTTATCGTCGTAAGTCACTTTTCTATCTTAACTTTTTTTGATTACTTGCGGTAATCTTGTAACTTGTTGTAATAACTTGAGATATACTCTCTTAACTATTATTCAGGTTTTGAGCTTTAAATTTCTGATATACTCTTATAACGTAGGGAAGTTATTGTTTTATATAGGTAAAAAATTATGTTTGGACTCGGACCATTTGAACTTGGAATTTTAGCGTTAGTAGTTGTGCTTCTTTTTGGTACTAAAAGATTACCAGAACTCGGTAAAGGTTTAGGAAAAGCTATCTCAAATTTTAAAACAGCTTATAATGAAGATGGTACTATAGATGTTACTCCCGAAGGAGAGAAGTCGGAGAAGAACGAAGAAGAATCTAAAAAGTAAATCACTAGGCTTAGTTTAAGACTGAATAAACTCTAGCCGAGTAATAAGAAACATCTTTAGTATTACTTCCAGTTAAATAATTAGAGTTTTTAACAAGTGCAATTGTAAAATCTTCTTTTCCACCAGGACTAACAGAAACTGATTTAGAGTTTCTTTGAATTTCGTTAATCATTTTTGGAGTTAATGATTTAGTTTTTGCTTTGGCAAGGGTTCCTTGAAAAGGAACTATTGCAGAAAGTACGGGAGTCCCAGTTGAGCTTAAGCCTAAACCTTGAATTTTTAAGCCTTTAAGTTTTTGATCTGAGCTATTAATTATTTTTCCTGAAATTAAATGAGCTTCGTCGCCACTGTCTAAGATAATCTTTTGATGCCTTAAGTTATTTATGTAAACCCCAACAGGCGCTACTTCAGTTGAGCTTCCAGCTAAGAGTTTTGTAAAAGTTTTTGCAGAATTAGGAAAGTTTGTAAAAATTAAACTTAAACAGAATAAAAAAGATAGAAAAATCAGTAGTGGTGAAGCAATATACAGAAAGTCTTTCCAGGAATTGTTTAGGAACCAGGACGTATTTAGAGAATTGTGCCACTTAATTTTTGGTAATTTAAAATTAAATAATTTACTAATGTTTATCTTTAAACTGTCAGTGAAAGAAAAATCTTCATCATATTCAAGTGGGTTTGGAGCAAGTTTTTGATTAGAGGTTGTACTAAAATTACTAGAATTTACATTATTACTTTTACTGACAAGGGTTTTAGGAGCTATTCTAGTAATCTTTGTTTGAGAAGTTTTGATTTTTTGATTTTCAAAATCAAAAGCAAGTTGATTAGTTTTCTTTTTACCCCAAGAATTATTTTTTGATTTTTTAGTTTTTATTTCTTCTTCTTCACCAAAAATTTCTCTTGGAGCTGTTACATTCACGCTTTCTACAAATCCAGTTGGGATTTCATATGTTTTGTGTTGTGTTTCTTTTTCTATAATTTGTTGAGGCTCTTCAATTGTTGGAAGGGGTCTTTTAGGAACAACTACTTCTTCTTTTTCAGGAAGGCTTTTAAAAACATGCTCTCGCTTTGTTAAATTTATTTCTTCAGTCAGCTCACTTACAGTAAAGATATTTTCGCAACGTGCGCAATGAAATCTTGGCGAACTTAAGTTTTCAACTATCTCTTTTAAAATAGAAAATTTTGTAGAACATGAGGGGCAAGTAACTACAATTTGTGCTGTTTTGGATGTTAATTGAGTATCAAGGGCTAAATTTGAATTTTTGCTTTGTGCTTCTGACATAGTGTAAAACCAACCTGTAATATAAATTAAAAATATGATTACGTACTTTAAGTGACTTAACCGTATTTACTGAGATATATCAGTACTATACATAATATGATATGACAGCAGATACCGCTAGATACAAATTAGGCTTATTTCTTGGTCGTCATGAAACCCCTCATTCTGGTCTCTGGCGATATAGCGTGAGCTTGAGTAAAGCTATAGCAAGCCTTTTAGAGCGAGATAATAAATTCTATAGCCGTATTTTAGCCTTTTCTTCCGAAAATCTTCCGAGCTCACCTGAGAACCTTGATGTTGAAATAATTTCTGACTCATTTGGTTTGAGAAGATTTGGAATTCTGACTGATTTATTCTACAAAACTAAGAGTTGCGATCTTATTCACGGAACAGCTAACTTTTTGCCTTTATTAAAATCTTCAAAAAAGCGAGTTCTAACCGTTCACGATCTTTTACAAATCTTTCCTGAAGTAGATAGATCCTCCTTTTATATAAAGCTTAGGTCCTTTTTTTATAAAACAATATATAAACATATTTTCAAAAACGTAGATTTAATAATCTGCAGTAACTCTCAAATTAAAAAAGATTTAAAGGGAAAGTTAAGTGTTAAAACAAGAATAGAAGTTTTACCTTTACCGATTGGGGAACAATATATTGACTCAAAAAAGCTAGTAAATTCTATTAAAAACAAGTATTTACTAGCTTTTGCAAGTAAAGATCCTAGGAAAAACATTACTTTAGTACTTGAGGCTTTTAAGAAAGTTAAGGAAAAGAGTGAAGTATGCTTAGTTCTTGTTTCAAATTCATTCGATGTAAGTAATAAGCTTAATAGTCTAATTGAACAATTTGAGATTAGCAGTTCTAGTGAAATATTTACTAATGTAAGTGATGAAAAACTTTTAGAGCTTTATCAAGGTGCTTCAGGACTAGTTTTTCCTTCTAAGTCTGAAGGTTTTGGATATCCAGTTTATGAAGCGCTATCTCAAAAGTGTCCGGTGCTCCTTGGGAATAAGTTCCAAATTTTAGAAGTTATTCCTTCAGCTGACCCAGGATTAGTTACCTGCGATGTGACATCTTGTGTTAGTTTAGTAAAAGGCATATTTAATTTGTTAGAAGTCGAAGAAGATTTAGAAAAAGTTTCTAAAGATATAGGTCAAAAATTAAATCCTAAAAATATTGCAAAAAGCTTTATCAAATTGTACGAGGAGATATTATCACTATGAGTGACTTAACTATAATAGTAGGAAGACGAACCGTTAGAGAGCTTCTGCGACATAAACCTGAAAACATAAAACAACTACATATTATAGAAAATAGTAAGAATTTAGCTGAAATTTATCAGTTAGCTAAGGAGGCCAAAATTCCTCTGAAAGTTAGCTCAAAAGAACAAATTTCTAATTTGTGTAATGGTGAAAATCATCAAGGAGTTATGGCTTTGGTTAAGCCTAGAGCTTCTATAAAATTAAAAGAATTATTAGCCAAATTGTCAGATAAAGAACGTTGTAGAATTCTTCTTTTAGATGGTGTGGAAGACCCTCAGAATTTTGGAAGTATCCTTAGATCTGCAGAATGTTTTTCCTTTGATGCAGTGCTTTATGCGGCTTCTAAAGGCGTAGGTATAACGCCTACTGTAACCAAAGTCAGTGTCGGAGCAAGTGAGTTATTAAAAATAGTTTCTGTTAAAAATTTGTCAGAAACAATAAAAGCTTTGAAAAAAGCAAACTTTTGGATAATTACAACAGACAATAATGAGAAAAGTGAAAGCCTTGCTGAATTTGATTTCCCTCAAAAGTCAGTCATTGTTCTTGGTTCTGAAGGAAAAGGTGTCAGTAAATTAGTAAAAGAAAAATCTGACTTTTTTCTTAAGATTGAATTGAGCGGAAGGATTGAATCACTTAACGTTTCGCAGGCTGGGGCGGTTGTGATGTATGCTACGCAGGCTCTTAGTTAGCATTTTAATTATTCTGTGTTTCTGTGCTTCTGTGCTTCTGTGCTTCTGTGGTTAGACAAAAAAAACCTAAAATTGCTTAAGCCCTAAAAACAATGTTATATTGCTTGTAAGCAAGTCTATAGACAAATATATTAACTTAAAGTAACTTAAAGTATTGTGAATACTGATTATAATCATTTTTTTGAAGTAGAATCCGATTTTTTTAGCGGACCAGTGGATCTATTGCTTCATCTTGTTAAGAAAAATGAGCTTGAAATAGAGCGAGTTTCTTTGGCACTTGTCTGCACTCAATACCTTGATTGTATTGAAACGATGAAGAAATATGATTTAGAAATTGCAGCTGAGTATTTAGTTATTGCTGCAACGCTACTTGCAATTAAATCTGCATACTTACTTAGGGAGCCTATTGAGTTTGAAAATCCTGAAGATGATACTCTAGATCCTCATGATGAACTTCTAAAACGACTAAAAGATGCTGCAGTTTTTAAAGAAGGTGCTAAAAAATTAGCTACTAGAAAACTGCTTGATTTTGATGTATTTGAAACAACTTCAAGCCTTAGAAGCTTTCCAACTCCTGAGGTAGGTTATGCAAATCATGATTCTTTTTTATTAGGAAAAGCGTTTAGAGCATTACTTGAAGAATCTCCTGAGAACTATGCTTTATATACTGTAACTTTAGAGTCTGTATCTGTTGTTGATACAATGAGGCATATTGTAGATTATATTAAAGCTTCAGATTTTGAATCTGTTGACTTTGAAAAGTTAATTCCAGATGTTATAAGTAAAAGCTCTGTTATTGCGACTTTTATTTCAATCCTTGAGTTGTGTAAAAGACAAGTTATTAAAGTTTTGCAAGAAAAAGAATTTGACTCGATTAATATTTCTTTAGCCATGGTTGATATTGCTGAAGTATTAAATTTCACCTCAGAATTTGATGAGGTTTCTAGTGGATAATAAAATGAATGAAAAAAATAATAACGAATCAGAAGAGATATTAACTGTAAGTGAGTTTTCTAATGAAGAAAAGTTGTCTCTTATTGAAGCTTTAATTTTTGCAAGTGGTGATTTACTACCAGTAAATAGGATTTCAGAAACTACTGGAATTAAGAGTGAAGAGCTAAATGTTTTACTAGAACAGTTAATGGCAAAGTTTGAAGAATCTTCTTTTGGAATTGAGTTAGTAAAAATTGGTTCAAAATATCAGTTTAGAACAAAAGAAGGCTTTGCTCAGTGGGTTTCTAAGCTTAAATCAAGCCGTCCTAGGAGATTAAGTCCTGCGGCATTGGAAACACTTGCAGTGATAGCTTACAGACAGCCTGTTGTTAAATCTGATATTGAGAAAATTAGAGGCGTTGATGCAACGCCTACTTTAAAAACATTAGTTGAAAGAGGATTAATAAAAATAATCGGATATCAAGCGACTGTTGGTCAGCCTGCTCTTTATGGAACAACAGAGCAATTTATGAAAGTTTTTGGCCTTGAATCTTTAAAAGAGCTTCCTGCCCTTAAAGATGTAAAACAACTTGAAGAAGATCCAGGTGAGCCGGGACAAATTTTCTCTAATCTTGAGAATAATACTCAAGGCTCGTATGAAATACCTGATGAAATTAATGAAGAAGCGGTAGAAGAGGCTACTGAGTCAGCTGAGATGAGTTTTGAAAACCAAGCAGCCTAAATCAGATAGCCTAGGTTCGGTTAGGCTACAAAAATTTCTCGCTGGCGCTGGTGTTGCATCACGTAGAAAATCAGAGGAGCTAATCTTAGAAGGAAAAGTCAAAGTTAATGGTAAAGTTATTACTGAACTTGGTACTAAAGTTAATCCCAAAAAAGACCAGGTTTATGTTGGGCGAAAAAAAGTTATTAGCGAGCATAAAGGCTTACTGCTTTTTCATAAGCCGGTGGGTGTTATTTCAACCAAGAGCGATCCACAAAATAGAAAAACAGTTATGGATTATTTGAGCCCTAAATACAAAAGCTACTTTCCAGTAGGACGACTTGATTATAACTCCTCAGGGCTTATGCTGATGACAAATGATGGAGAGCTAGCGGATATTTTAATGCATCCTAAACATGGTCTAGAAAAAAAATATGAAGTAGTAGTTAAATATCATGTTTACCAAAAAAAAATTGACAGAATGAAAAAAGGTATTAAGCTTGAAGATGGCTTAATCACTGCAATGGTTCACGATGTTCAAGATTTAGAATCAAATACTAAAATTAGGCTTTCAATAAAAGTTGGGCGAAAAAGAGTTATAAGAAGAATGATGAAAGAGCTTGGTCATCCTGTAGTACGTTTAAAGAGAGTTGCACATGGGCCATTTAAATTAGGGAGTTTAAAAGCAGGGAAGATACTTTTGTTAACTGATACTCAGTATAAATATTATAAGAATAAATTGAGTGAGTAGGAAAATATGAGTTCTCAGGAACTAAATGGGCTAGATAGAGTTGAAAATGCTTTAGTTAGCTTCGATAACGATTTGTTGTATTCGCCTATAATCTCAGATAGAGCTGATTTTAGATTTCAATCTTATGCATTTCAAGTAAGAAGCTTTTTAGGAACATATGATGACGCAGAAGCTTTAATTTCTGAAATTGATTGGGAAACAAGTGAACCTTTGTTAGAGCAAACTGATGTTACTAATGTACTAAAAAGGTTGAGACAATATAAGTTGCCGCGTGAGTATCGATATCTTAGAGATGACTTAGTCCGTTCTTCAAAGCTACTTGCAATATGTGAACGTCAGCAACCTAGTTTATTAGAAGATGATTTTTTATTGTTAAAAGTAATTGAAGCTATACACAAACGTGCTGAGGTAACTAGAGATCTAGAAGATAGAGATCTTGAAAAAGAACGTTGGATATCTCGTCGTACTAGTGAAGTTTTAAAAATTGAAAATTTACTTAAGGAAAATCATCCTTTTTCTTCGATGAGAATTGAACTACCAGAGTCTTTTTTAAGAAAAATGGCGTTTTTAGCTCAGTATAAAAAATTTAGTTTTAAAGCTATAGAGAATGATCCTGTCATTTTAGGAACTTTGGTTGATTATTCTGATAGGTTTTATAGTGAACTTAAAAAGATAAATATTTCTGATTCTCTGATTCTTAGAGGTGCATATAGATTAAGTTCTTCTGATCTACAATTCTTAATAGAGGAGTCTTATGCTAGTTTTGGTAATATTGGAATAGTCGCTACTGTTATACGAAGAATTTGTAAATTTAACTTTGGGCTTAAGAAGGATGCTGTGTTACAAGCCCAAAATGAGTATGTAAAAATCTTAGAGGAGTTAATTGGCGACTCTGAAGACTCACTAGCTATTAATAAAGATCTTATTAGCCAAGCTAATCATATTTTTAGTGCTCCTGCTAGAGCTGTTGAGGACGCAAGAGCTTTTTTAAAAAATAAAAAAGCCAATAGACATCTTAACAAAAGAAAAAAAGCAATGCGAGTTACAAAACACGCCTGGCTTAAAGGTCAAAAAATCCCCTCACTTATATCTCTTGATGGTGAAGAATTAAAAAATCAAATTGCAAAAGTTGCTAGAATTATAGCAATCAAGGCAAGTACTAGAATGGGCATCAAGCCATCAAGTCCTGATGTAGATGATGTTTATCAAGCTGCTCAATTAGCAGCCTATAGCAATCTTCAAGCTTCTCCAAAAACTAGTTATGAAGTAGTTGGAAATATGGCTTTAAACGCATTGACAGAAGCACGTAAATTATCTCCCGATTCCTCTCTTTTTCTAATTAAAGCTATTTCAAGGAGAGATTAATCGAAATTAACGCAAAAATGCTAAACTTCCAGAACCTTGACTCTCCCCTCAATAAAGCACTATAATCTCACTCTAAATGACGCGGGGTAGAGCAGCCTGGTAGCTCGTCGGGCTCATAACCCGGAGGTCAGGGGTTCAAATCCCCTCCCCGCAACCAAATATTTTGAGCATGTTTTGTATGTTGAGGTTCTTCAAAGATTGTTAACAACGGTTTAAAGACGTTTTTTAATACTTAATTCTTAATTCAAAGCTCTTTCAAGTGCGTGAATTTTAACAATCCCAACTGTTCTTAATGAAAAAATTTTTCCAGAAAGTTCTTGATGAAAATCTGCAATAACATTCTTTAATTCACTTTGATTTTTAACTTCTATATTGATTTCATAATCCCAAGAACCAAAAGCTTGCACTAAATGAATAACATTTGGGTGTTTTTTAGAAAAATTAATAATGTCTTGCTCTAAATTTACTAAAGGGATTTTGGCATTAACTAACAATTTATAGCTATCGTAGCCTAAGATACTGCAATCAACATTATAATGAGTTTTTAATAGGATATTTTTTTTTCTTAATTTCCTTAATTGACTATCATATGTGCTGGGCGACATATTTATTTGTTGCGCAAGTTTTCTATAAGATTTAAATGGCTTCAATCTTAAACTTTTAAGAACTGCTATTTCACGCTCACTTAATTCTATTTTTTTACAACTCATTCCGAACTTGATTGGGTTTTGTTTAATATTTAACTTAGAAAAATATCTTCTAGGAAAATCCCACAAAGCCAAACGAATAGCTGTTTCTTTCTTAATTAAATTATAGTTAGAAATTACTTCTGAAAAGTATTTGCTTGCTTCACTTGCAGAACTAGCTAATATGGCAATTCCAAAATCAAATTCTCCAGTTAATTCAGAAAACCAAGCAACATTTTTATGAGTAGAGATATACGCAATTAATTCAGCTCTTTTTTTTGAACTTTCAATCACTGAAAAGAAAAAACCGAAGTAATACGAACCTAGTTTTGCCATATCAATTAGTGGAGACCAATCAATGAGCCCTGATTCTTCCATATTTTTTAAATTATAGTTAACAATATGAATTTTTGTTTTAGCGAGCTTCGCAATTTCAGCTAAACTGGTTTCGGCATTCCATTCTGCGGTTGCTAATATATCAAGCTGCGTTTGAGAGAATCTAATTTTATTCATATTAATTATCAATAATATAAACATTTTTAGATTATATTGCAATATAATCTAATTTTATTTAATATTTGAATCAAACTTATGGAGTAAATTATCAATGGAAGTAAAAAAACAATTATCTTTAGATCACATCGTGTTAAATGTATCTAGTTTTGGAGAAGCAGCTGATTTTTATAGAGTTCTCTTTCAACATAATAATTGGATCGCGAGAGAAGAATATTTGCATGAACCCTCACTCGGATTCCAATCCGAAAATGGACTTACTTTATGGATAGAGCCGGCCGAAAATAATCTTGCCATCTCAAACAGACCCCTTAATCATTTTGCATTTAAGTGTGATAGTAGGGAAGAAGTTGATAAAGCATATGAGTTTTGTACAACACAGGGTTGGGAAGTCAACAATCCTAGAGCTATCCCTGAATATGGCGATTTTTATGGTTTTTATTTTTGTGGGCCTGATAAAATGAAAATTGAGTTTGTTACTAAGTAATTTAGGTTTTATTTAGTATTAAAAATGGAAAATATTTATTACTCATTAAAGAAAGAAAATCAAAAAAGAGAACTAGTTATAAGGACTAAAAAAATTTCTGCACTAAGACTCAATGAGGTTTTAATAAAAGTAAAATATGCTGCTTTAAACTATAGAGATATTTTAATTTATGATGAAGAACCTTCTCCTGTTAATCACTTAGAAATTATACCTACTTCTGATGGAGTTGGTGAGATTGTATCAATTGGAAAGTTAGTTTCTCAATTTAAAGTTGGCGATCGAGTAATGGGAACATTCTTTCAGGACTGGGTTTCAGAAAAATTTAAAGAATCTTACATTGCATCTGCGCTTGGAGAGCAAGTAGGTTTTTTAAGTCGTTATGTAGTGTTAAATGAAAAAGGGATAGTACAAATAGCAGATGAATTAACGTTTGAGGAAGCTGTTTGTTTACCTTGCGCTGCTGTAACCGCTTGGGTTGCAATTCAAAAAAAAGGTCAAATTTCCAAAGGTACCTCAGTTTTATTTTTAGGAACTGGTGGAGTGTCAATTTTTGGAATTCAAATCGCTAAAGCATTAGGTGCTCAAATTTTCGTTACCTCTAGAAGCGAAGAAAAGCTCAAAATTGCTAATGGCTACGGAGCAAATTACTTAATCAATACTCAAAAAACTCCTGATTGGGATAAAGAGGTGCTTAATATTTCTAATAGAGTGGGAGTAGATTTAATTGCTGAAACTCTAGGAGGTAGTAATATACGCAAGTCTTTAAGTGCTTTGGCACCAGAAGGAAAAATTGCTTTTATTGGTTGTTTAGAAAGTGTAACTACAAACTTTGATCCAAATAGTTTGTTGTATAAAAATGCTTCCCTATTTAGTGTTTATGTTGGATCAAGGGAAGATTTAATTTCAACACAAGAGTTTATAGTTGAACACACAATAAAACCTCATGTTGATAAAATTTTTACGTTTCAAGATGCTGAAAACGCATTTGCATATCTTAGAAAATTTAAATTTTTGTAAAGCTCAGATGCTAATTCTTGCAAGGAGCATTGTAATCTATCATCTGTAAGCGTCCAAGTTCTCTTATCAATTCCAAGTGCAATTAACTCTGGGTGAAGATTGCGTTCGTTATCTTCTAATAATTTTCCTGTAAAAAAATATCCTGCTCGACTGGTAGGCATTGTTTTAGAA
>CALJRW010000023.1 GCA_937976335.1 uncultured bacterium | reverse complement strand
TCTACCCACTTCTTTTGCAGCCCACTCCCATGGTGTGACGGGCGGTGTGTACAAGGCCCGGGAACGTATTCACCGTGGCATTCTGATCCACGATTACTAGCGATTCCAACTTCATGGAGTCGAGTTGCAGACTCCAATCCGAACTGAGATCAGTTTTATGCGATTAGCTTGACTTCACAGTCTCGCGACGCTTTGTACTGACCATTGTAGGACGTGTGTAGCCCTGAATATAAGGACCATGCGGACTTGACGTCATCCCCACCTTCCTCTGCCTTATCGGCTAGCGGTCCCATTAGAGTGCCCAACTTAATGCTGGCAACTAATGGCAGGGGTTGCGCTCGTTGCGGGACTTAACCCAACATCTCACGACACGAGCTGACGACAGCCATGCAGCACCTGTCACCGGGTCCCAAAAGGGAACTCCTACTTTCATAGGATAGCCCGGGATGTCAAATCCAGGTAAGGTTCTTCGCGTTGCCTCGAATTAAACCACATCCTCCACCGCTTGTGCGGGCCCCCGTCAATTTCTTTATGTTTTAGCCTTGCGACCGTACTCCACAGGCGGGACACTTAACGCGTTAACTACGGCACCGGAAGGACAAGAGCCTCCGACACCTAGTGTCCATCGTTTACGGCGTGGACTACCGGGGTATCTAATCCCGTTCGCTCCCCACGCTTTCGAGCCTCAGCGTCAATAACAGTCCAGAGAACCGCCTTCGCTTCCGTTGTTCCTCCTGATATCTACGAATTTCACCTCTACACCAGGAATTCCGTTCTCCCCTCCTGCATTCTAGTCTGGCAGTATCCAATGCACTTCCACGATTGAGTCGTGGGCTTTCACATCAGACTAACCAAACCGCCTACGCTCTCTTTACGCCCAATGATTCCGAATAACGCTTGCACCCTCCGTATTACCGCGGCTGCTGGCACGGAGTTAGCCGGTGCTTATTCATAGGGTAACGTCATTTTTTTCTTCCCCTATAAAAGAGTTTTACGATCCGAAAACCTTCCTCACTCACGCGGCGTTGCTGCGTCAGGGTTTCCCCCATTGCGCAATATTCCTAGCTGCTGCCTCCCGTAGGAGTCTGGTCCGTGTTCCAGTACCAGTGTGGCTGATCATCCTCTCAGACCAGCTACCCATCGTCGCCTTGGTAGGCTTTGACCCTACCAACAAGCTAATGGGGCTCAGGCCGATCCTTTCGCGCTCGAAAGCTTTTCCTATCTATCCGCAGATAAAAAGGTGCATTCGGTATTAGCTGAAGTTTCCTTCAGTTATCCCCAGCGAAAGGGTACATTACCTAAGTCTTACTCACCCGTGCGCCACTCTACTCATTCTCCGAAGAAAATTTTCTCGTTCGACTTGCATGCCTTAGGCACGCCGCTAGCGTTCATTCTGAGCCAGAATCAAACTCTCAAATTAAAATTCTGTAAAAAACTAAGCCTTCGACCCGCCGTCGCTAAAAGCTATGGCGCGGTGAAAGCTTCGCTTTCAAATTTGCTACTTCTAAATGAAGAAATTTGTATCACTTAGTAGTCTTTAAGTTTAATAAAAAACTTAAATAGAGTTTGTCTGTTTCAACATTCTTTTCTCAATTTCTGTCGAGTACGACATAATATAGTCTAAACTTCTACCCATAACCAAAATGTAATAAATCAGTATTTTCAACCGATTTAGGCACAAAAATATAGACCAGCTATAGATTTAGTGCGTGGCCGAACATTGTATATTTATATTCATTAATGTCAAGGCCCCTGTCGTAATTTTATAAGATTAAGTTATTTAAAATATCAAAAATATCATGGTTTTCTAAAGAACTTACTTTAAAAGATTTAAAGCTACACAGGTCTTTAACTTTGGTTCCGAGAGCTCTCTAGGAGGTAAAGCCGAACTTGCTTAAAGTGGATAAAAGTAAATAATTAAGAAATATAGTAAGATAAAGCACATCACCGAAAGTCCGACACCAGAACGAAAGTAATCTCTCCCTCTATATCCACCAGGTCCCATCACTAAAAGACTTGCTTTGTGACTAAAAGGAGTAAGAAAAGCAATCGAAGAAGCTATACTCATCGCAAGCATAAAATTAACAGGCGAAAGGCCTAACTTATTTGAGGTTTCAATAGCAACTGGCGCTAACAAAACAATAGCAATTGAAGCATCGAGTGATTGGCTAATAAGACTTGAAACTAGACATAGCGCTATTAAAACAACTTTCGGGCCATAATTGCCTAATTCATACAAAAGAAAATCTGATATAAAACTCGCAGTTCCAGAGTTTGTAACTGCAATACCTAAGGGCATTAAGCAAGCAATTAAAACAATAATTCTCCAAGAAATTTTCTTATATGCATCATCCATCCTAAGAGCACCAAATGAAACAGCAAAAACTGCTCCAAAGAACGCTGCAATATGAACAGGCGCAACTTCAAAAACAGAAAGCAAAACCATGAGAATAAGTGAAAAAATAGCCACCCATCTCTTATATCTAGGCTGCACGTTTGCGCCTTTAAGATCTTCTTTCCAGTTATCAGTTAAAAGCAACACCCCTTCTTCTTCATTAAGAATGGAGTAAGAACTGGATGCACCATGTAGCAGCAAAGCATCCCCTAATTTTAGTTCACGCGTTGCAAGCTCACTCCTTAAGGGCTTTCCTTCTCTCCAGATAGCAAGGACCTGTAAATCAAATTTTTCTCTAAAATTTGCTTCAATTAACGTTTTTCCAATAAAACTAGAACGTGGCGCAATAACTGCTTCTTCAATCTTTAAATCCTCTTCCTTAAATTTAGATTCAGCAGAATCTGATTTTAGAATTAAGTCTTTAAGCTTTGAAAGTGACGACGCTAGTTCTTTTTGACAACAAACAAGGAGCGCATCATTTTGCATAACTTCAGTTTCTCCTTTTAAGTCAAAAACGAACCGATGATTACGAAGAACCCCTATAACACGAGCCCCAAGATATTCGGATAAACGGCTTTCTTTTAAAGGAGTGGCAATTAATTCGCTATCATTTTCAGGGCTTAACCAAAATAAATGATCGTCTTCCAATTCACTAAAATTTTTAATCTCAGTTAGAATTTTAAATTTTCCATCTCTTTTTATTTCCTGAAAAGCTTCACTCTTTCCTATTACTAAAAGCCTATCATCCAAGCTTAAAGAAGTTCGCGCAATTTCTTTAACAATAAACTCTTCTGCTCGCTTTATTCCAACCACAACTAAACCAAAAGTGTTTGAGAAATTCAGCTCAGTTATGTTTTTACCAATAAAATTTTCATTTAAAACTTGAATTTCTGCAGTCAGTAGAACCTTATCTTCTTGTTTCCATTTTTTTTCATTTTCTATTTTAAGCTTAGAAAAACTAAGTAAGGATTTAAATTTATTTAGCCTGCCTTGAACTATTAATTCGTCTTTACTCGCTAAAACAAATTCAGAGTTTGGATTTAGAATTTTTTTTTCTTTTCTCCGAACTGCAATAACATTTAAACCTAAAACACTTCCAAGTTTGACTTCCCCAAGCGACATTCCAGAAAGACTAGATTTTTCTGGAATTTCTAAAATAAAAAGTCTCTCGAAAAGCTTATAGACCGAAGCAAGCTTTGATGCTTTTTTCTTTACATTTCCGATAAAGTCTTTTTTTGGGAGAAATAACCTCGCAATAAAAACAATAAAAAAAATTCCAGCTAGTGCAATTGGAATACCAACCCATGCGAAATCTACAAAGCCAATTTCACTTGAACTACTTTGAGATATTAAATCTGCAGCTATAATATTTGGAGTAGTACCAATAAGAGTAGTCATTCCTCCAAGAATTGCAGCAAAAGAAACAGGAATCATTAGTCTTGAAGGTGAGACTTCTGCTTGAAATGCAAGACTTGCAGCTGCTGGAAGCATCACTGAAACCGCTGCAACGTTATTCATAAATGCAGATAAAAAAGCAGATACAAATGAGAGAACTAAAACTGCTTTAATTTCAGATTTACCTACAAATTTTCCTAAATATCTTGCTAAAGAATCAGTCACTCCTGAAGAACTTAAAGCCGCTCCTATGAATGACATGCAAATTAGGATTATTACGGCCGGAGATGAAAAACCTGTGAAGGCTTCTTTTGGGGTTAAGTAACCTAAAAGGATTAGAGCAGAGAGAGCTAATACTGCGGTTACATCTATTGGTAGTTTTTCTGTTAGGAACAGAAAAATCATGATGGCGATTAAGAGTAATAGAATTGCGATTTCAGGAGTCATTGTCGTTAGGTTTTACGGTATCATTTTGTCTTAGGAATGGATAGTTGGAAGGTGATTACAAACTCAATTATGAATACAAATACAAACAAAAGACATTTGGAATTGAATTTAAGTCAGATCGCAGAAAACAGAGACTTCTAGGCTTGGAAAGTTTTTGAAGAAAGAATAAGAATTATTTAAGTTAAAACTAAATAACTTTACATTGCAAAACCACACTCAATATGTTATTATTCATGAAAATCAACATAGTTAATATTATTTGTCATGTACAAAAGAACTCTTAACCTACCTAAATTACTAGAAAAAAAATCTTTTTTTCTATTTGGCCCACGTGCGACAGGAAAAACTACCCTTATAGATTATACACTAAAAGATGCTCTTGTAATTGACCTACTAGAGAGTAAAACTTTTTCTACCTTAGTTAGAAACCCAAGTGCACTTTCTGAAATAATTACCAATGACAAGCAACTGGTAGTGATAGATGAAGTACAAAAACTGCCTGAAATTCTTGATGAAGTACATCGTCTTATTCAAAAAAGAAAAATTACTTTTTTACTAACTGGCTCAAGCGCAAGAAAATTAAAACATGGTGCTGCAAACTTGTTAGGAGGAAGAGCTAGAGAAGCAAGTTTATTTCCTTTAGTTTCAAAAGAGATTGAAGATTTTAATCTATTAAAGATGCTTAATAACGGTGGCTTACCGGAGATATACGATAGTGATGAGCCTGAAGAAGATCTTGGCGCTTATGTTGATACTTATTTACGTGAAGAAATCAAAGCAGAAGCTGTAACAAGAAATATTTCAGCATTTGTAGAATTTTTAGATGCTCTTGCAATATCTAATGGTCAAGAAATGAACTATGAATCTTTTGCATCTGACTTACAAATTTCACCAAGTACCTTAAAAAATTATCTACAAATTCTTGAAGATACACTAATTGGTTTTCGTATATCTGGATTTACTAAAACAAAAAAAAGAAAATCCGTTTCTAGAGCAAAGCATTATTTATTTGATCTTGGAGTTACTAGATATCTTGCTCAGGTTGGAAAAATAAAATTAAAAAGCAAACAATTTGGAGATGCACTAGAACATTTTATAATTTTAGAAATACGAGCATATTTAGCATATGAGAGAAAAAGACTTGAATTAAATTATTGGCGCTCAACATCTCAATTTGAAGTTGACTTACTTATAGGCGAAAAAGTTGCGATTGAAGTTAAGTCAACAAACAATCCTTCTTCAAAACATTTTAAAGGTTTAAAAGCATTAAAAGAAGAAAATATTATTGAAGAGTTTTATTTGATATATACTGGCGATCGAATAAGAAAAACAGAAGATAATATTACAGTTCTGCCTTACCAAATCTTTCTAAAGAGGTTATGGCGAGGAAATATAATTTAACAACTATAGTTGTCCCAAAAAAGAATTTCTCTTTTGCTTACGTTAGATATTAACGCACAAAGAAACACTTCTGGACTAAGCTCTGTTTCAAAGCCTTGCCAAACCTGAGGTTGAGCTAGTAGGTTAACTATTTTGTCATGTATCAACAAAGCTTCTTGATCAAATCTTTGAGCTGAAAAGGATTTTTGTAAATTGACAAATTCTTGAGCACGTAATTCATTTTGCGTTGGCTGAAAATCTTCAATTGTTTGATGCATGACTACATAGAATTTACGCTTGATGTTATTCTTAGTCAAACCTAATTAACTAGTTTAAATTAATTTTTTTTGCTATATAAATAGGACATGAAAAAAATAATTTGGGTTGTAGGCACTTCTGCTAGTGGCAAAGAAACTTTTATTCGTAAAATAACTAATGATTCAAGTGTTATTAAAAAATATGGCTTTAAAAATAAAAGTAGTGCCTTTTCTTTAATCAGTGTTGAAAATATTGCAAAAAACGATACAGATGTTACTACTCTAAATAAAAGAGAGAATATTCTTGATGAAATTACTTCACTGCTTAAAGTTAACGATGTTATTTTTATCAAATGGCAATTTGTTGATTCTGATAGTGGAAGAGTTAGACGAGTTAAAAAAGCTTTTCCTAAGACTGTACAAGAAGTAATCTGTATCCGTACGAACAAAAATATAATTGCTCAAAGATTAGTTAATAAGTTCTGGTGGAGTAAAGAGTGTGGAGAGCCTTTATTGTTTGCAATTGATCAAGAAAGAAAACTTGAACAAGTTTTTCAAAACTCATTTAAAGACTATGAAGTTAGTTTTGTAGATAAATTCTAATCTTTTGTTGACTCTTGTTGCTCCTCCTGGAGATAGTTATAACGAAAAACTTATGTTATCTGACAAGACTTTTGCTTGATCTCTCATTTACTTAGCTCCATAAAAATCTTAGTTAAGAATATAAAGCTTACAATTTTCTTAAACAAAAATTAATCTGCTTGACTAATACACACAAAAACAATTATAATTTTACTAAGCTAGCTTAGCAAATTTACTAAAGTAGCTTAGCAAAAGTAAATAATCACTATAAGCAACTAATATGATTAGAAATTTCACGAAAATTCTAAAAAAACGTCTTTCTGAAGAATATCCCCTTATCCAGGTAGTACTTGGCCCTCGTCAAGTTGGGAAAACTTATGGAGTAAAACAGGTTTATGAGGAGTGGGAAGGTTCTAAAATATACGAAACTGCTGATTTAGTAAGTCCACCAAATGAAGACTGGATTCTTGAACACTGGAAAAGAGCTGAAAATAATACAAAGGCACCTTCGCTATTAATTCTTGATGAAATTCAAAAAATTCCAAATTGGAGTGAAGCAGTTAAGTTTCTTTTTGATAAAATACGAGGGAAAAAAGATCTAAGAGTTGTACTATTAGGCTCAGCAAGCATGTCAATTCAAGAAGGACTTAGTGAAAGCTTAGCAGGACGCTTTGAGCTTACTAAAGTTTATCACTGGGATTTTGTTGAAACTCTAGAGTTTGCCAAACTTGACTTAGAAAAATATTTGCTTTTTGGAGGTTATCCAGAATCGTACAAGTACATTAAAGACTTAGATCGCTGGCAAGATTTTCTTCAGCTATCGATAATCGACCCGGTAATTACAAGAGATATACAAGGAATTAGAAGAATAAATAAACCTGCTCTTTTTAGACAAACATTAGAATTAGTTTTGAAAAATCCAGCGCAAGAAATATCATTGCAAAAAATTCTTGGACAACTTCAAGATAAAGGAAATGTTACAACTATTGCTCATTATTTAAACCTATTTGAAGGAGCTTTCCTAATCAAACAATTGCAAAAATATTCAAAAAACACTCTAAGACAAAAAGCATCAAGCCCTAAAATTATACCTTTGTGTCCCGCTTTATCTAATGCCTTTCTTGGTTTAGATAGTTTCCCAAACTTAGAAATGTATGGTCATATTTTTGAAGCATCAGTTGGTGCAAAATTAGCCACTTTAAGAGGAAAACTAAGTTACTGGCGAGAAGGTGATTACGAACTTGATTTTGTATACGAAAATAAACAAAAAACATTTGGAATTGAAGTTAAATCAGGTCTCAGAAAAAAGAGCTCCAGCCTTGGAAAGTTTCTAAAAAAATATCCTGATGTTAAACCTATAGCAATTAATCAGGATAATATTATAGAGTTTTTTAACAAGGGAGAAGAATTTTTTAGCTAAAAGCTTTAAAACATACAAGAATTGAATAATAAAAACAGAAGATAACATTACAGTTCTAGCATATGAAATCTTTCTGAAAAAATTATGGGAAGGAAAAATAATTTAAAAATCAAATGACTCAAGTAAACCCAATCCCAAACAAAGCCAAAGAAATTCTAAAATACTGGCACGCTTTAGAGAACTTTCACCCTTTTAACCTTAACAAAGTCTTAGAATTCAACGAACATACATATAATTTAGAATTAGATTGTAGCAATACCAAACTCCCTTGGCATAATTTTGAAATTCTTACGGCACTTAACTGCGATCCTAATAAGGCATATGCATATCATGTCTATTTGGGCGCTTTTCCAATGTTAGAAATTAAAAATTCTGTCGAAAAAAGTACAAAACTTGAGTTTATAGCAGATTGGAATGATGCTCAATCACTTGAACTAAATACTTGTTTTGCAAGAATTAGCTTAGATAGGTTTGGAAACATTATAAATCATTTTCAACTATCTACTCTTCCTTTGGCACTAGATGCGATAAAAAGTGACTCTTTAGATAAACTAAGCGTTGATAAATTTGATTTCTATAGCTTAAGATTTGCAAACTTTTTCTTAGAGCGTTTTGAAAAACATGGAACTGTTCCATTAACTGCGGAAGATCTTAAATTTTACAACAAAAAACTTGCTAATTTAGCTAATTGGAAACCAGAAAATTATTCTTTTTTGGGTTCAATTGTAATTTACGAAATTCCAAAAAAGAAAAAGAAAGAAGAACTAGAATCTAAAGAAAGCGATTTTAAGAGACCAAAAATTGACATACTAAATAGTTTTTACTTAAGAGATTTAGAAATAATGATTGATGATGCTAATAGCTTAAAATCTGATTCACCTCTTTTTAAATATTTAGATTTATCAGAAATTGAGCAATTAGAAAAAATTGATGTTTCCAACGAGAGTTCAAAAAACGAAATACTTAACAAAACTCAAGCCAAACTGAGCCCAATTGGAACTTGGCCTGCAGAAGAAGATCATCACATGAGCTTAATGCAACAGCTTGGTATTAATAATTATTTTAATAGCGCCTCTTCTCTCATTTCAGTAAATGGCCCTCCCGGAACTGGGAAAACTACAATGCTAAAAGAAATCATAGCGAATGTAGTTTGCAAACGCGCCTTAAACCTTACTAGCTTTAAAGATCCATTTAAAGCTATTTCTAATTGGATACTTTTATCTGATGGAACGCAAGTTCCTGTACTAGATACAAAACTACAATCATATGAAATTGTAGTTGCATCTTCAAATAATTTAGCAGTAGAAAACATTTCTAAAGAATTGCCACTTGTGGAAGCTTTAGGAAAGAATTTTCAAAAAAAATGTTCATACTTTAAACCAGTTGCTGAATCACTATGCATAAACAACTTTAATTCTAACTCTTGGGGAACAATAGCAGCTGTACTAGGAAACAGAAAAAACCGTCAAAAATTTAGAAATGGTTTTTTCTTTATTAAACCCGAAGAAAGGCGAAAAGAAATAAAAGAAAAATATGGAGATTCAGTTTTAACTATTTTTGAGTATCTTAGAAAACACTCCATCACAAATTTAAGCTTAGAAGATTATAAACAAAAACGTGTTGATTTTTTAAAAAAACATAAAAAAATTTCAAAAATATTAAATAAACAAAATATTCCTGAAGTAAACTCAAATGGCATTAACACAAGTGAATTTCAGGTAAAGTGTAACTGGCACTCTAATGAATTAAATAATTTGAGAGGCGAACTTTTTGTCTCAGCTTTAAAACTACATGAAGCTTGGTTAAAGAGTATTTATAGCGATCAAAGAATTGCAAAAGCTCTTATTGCAATAAGTAAATTAATTGCTGGTACAAGAGATTCTAACACAAAAGCAGATTTAGCATTATGGCAGTTATTTTTTATGATAGTGCCGGTCGTATCAACTACCTTCGCATCTATTGAGCGACTTTTTTCTAGTCTTGGCCCTCAATCAATCGGAAATTTGCTAATAGATGAAGCAGGACAAGCACTTCCTCAAGCTGGAGTGGGAGCTCTCTGGAGAGCTAAAAAAGCTTTAATTATTGGTGACCCACAACAAATAGAACCCATTTTTAATTTACCAAAAAAATTAGTAAAATATATCGCAGATAAAACTTGTAGCTCTCAAGCTACGGGAATTCTTTGGTCACCTGTAAATCATTCTGTTCAAACCTTAGCTGATAAACAAAGTCAATTTGGAACATACATTTCAAAAAATCTTGATTATAAAACTTGGATTTCTTCTCCCTTAAGAATTCATAGAAGATGCTTAGATCCAATGTTTAGCATTTCAAATAAAATTGCATATGAAAATTTTATGATTCATATGCCAAATCATTCAACTTCTCAAGCTGGCAGTTCATCTACTATTAGTACATGGTTTCATATTGAAGGTAGCTGTTCTTCAAAACATTGGGTAGAGAATCAAAGTAAGGTTTGCTTTGAGTTAATCAAAAAACATATCATTTCTGAAAGAAAGCTTCCTAGGCTTTTTATAATTAGTCCTTTTAGAAATATTCGCACAAAACTCAAAGAGAAACTTACAAAAGAGCGGCTTTTTTCTTACTTTGACGACTTAGGGGTCGGAGCAGAACTTCCTAGCAAAAGAGAAATATTTTATTGGAAGAAAAACAATGTCGGCACAGTACATGCTTTTCAAGGAAAAGAAGAAAAAACTGTTATAATGCTACTTGGCGGAGATGCAAATAGTGCAGGAGCGGTTAACTGGGCATCTTCAAAACCTAATATTCTAAACGTTGCATTAACCAGAGCAAAAAATCGATTTTACGTTATTGGAGATATAAACATTTGGGGCAAGGTTCAATATTTTTCGGAACTAAAAAAGAGTTTAAACATAGTTGATATGAATGAAAAAATTGAATCTCAAATTCCAGTGCTCTTAAAGTAAGTAATTAAGAACATTGTAGATAAAGGACATGCTAAAAAACAAAGCACCTTTAAGAGAATGGGTAGCGTCTTTTTCTATCCTGGAATAGAATCCTTCACTATTGAGAATAGTACCACTTACTAGAACCATGGTTCCTTCCGGCTTCCAAGCTCTATAGTTTTATTTATCTCTAAAACTCAACTCTCTAACTACATTGACTGATTTCTTTTAATCATTTTTTTTGTCTGAGCGTTATAAATTTTTATCAATAAAAGTAGAAGAATGTATATATTAAGTTTATTAAAAAAAACAAATTTCAATCTTAAAAACGAATTACTTTCAGGTATTACTGTTGCACTAGCTCTTATTCCTGAAGCTGTTGCCTTTTCAATAATTGCAGGCGTCCCACCTCTTTCCGGACTTTATGCCGCATTTATGATAGGACTAATCGCATCAATCATTGGGGGGAGACCTGGAATGATCTCTGGCGCGACAGGTGCAATTGCAGTTGTTGTTGCACCACTCGTTGCTTCTCATGGATTAGATTACCTTTTAGCAGCAGTAGTTTTAATGGGTATTATACAACTTATTGCTGGATTTCTTAGACTTGGAAAATTTATCAGACTCGTTCCTCATCCTGTCATGTTTGGCTTTGTTAACGGACTTGCAATAGTTATATTCATAGCTCAATTAGAACAATTTAAGATAGCAAGTTCTAAGGGCAACTATCAATGGCTAAGTGGCACCCCTCTCTACATAATGCTTGGCTTTGTTGCTCTCACAATGGCTATAATTTGGCTTCTTCCAAAAGTCACAAAAGCAATTCCAGCAGCACTAGTTGCGATTATTGTTGTCTCGATGCTTGTTCTCGGATTTGATATCAAAACTAAAACTGTTGGCGATATCGCTTCTATTGCAGGAGGTTTTCCTCCTCTATATATTCCAAAAATTCCTTTTACATTTAAAACTTTACAAATCATTCTTCCCTACTCTTGCATTATGGCAGGAGTAGGACTTATTGAAAGCCTTCTTACTCTTAGCTTAATTGACGAAGTAACCGAAACACGAGGTCGTGGAAATCAGGAATGTGTAGGTCAAGGAGTTGCCAATATAGTTACTGGTTTTTTTGGAGGAATGGGAGGATGTGCAATGATCGGGCAAAGCCTGATCAACATTAGCTCTGGAGGAAGAAATCGCCTTTCAGGAGTTGTTGCATCACTAACTCTACTTATCTTCATTCTTATTGGCGCTCCTATCATTGAAAAACTTCCAATGGCCGCACTTGTTGGAGTAATGTTTGTTGTTGCTATTGGTACATTTGAATGGGCAAGCTTAAAAGTCTTTGGTAAAATACCACTGGCCGATATATTCGTAATGCTAGCGGTTACATTTATAACCATTTTCTTTCATAACCTAGCTCTCGCTGTACTTGTTGGAGTTATTATTTCAGCCTTGGTATTTGCATGGGAAAATTCTAAGAGAATTCGAGCACGAAAGAGCATTGATGAAAATGGAGTGAAGCATTATGAAATTTATGGCCCACTTTTTTTTGGATCAGTTGCTGTTTTTCAAGAAAAATTTAAGCCAGCAAGCGATCCTGACGAAGTAGTTATAGATTTTCTTGAGAGCAGAGTAGCTGATCACTCAGCAATTGAAGCGCTAAATAAACTAACAGAGAGATATCTTAAGGCTGGTAAAAAGCTACATTTAAAACACTTAAGTTCAGATTGTCGAAAGCTACTAGATCATTCTTCAGAAATCATAGATGTTAATATTATGGAAGATCCAACCTATAAGATTGTGTCAGATAATTTGTCGTAGGAATGATTTATTTCTAATAATTATTTTTCTATAAATTGCTATCTTATTTAAATTCATATCTCTCTCCTTTCTTTAGCAATTTATCTAGATTAGAATCTAGAGTCCAAAGCTTAGCTTTAGCTCTTCTCGCAGAGAGAAGAATAACCAGATCTATAATACCTACGCCTTTACTATAAAGTTTTTTTTCATAAGAAAAGCTTCCCGCCTCAATCCAAAGATCTTCTTCTGAAACTTTTGCAAGGCTTTTCCAAAATTCCATAACTATCTTAAGCTCTTTCGTATTTCTCACGCCTCGTAGTAATTCTCCAAATACACATTGATTAGCTAAAACTTGACCAGTTTCTAAAAGTTCTTTTACTTGAAAAAAATATTTTCTTGATTTTTTAAGGTATTCAATCCAAATAGAAGTATCTAGCAAAACCATTAATCTCTAGATTTCCTGTTTAAAACACGTACAGACTTTGCATCATATTTTTTTGCAAACTTAAGTGGAGATTTTGCTACTTGCTCATTAAGCTGTTTAATTTTGGTAATTGAAACCCATTCAGTAATCGCATGAATTAAACAATCTGTTAAAGTTTTTGAATTCGAATGTTTTCTAAGTTCCTTAACTAGCTCATCAGGAATAATTGCAGTTACTTTCATACGATATAGTATAAGATACTATATCGTATATTACAAGCTATTTTTTCTCTAAATCAATGTATCTTTTAAGCCTATTCTGTGTTTGGCTATCTAAACTATCAGCTTTAATCACTTCTCCATCACTATTTTTAAGCTTTTTTAATGCAACAATCACCTCACCTGCTGCTTTCTTCCCGGCCTCAACCCCAGGCTGGTTATAGGCATTAATGTTTGTATAACTAGCATAAAAACTAACAGCTCTTTCAAATAATGCAATAATTGCACCTAAACTAAATTCTTTATGTTCATCGAAGCTAATATAAATGCTTGAGCGTTTTTTCTCATAAAGTGCAAGTTGAGTTCCAATTAAAAAACTAGTTAAATAATCACTAGCTTTAATTCCTGGCTCAACTTCTATCTCTCCACATGAATATTTTGTGCCCGTGCTATTGTTTTTTAAAATATCAATAAAAATAGCAAAAAAATCATTCGGACCTTCTCGTAACTGCTGAACAAAGGAGTGCTGATCTGTAGTTCCTTTATTACCAAAAACTGAAATTCCTTCGTTTACAACATTACCATCAAAGTCATTCTCTTTTCCAATACTTTCCATCACTAATTGCTGAAAATACTGACCAAGCAAGCCAAGCCTATCTCTATATGGAAGTATGACCATATTTTTAATACCTTGCTCAGTAGAAAAATCATGCCAAGCTGAAGCCAAAAGACCTGCTGGATTTTTAACTAGATCAGAGGAACGCGTTTGTTCATCCATCCAGGAAGCTCCTTTTAAAAACTCATCAATATTGGCACCGTAAAGATACAAAGGAAGCAATCCTACCGCACTCCAAATGCTAGTTCTTCCACCTACCCAATCCCATAGAAAAAAACGTTCTAACCAATTGTTTTCCCTAGCTTCTGTATCAAGCTTTGAATTTAGAACTGAGACTGAAATAAAAGAGTTTGAAACAGATAAACCTTCTCGCTTCCAAATCTCTTTTAAAATAGCAAGGCAATTTTTTGGCTCTGTCGTTCCGCCTGATTTTGAAACAAAAGCAACTAATGTTTTTGATAAATCTTCAACTGATTCTAAAGCAAGTTCAACGCCATCAGGATCGGTATTATCTAAAAAATAAAATTTTATCTTACTCTTAGAACTAGAAAAAGCATCATGCAACAATCTTGGCCCAAGTCCTGAGCCTCCAATTCCCACCCATATACAACTTGTATATTTATCTTTCGAAAAATTTTTAATTTTTTCTATTTCTTCAGTAATAGAGCTAGAAATATCTTTATTTGGACTAATCTCAGAATTTCTTAACCAATAATGGCCAACCATTCTATCTTCATCCTTGTTTACTTTCTCACCTTTCTCTAGAGCTTTTAATTCATTTAGAGCAGATTTAAATTTCTCACTATAATTATCAACTAAGTTTTTAGAAAAAAGCGATTTAGAAAAATCGAGATAAAAATCTTTATTATTATATGTATCCATTGCGTCAACTTTAAATCGATGTTAGCTAAGTTGCAAGTGATTTGGATTAGTTTAAGCACATTAGATTGTTAACTTTTTTAGAACTACTGTGTTATTTTCTAAAGATGCTTCCTCAAAAATAGATCTCAATATTAACTAAAAAGACTGCAAAAGTATGTTTTAACTTTTTCTTTTTCTTCAATACTTAGATCGTTTAATAAATTATGCTCAAAAAGATCTTTACTTTCAGCTTTTTGTAAAATTTTACTAGCAATGAACAACCTTCGTTGTTCAAAAACGTTTAAACTACTTGGCTTATCGATAAAAGAGAGGTGTCCGAGTCCTAAAGTAATTAAAACTTCAATAGTTTTTCTTAATTTTAAATTTAAGGAAGAAAAATCATAATTTTCTGAAATCAAGTTAGAATAAATATCTGCAATAGTTTTACTACGACATACTAAAGATTGAAGTTTCTCATTAAAACCAATCCCTGAGCAATGATTGCAAGTATCAAAAAAATCACAAAAATAAATTTGAAAAGATTGATTTTCTACTAACATTTTCCCACTACCTAAACAAAACTGACAAACTCTAGAGTTTTTAGAAAAACTAAAATCTTTTTCTAAATAACCAGCTTTTTGCGCTTCAAAGGACGATGCGAAAATTTTAGCAATTTCATTTTCTATTTTTAAATAAGATGATATTCTTTTTGAACTTCTATCAATAACTATATTATTTTTAAGCTTTATTAATTTCTTATTTTCAAAATCTTCCTTGTTTTCTTTTGTTATATTAACTACTCTAAACTTACTAGACTCACTCTTTAAATTGATATACTTACTAGACGTACATATAAGCGAGCATTTTTCAAAAAAATAATTTTCACATAATTTTAAAAAACTTATTGATTCTTTTTTTGATAAAACTAAAAACGGATCATCAATTAAAATTAAAACATCAGACAAATTTGCATCAAAGAGTAAGAATAACTTTAAAAACATTGATTCACTATCAGATAATTCAGAAACTTTAGAAAATAAGCTAATCTGATTTAGATTAAATTGCCCTAATTTCTGGAACAAGCTTAAGACTAAGCTATCTTTTAGTTTATACTTAGTAATACTTTTTAGAACTTCTTCAACATTAGTAATACAAAAATCTTCATATGTTTTTTTAGCAATTAATATATTTTCATTTGATTCCTGTTTAGTTTTGGAAAGATATCCTTTGCTATAATAAAACTCATTAACAATCTTTTTTTCTTTTTTATTAAAAAAAACAAATTTAGCATCAAAATTATCATTTTCAGAAAACTTTCTTAAACTTTCATGAATCTCATAAATATTTTCTTTAAAATTAAGAACAGAAAAATTTTTAACTATAAAACTGACATTTTGAATCTGTTTCTCTATAAGATTTTCTATCTTAATTAACTTTTTATTTGCAATAACTCGACTCGAATCATAAATACTAGCCCAATCTTTAATACTTAAATCTGATTTACTAAAGATAGTTTTGTTTGGCTCTAAGGCGATTAAAATAACTACATTATTAGTTATTTGATTTTCAAATGGAAATTTATGAAAAGGGATTAATTCATCTCCATTTGCTAAACTTAAAATTTGATCTAAGCAATCTCTTCTAAATATACTTTTAAAATCTAACAAATCTGAAATTGTTTTTTCAGAATCAAGAAAACTATACTTGGAGCTAATTAATATAGGTAAGGGAATATCGCCTTTAACATCAAAAGAGAAAAAACTGGGATTTTCTAATGAATCAGCAAATTCAGTATAGTGTTTTTTTTGAATATATTTAGAAAAATCACTCGCATTTTTAGCACTTTTGACAAATATCAAGTTAAATATTTGTTTTGAAAAATCTATTTTTTTATTCATTCGTATAATAACTATTCGTATAGAATAAGAACTAAAATTACTGTCGTAAAGCTTAGTAAATTGCTATAGACTATAACATACCTTATGATCTTCTTAAAGTTGCAGAAAAGATTACTGGATAAGCAATAAAAACATGACTCAAAAAAGAAAATTTAATTTTATTATTACCCTTCAAGGCTTACTACTGCTATTGCTTGCAATAGTACTTATTTTTGGTCTGGGCTTCCCATATAAAGATATCATAGCGACCGTTATTGGCTTTGCTCTTCTTCTTTTTATTTTCATTTTAATAATACTCAACTATTTTCAAAGAAAAAAAATTGCTAAAGATTTAAAATTAAAAATTTTTCCACCAGAAGAGAATGAGCTTTATTCAAACAAAGATACACAACTTATTTTAAAACTAAGCCCGATGAATTTACTACCACTTTTTTATTCAAAGATTAATTTAAAATACAACTTTAAAAATCCTTTTTCAAAAGAATTAATCATATCAGGTAATTCTAACATAGAAAGAAATATTTCACTCGACACTAAATTTCCTCATAGAGGAAAATGGAATTTAGAAAATCTTAAAATTACTGTTGAAGATAGATTTGGCGTTACGCGACAAATTTGGAAAACTAAAATTTTTGATAATTTAAAAGTTAGACCACCAGCAGGAAATACAAGTAAAGTTCCAGTTTTAAGCTCTTTTCATAAAGCTGGCGATGATATCTATGGTCAAAATCAAAGACTTGGGGAATTATATGATCTTAAAAAATATCATCCTAGCGATGGTGCAAAAAAAATTCTTTGGAAAGTTTTTGCTAAATCAAGAGAGTTAATTTCAAGACACCCAGAACCTTCTTTCTCACCTGAAGGACAAATTGCTGTTTTTTGTATTGCTGGTATTACAGATGATAACGTTTGCAGCTCTGCTCTCTCTTATTTAAAGCTTACTGAAAATTCAGATATTGATGTTTTTTTTGGCTGTATCGGCTCAAATATTATAGCTCAAAATAGAGAAGAAGCTGAAGATATTCTTATCAAATCTGTTAGCTCTACTTTACTTAAAAACACACCTGACATCTTAAATGAAGTTGAATTTTTCATCACTCAAGTAGTAAACAACTCTCCAAATTCTTCGATTTCTAAATTAATAATTTTTTGCTCTCCTGAACTATTGAACAATAAAGATGCACTTGATGCCTATACAAATGTTGGAACAATGCTAAGCAACCAAGGAATAGAGCCAATTTTTTGCTTGCCAAAATTTTCAAGCTTACCCTCATCTAATTATGAAGAAAATTCTTCATTTCAAAATAAAGTAAAATCCTTTCTCTTCATTAAAGATAAGAGTAAAAGTAATAAAATTCTTTCTTTTTATCCTGACTTTATAAACGCTTGTTTAAAATATCAATGGCAGGTTTATTCTTAACTATGAATTCTCAAGAAAAAATATATTTCCATATACTAAATTTTCTAAGAGCTTTATTCCTCTGCACTCTAGTGTGGATCTTAAATAAACTCTTACCTCTTGGTGTAAATTTACCACTTTTATATATTGGAATTTATATAAGCACTTATCTAGCAAGCTCTCTATCTTTTACAAAAGTTAGGCTATCAACTCTATTTCTTGGAGCTTTTATATTTTATGTTCTATATAAACTTATTATAATTTTTATTAATTTTTTTAGTTTTGAAAAAAATGCTCAAATTTTAGCTACTACAATACTAACTGAACAGCTTAATTTAATATTAATATTTTCTTTTATTGGACTAATATCTGCATTCTTATTTTGGCGTTATCCAATTGTAGTAATTCTTGAAACAGTTTTACTAACAGTTGGCTTAGTTTCAGCTTTTTCTCCTCATAGAAACTACCGATTTGACCAATTTCCTCTTTTAACAGATTGGGCTTGGAATTTTGATGTCAGTCATTTACAGCTCTTAGTTATTCTAGGAGCTTTAAGCTTCGTTTTAATTACAGCTTATATTCTTTTAGCGACTCTTCCTGGAAAGCCAATTCCTGCAATAATGAATAATGAAAGACAACTTTTAATGCAAAAAACAAAACCTCTTTGGTTATTAACTTTCTTTGGCATATTTTCCTTGATTTTATTTTTGATCTCAAATGCAACCTATAATGCACATAGTTCTTCAGTTTTAAGTAATGGCGTAAGACAAGAATCAGGAGAAGGGATGAGCCCTCTTGATTTTCATTCTTCACTTGGAAGTTCTAGTCAACCTGCAGCCTTAGTAAGACTAGAAGGAGATTATGCAAATAACCCAAACAGTCCAATGCTTTATTTTAGAGAAGCGGCATTATCAAAGTATGATGGAAAAAAGTTTGTCATTGCTTCTAAAAATCAGGATTCGGATGTTAGCTTTGCTAGCCCAGGAGAGTTTTTTGAAAATAAAAATATTCCCTTAGTTTTACATAGAGAACCAATCAACCAATCAATTTACTTACTATCTAAGCATAAACTTGCATTTTCTCTAGATTACCCTATATCTCTCGTCCGATTAAAAATCCCAAAAGATAATAAAAAATTTAAAACTGCATATCGTGCTTATTCTATGGTTCCAACATATCCTAAAAGCGTTCTTGATTCTGCAAATTTAAGAAATCCGAACTGGAGCGAAAGTGAATTAAAAAATTACTTAGAAACCAGCAAAGACGAACGTTATTTAAATTTAGCCGAAGAAATAACAAAAACTGAAACAAGCGAGATTGATAAAGTTTTTAAAATGATTGAATATCTAAATAAAAACGCTATCTATACTTTAACTCCAAATCATGAAGTTGAGAAAGATGGCGACCCAACTGCTACATTTCTTTTTGGTGACAAGCGCGGATACTGCGTACACTTCGCTCATGCAACTACTTACATGCTCCGCTCTCTTGGAATTCCTGCAAGAATAGGAACTGGATATCTTACTGACCTAAGCCAAGCTAGAGACGGACATATTTTACTGAGAATGAATGATAGACATGCTTGGGCTGAAATTTTTGTAAATGATATTGGTTGGATTCCTGTTGATACTCAACCTGAACAAGTTGAAAATCATGGAGAAACACCAGTTGATATGAATCTGCTTGAGGAGCTTATGGGATTTTTAGAACCTGGTGAAGAAATTCTTCCCGAAGACACACTAGAAGATGAGAACATAAATTCTCAACTTGAAAAATCTGCACTCGATATTAATCCTAAAAGCCTATTATGGATTCTTGCACTAACTGCCTTATCTTTTATGTTAACTAAACTATTCTTACGCTTTAGTTGGATTCTTCCAAGTAATTTAGAAACAAAGTTAAAAAGAGCTTATCGAGCTATCGGATCTTATTTGGAAGACTTGTCCATACCAAGAGAAGTTGCAGAAACAAGGTATGAATATATGAAACGAGTTTCAGAAGAATTAGATATGGAGATACTAAAACTTACACCAATTCTAAATAAAACAAACTATTCTAATAATAAAAAAATCTCAGAAGATATAATATCTATAACAAAAAGCGATTTTAAAAAACTTAAAAACATGGGGATTTTAAATAGATTTATATCCCTACTCAACCCAACTTCTGTAATTAGTTTTTTGAGAGGAGAAATATGATAAGAAAAATTCTCTATCTCTCAACTATCGTCTTAACGCTAAATCTGATAACGACCGACTTACATGCGCAAGAAATTGATCCATTCGATCACTTAAACAAAGAGTTACTAGAAAATGAAAAACCTACTGAGATTGACGAAGATATAGATAAAAGCTCAGACGAACTAATCATTGAAGCTTTGATACTCCAACAAGATGAAAGGCTTCTTGATGCACGAACAAAACTTCTAAAAGCACTCAAAAAAAACCCTAAAGAGTTCAAAGCTCATATAGCTCTATCTACATATTATTTAATTCATGTAGGGCATTTTCGTCTTGCGCTTAAATATGCAAAACAAGCTTTAAATTTACTTAAAGAAAAATTTGGAGAGCCACCATACTTAGAGACTCTCCCCTATTCCTATCATGCAGATATTCTAAATTTAATTTCTCAGTGCAGATTAAACTTAGATGACTACGAAGGAGCACTTCAACCACTGCTAGATTTCGAAAGATATGGTTATCAATCACCATATCTAGCTTCCTCTAAAGCCTGGATATTAATGAAGCAAGGAAAATTAGATGAAGCTATTAAAGTTGCAAGACTTGGTTTAGTTTTTGGTGGGAACATTGGATCAACTCAAAATGTACTTGGCATATTGCTTTCAATGACAGGACAAACTGATGCGGCAATTAATGTCTTCAAAAAAACTATAAAATACGAACTAGCTTTAGGAGAAAATGGACAACCCGCAACTCCTCTCAACAATGTAGGCGAAATATACAGAGAGTCTTTCAAAGAAGAAAAGGCAAAAGAGTCATGGAATCAGGCAATTAGATTGCCAGATGGTTGCGAACATGTTCTACCTAGCATGAATCTTGCTTTGGTACTAATGGAAGAAACAAACTACAACGAAGCTGCATCAATAATAAGTAATTTTGAATCTTGCGTCGCACAGTATCCACTTAGAAATGGAGAAGAACATAGAGGTTTAGTAAACTTGGCTAAGGGAAGAATAGCCCTTTATAAAGGCAAAGTTGACGAAGCACTAAATTACTTAGAAGAGGCTAATAAAAACCAACAATGGTTTGGAAAAATAGGAACTAGCCAAAATGACATGAAAGCGGCCGTCTTAAGTAGCCTTGCTCAAGCTTTAAAAGTTAAAAATAACTTTTTAAAATTTACAGAATCGAGAAACTTTGAAAACGTTCTTATTAAACAAAAAACTATCTTTAAAAACACACTTAAATCTTGGTGGTACAAAAGAAGAGCAAGACAAATTCTAATTGAAGATTTAAATTTCATAGAAGATTTATATGTCAGACATACTGATAGCATGCTCGATTATCCTGCACTTGGTTTTGTGCTTTCTGATGTCAGACCAAAAATATTAAAAAGAAGAATTGCAAGTGAGTTAAAAACTGACACTAGAGAAGGAGCAAAAATTTACTATGACACATATATTGCTGAGTCTTTATTAAAAAATGCTAAGAAAGAAAAAGCTATTGAACTCTTAATAAACACAATAAATAAAGGAAGACCGTTATATGATAGAGCAATAAGAAAACATGCGATGGCTTTATTTCTACTAGCAGTTAACAAAGAACACGAATTATATCCTAAGTTCGCTCATAGACTATATGAAATGTCAAAACCTGCACCACGAATGTATGGAATTAGAATGCCTGTTAATGGAAGTAACATTCCTAAAAAAATTATCAAAAGCTTAAATAAGACTGGATTTATAGTAACAAATAAAGAAAAATATCAATTTACCATCAAATATGAACAAGATCTAAATTCTTCTGACCATGTTTTAACCTTCAAATCTGACTCTCCCGTAATTGGAAATGTTAAAGTTACTTCTCAAGATGTGACTGAACTTGTAAATAACTTTTCTCTTACTGTTTTTCAGGACGAGTAAAAAAACTATAGAAGCTCTTTTAGAGCAAACTCACAATTTCTATTTTCTACTACTATCCCACTATTATGCTAGTTTCAAAACCAGGTGACGAAATAATAATAGTATGTTAAAAATCTCATATGAATAATAGCGAAAAAGCAATACAAACAATTAATAAATTAAGAACTGGCGTAAAAGAAGTAATTAAAGGAAGAGATGATACGATCGATCTAGTTCTTTGTGCTCTGATTGCTGACGGGCATGTTCTTCTTGAAGATTATCCAGGTTCAGGAAAAACTATGCTCACCAAAACTCTTGGAGGGTTAATTTCGTCTACCGCTCGCGAAGATATTGCTCCTTTTAAAAGAGTCCAATTTACTCCTGACTTACTCCCTGGTGATGTTCTTGGTGTAAATATTTTTGATCCTCAAAAAGGCAACTTTAACTTTATTAGAGGACCTATTTTTGCACATATAGTTTTAGCGGATGAAATTAATAGAACTGGCCCTAAAGTGCAATCTGCTTTTTTAGAATGCATGGCTGAAAAACAAGTTACTCTAGATAATGTGACCTATGAACTAGACGATTTATTTTTTGTTATTGGAACGCAAAATCCGCTAGATCTTGCCGGAACGTACCCTTTACCTTTAGTTCAACTTGATCGTTTCTTACTAAAAATCCCTATGACCTATGTAGATTCAGAATCAGAACTAGAAATTTTGTTAAAACATAATGAAATTGAAAAAGCTGTAAAAGATGTAACTCCGGTATGCACGAGAGATGAAATTCTTGAAGCAAGAAAAGCTGCAAAATCTGTAAATGTTAGTGAGAATATATCTAAAGCTATTGTTCAAATAGTTCAAGCAACAAGAGACAGCAATATTTTACAATTTGGCGCTTCCACTAGAGCTGCAATAATGCTTCAAAAATCTGTTCGCGCCTGGGCTCTTCTTGAAGGCAGAGATTACGTAACAGAAGATGATTTAAAGCATATTGCTCCATATGCTCTTCTTCACAGACTCAAGTTTCATGCCGGAGCTGGCGACAACTATAAGGCGCTTGAAGAGTTAACCTCTCCAGCATTGGAAAATTTAATTAGAGCTGGAGCTTGAATTCTTTAAGCAATTTAAGCTACTTAACTATCGTAGCTGCGAAAAACTAAAGTTTTTGGCTAGCATCTTGATAAAATTCAGAAAAACAGTAATATTTCTGAAAGATTATAAGGATATATAAATATATATGATAACAGGACAATTCATTGAGTAAAAGCGGAAACTATAAAGGCAGAGGTAGTTTCAACCGGCCTAAAGACACTCACAGAACAAATAAGTACATAAGAGCTAAAGAAGTTAGACTTGTTGGGGAAGATGGTGAACAGTTTGGTATTCTTAAAATTGAAGATGCTTTAGCTAAAGCCCAAGATGCTGGCTTAGATCTTGTAGAAGTTGCACCTAATGGCAAACCGCCTGTTTGCAAACTTCTTGATTATGGGAAATTCAAATATAAAGAACAGAAGAAACAAGCTGAAGCTAGAAAAAAAAGAAATGAAATTTCAATCAAAGAACTTAGAATTAGATATAGAACTGACAAGGGCGATCTGGATACTAAGCTCAAAAAAGCGCGACAATTTCTAGAAGAAGGAGATAAAGTTAAATTTTCTATGCGTTTTAGAGGAAGAGAAATCGCCCACATGGATCTTGGATTTGCTAAATTTAATGAAATCAAAGAAGAGCTAAAAGATATTTCTATAATTGATGAGCAATCTCCACCTAGAGGTAGACAGATTTTTATTGTTTTTGCACCACTTAAAGCAGCGTAAGATAATTTAACTGCTATATTTTTGCCGTCATAATTATAAAAGAAAAGATATTAATAAAAAAGTAATGAACAAAGAAACGAGAAATTCAGAGAATACACCTAAATTAATAAAAGACATGTCAGCTAAACTCTTAGCTAGAGCTCTCTTTAAGGCAGAGCTTACTGATGAAGAAGTTAGAAGCTTACCTGCTCAAAACCTATTCACAGCCATAAAACTACTCGATCATGAAAATGCAATTGAAGTTTTGAATGTAGCAAGAATTGAACAATGTAGGTTAGTTATAGACTTTGATTGCTGGAGTAAAGATGAACTTTCAGAAGATAATCTTTGGGAATGGATTAAAATAGGAAGTAGTGAAAACGAGTTAAAATTTCTACAAAAATTTTTAAAATTTTGTGACCTTAAGTTAGTCACTTTACTAATCGGCAAATATGTTGAACATGTTGTTTTCACAGAACCTACTGAAAAACCACCAGAAGGCGGATTTTTCACACCAGATCAAGGCTATACATGGATAAGAATTAAACTAGAAGAGGAAGATAAGCATTTTGCTTTTTCAAGACTTCTAGCTTTAATTTTTGAAACTTCTGCTGAGCTTTTTTATCAACTTATTCAAATGCCATCAGTTAGTACGAAAACAGTATTAATGGAAGAATCTTATCAAGAAAAAACAAAACGACTTTTAGCTGAAGGAATTCCTGATCCAGAATGGGCATATGAAATCAATTCTAAAATTAATTTTGAACACTTAAAAACAGATCTCAATAAAGACATAGAAGCTTTAAAAACAAAAGACTATTACTCACTAAAATCTCTAATTTATCAAAGCATGTTTCAAAATCGATTGTATAATTTAATAACTGAAGCCAAGTTTAGAGAAGAAATTGAAATGGAATTAGGTCTTCTTATGAATGCTGGAATTGTTCATTTTGGTATTGATTTTCATGAAACTAATTCAGTTTTTGAGCTCACAGAAAAAGTTAAAGGTGCTATAGAAATAGGATTTGAAGTTTTAGAAAAAGAAAAATATGACTATAAAAATGCTTATATAAAGCTTGGTCTTCAAAAAGTTTATAGACTTGGATTAACAGAAATACTTAAACTTAAAGCTCAGTTTAAAAAAAATAAAGATAAGCAAGAAGATCCACAGGTCTTGTTAGAATTAGAATCTGCTTTATCTATTCCTTTCCCTTATTTTCCTTCTAAGTTGTTTGAGGGCAGTGCTAACGAGGAAATAGAACCTTTTAGTTCTCTTGAGCAGGTAGAGAGAGTCTTAGGTGTATTAAGCTAGTTTATTCTTATCGAAAACTTTCATTCAAATTTAAATTTTCCACTCCTCCTAGCCACTATCCTTCCCTTTCTCTTTCTCTTCGTCTTTGTCTTCACCTTGATCCTGATCCTGATCCTAATCTCACATACTACTTAGAACAAATAGTACTTAAAATATTTACAATAGATATAAGCAATTTTTTCCCTTCAGCTGTTAGTACTTTTAACTTAGGATCTTGCAATTCAAGAATATCACATATTGCTGCACATTCTATAGCAGACCCTCTAGCAATTCTATAATATCTTAATTTTTCTTTCTCACTAAACTTGCCGGTTCCTTCAGCAATATTTAGAGAAACAGAAAACGTGGCTCTTTTAAGTTGATCTCGAATTGAGGATGATCCTGTAGGAAGTTTTTTGCAAATATCTACAACAATTTTAGCGAACTCTATACTGAAAATATAAGGATGAAATTTTTCATGTGCAAACATAATTATACTATCGACGGTTTAGTGAACAAAGTTTCTTGATCAAGATCAGGATCAGGATCAAGGTGAAGACAAAGAGAAAGACAAAGAGAAAGAGAAAGAGCAGGATCAGGGAGAAGATAAAGATAAGGGGGATGGCTAAGGAGAAAGGAAAATTTAAAGTATTCAATCTGTATCAATAACTAACTTTCTTATAACCACCTAATATATAAGGCCTATTTATTTGAATTATTCCTACCAACCCACGTCTATATATAACGAACAAAAAAGAGAGATAATTTTATGTCTAATACAAACAATATAAGAATCTTTGAGCCTAACGGTTCATACTCAGCTCCAAATCAAACTGGAACACCTGAAAGAAACCTTTTAATGGCAATTTTAGAGAGATCTATTCTTGACTATGTAGGCAATAGTCAAATAGAGATAAATGAGGCACACAATTGGCTCTTTGGTGAGAATTCAGATGATGAAAATCGATTATTTTCTTTTGCCTGGATTTGTGAACAACTTGATTTAAATTATAAAAGTGTTTCAAAAATAATTAAAGAAATGCCTAAAAGAGGAAATAGAAAAATGGCTCCTTGGTATTTTCCTGAGTATAAGAAGGCATCATAAAAAGTTTTTTAGTAATAATCTCCTTTAACTTTCTTGCCCCCTTGGATATTAATTATTCGAGGGGGTTTTTATTGTTAAACTCATAAATATTGTTTTCATGAACTAGAAAAAGAAAAAAACTAGTGAACAATTTCCTTAGCCGCCCCAGAAAGACCAGTAAAGGCTTCTTTTCTTTTTCTTGATAAGAAATTCTGAATGCCAATCACAACTGGTGATTTTTTTCCATCACCCCTTCTTCTAGATATCTCTCTAGTAAGAACTTGCGCAAAAGTAATTCTTCTACGGAGTATTTTTTGAGGATATATCTGCCAAAAAATGCAAAAAGGGACTAGCACAGCTGAACATATAAAAAATAAATGTATTAAAGAATTATCAAAAAAACTAGTTGATAATTTTAGCAACAAAAAAGCTAGAGTTGATACTACTAGACCAAATGCTACTGCAAACAAAAAAGTATATCGCAAATCTCTTTTGATAAATAAGCGAGTGTCTGAAATCTTTAACTCTAGAAGATCTTCTAAATAAGACTCTAGAGTTTCAGTATTTACAGTACAAAGAGATATCCTAAAGTCTTCAAAAGTTTTTTGATTACTAGAAGGGTAAGTAGAAATACTCATCTCGTAGGTAAGTAAAGATGTGCCGATTATTCTATAATTTGAACTAATGCTCATTGTTGATTTATATACTTTATCTCTTAGGTTTTTTACTCCTTACAGGAACTCTAACTGGCTCCTTAGGTGTAAGTGAGTCTAAAACCTTATCTACTAGGGATAGTAGTCTATCCAAAAAATCCTTCATAATCTAATTATACCAATAATTTAGGGGTAATACAAAAAGTATTTGTATTATTTTAGATGCTAGAAATACAAGAAATATTCATAAAAGCTAAGCAGCTTGAATCTCTTTGGATAATTTTTTCAATAATTCTCTTGTTGTTTACCACAATTGGTTAAGAAATTTTACACCTAATAAATTATCAGGAATTGTTAGAGTTAAACTAAGACTAATAATTTCACTACACTCAAAGTATGCGCTTTCTATTTTTGAACTTCTGTATGAACAACTTCAAATCCATCTTTAGTAACCACTTTAACCACAGCCGGCAATGTAAAACGATGATCCCCCGATGCTGAATAAGTTCCAGCAGCACCTTTATAATCTTTTAAGTTTTCAAGATAAGTTGCTATTTTTTCATTGTCATGGCCATATTTTTGAAGACCAGAGAAAAGTAAATTAATAATATCATACATATTAGCAGACGCATATCCAGGTACTTTGTTAAAAACTCTTTCATGCAATTCTCTAAAATCTTTATTTGATTCATCTGCATTTACATACCATGAACCGTAAAGAGCTCCTCCCGAAGCTTTCACTTCTGCCTCATCTTCAAATATTTCATAGCCAAAAATATCTGAACTCAAGCCTCCCGCCCTTGCTTGTTTGGCAAATGAGGAAAGTGAACCAGGTAATAAACAGAGTCCAAGTCCATCAATATTTTTTCTTCTAATTTTAGCAATTAATGATTTAAAATCTCTTTCTCTCATTAACACTCTTTCACTAAAAACAAAATTGTCAGTTAGCTTTCTCTTTTTTATTTCATCTTTAAAAGATTTTTCAACTGCAATAGCACCATCATGTTCACTTACTAACATAGCAAATCTTTTATAACCTCGCCTTTGCATTTCATCTATCAATACTGAACTTTCTTTCTCAGGCGTAACCCAATGATTAAATACAAATTTTTTATTTTTCAGAAACTTTTTATCTGACGCAATTGCTAACATAAGTTTTTTATTTTTTTCAGCTAAAGGAGCTACAGCATTTGAAACTCCCGAACTAAACAAAACGACAGCATCTATTTTATTCTGTGTATTTAGCTTATTAAATGCAGATACAGATTTTGATGGACTTAAGGCATCATCTTCAAATATAATTTTTATCTTTTCTTGATTTTCTATAGCTAAACTATCATAGGCAAGATTTATACCTTTCTTTGCTGACTCACCAAAACTTGCAGCTTCACCGGAAAGAGGGAGAATGACGCCTATTTTATAGGGTTCTGCATAAGACTGAAATATAAATACAAAAAATATTATAAACGGCATTACTAGAGTTACGTTTTTCATAAAAAAAACATACCTAAAATGTTTGCAAATCACAAACAAAAAATTATTCTTTGCTTGGAAGTTGACTTTGTTTCATGTCATAAGAATTAGAAAGTTTACGTGATTCTCTTACAGATACATCTAAAACTCTACTCAAGCTTGCTAGTAAATTTTTTTCAAATCTTTCTAATTCAAATGGCCCTTCCAATGTTAACTCTTTATGTAAAAGACTAAGACGAATCATTTTCGCTTGAAGTAAACTACAACAAAGATCGTAAGAAGCCCTAGGATTATCTTTACCTTTACTATTATCTCTTAAGGCAATTACACTTTCTGCTGCGACAATCGACATTTTAATTTTACCCTCTCCAAATACATCTACGCTTTTATCTTTTTTGCTTAGAGTATTTATTGGATGGGCACTATCTCCATTCGAAGGCTGTTTTAATCTTTTTGCAAAAGATATAACTGTCCTTATTACTATATCTGCTTGAGTTCTAGTTTTTAAAGTAATCATAACATTAGAAGAAGTTTTACCTTGAATCATTTTCACTTCTGGCATTTTTGCTTCGAACTTACTTCCAGCCATAAAATCACCATAAAAAACTAAATTCCAGGTTTAGTCATTTTGTCTAAACTAAGAACTTTATCTAACTCTTCACTTGACAATACTTTCATTTCCTTAGCAACTTCTCTAACTGTCTTTCCTTGTTTATAAGCCTCTTTTGCAATCTTAGCAGCTTTATCATAACCAATAACGCGAGCTAAAGGAGTGCAAGTAGCTAGGCTTTTATCTGCATAGCTTTCGCAAATTTCCGGATTAGCAGTAATGCCATTTATGCATTTTTTAGAAAAATTTCTTGCTGAGTTTGATAGAAGTTCGATTGATTGTAATAAGTTATAAGCAATAACAGGAAGCATTACATTTAATTCAAAATTTCCATGTTGTCCAGCAATTGAAATAGTCGAGTCATTACCAATTACTTGAGCACCCACCATCATTACAGATTCACATATCACAGGATTAACTTTTGCAGGCATAATGCTTGACCCTGGTTGTATTTCTGGTAAGTTTAATTCTCCCAAACCACACCTTGGCCCAGAAGAAAGCCAACGCACATCATTCGCTATTTTCATAAATGCACAAGAAAGTGCTTTTAGCTCGCCACTAAAGGCAACTACTGAATCTTGCGTTGCTTGAGAAGCAAAGTGATTTTTACTTTCAACAAAATCATACCCTGTAATTTTAGAAATTTCAGCAATTGCTTTTTTAGCAAAATCAGGATGTGTGTTAAGTCCAGTTCCTACAGCTGTTCCGCCTAAAGCTAGTTGTAACAATTCTTTTTTAGAATTATTAATTCTATTTATTGAATTTTCTATTTGAGCTTTATAGCCAGAAAATTCCTGACCTAGCATTATTGGAGTTGCGTCTTGCAGATGAGTTCTTCCTGATTTAACAATTTTTGAAAATTCTTTTTCTTTAGCTTCAAAACTTAACTTTAAAACATTAAGTGAAGGCAATAAATCTTCTTCAATTGCTAAAACTCCAGATAAATGAATTGCAGTTGGGATCACATCATTTGAACTTTGAGACATATTTACATGATCATTAGGATGCACTAAAGACTTATCTCCTAAACTTCCTCCAAGAAGCTCACAAGCTTTGTTAGCAATGACCTCATTTGCATTCATATTACTTGAAGTTCCAGAACCAGTTTGAAATATATCTACTACAAAATGTTCATCTAAACCTCCTTCTATAAGCATCTGACAAACTGAGGTAATAGCATCTGCTTTATCTTTTTCTAAAAGTCCTAAATCCAAGTTTGATTTACAAGCAGAAGCTTTAATAATCCCTAGAGCCTTAATGAACAATCTTGAGAACCGAAGATTGCTTATAGGAAAATTAAGGACAGCTCGTTGAGTGGAGGCACCATAAAGGGCAGATTCTGGTACTTCCATTTCTCCCATTGAGTCTTTTTCTATTCTATTTTTTGACATTTTTAATTCACCGTATATATAGCCAACGACATTTGATTTTACCGCTTTCAAGCGGGAAAAACTATATGTTCTTGGGGTTGTTTTAAACAGTTAACCAACTATAGTACATTTTGACAAGAATTTGCTCTTTCTTAATATTTATTATACATAATAAATACGACTATTTAGGAGATCTTTTATGAAATCAGTCAGTTTTTTAATTTTATCAAGCTTATTATTTTTCTCTGTTACATATGCTGAGCAGCAAGTTGCTACAGTAGATGTAAACAAAATAATTAACAGCTTTAACGAATCTAAATCTCATAAATCAGAACTTGATAAGCTATCTAAAAATGCTCGTACTAAAATTGACGCGAAGCAGAAAGAATTACAAGCTCTCGAAAAATCTGCAAAATCTAAAAATTTAAAAGCTGATTCTCCAGAAATAGAAACTATGAGAAAAAAAAGCAAAGAACTTCAAAGATTCATTAAAGATACAGAAGAAGAACTAAAAAGAAAGTATGGCAAGTACAACAAAACCCTTACTGATAAAGCAATGAATGCAATTGAAAATTATGCTAAAAGCAATAATATTGAAATTGTTTTAAACAAATCAGATGGTCCTGGACCTGTTCTTTTTACGAAACCCAGTTTTGATATTACAGATAAAGTAATAGCTTCACTCTAAAAAATATTTTAGGTAAGTAAATCTTGACGAACAATGAACCTATAAATACTTCTGGAAATTCCAAACTTGAAGCAACACTAGTGCAGGCATTTGAAGGATCCAAAGAATCTGCACGAGACTTCTTTGAGTTTTTTTTAAAAGGCCCTTTATTTGTTCCTAAAAGAGATCAAGTACAGCAAATTACAAACCTTGCAAAATATCCAAATGATTTTATTTCTGTAATGGCGTTAGAAGGAGAAACTGTTTTTGTTCCAGTATTCTCAAGCATGGAAAAAGTCTATGAGTGGACAAATTCAGAACTTAACTGCAAGGAAATTGATGGAAAAACTCTGTGTGAAAGAATGCCTGAAGATTGGTGGATAGCGGTTAATCCTGGTTCTGAGTATGAAAAAGAAATTTCTCCTTGGGAAATTAAGCAGTTGAAATTTGGAATTGATGGATTAGCTATTATAATTGATGAACTATTTGGAGAAGAGCAAATTTACGCAGCTGAAATTAAGTCAATGAAAGAACATGAGTTTGTCGATCTAAAAAATGCACTTAAAACTAAAGCTAAATCAAATAAACTAATAAAGAAATTATTCTTATTAAGAGAAATCGGAACAAACTTAGAAAATGATGAGCAAGATAAATTAAGTAATTTACTTTTAGGAGTTGAAGTGAAAGAAGGCTCTGAAGAGAAATTTGAAAATATAAAAGAAGAACTTAAAAGACATGCTGCTTTAAAATTAATTGGACAAGAAAGTGTTAAGATTAGAATTGGAACGAATACTGAAAATTCGGTAATGCTTGGAATTTTTAAAGGCGAAAAGCCTTTTTATAAGCAGAGTTTTTTTAGCTTATTTTTCTAATTTTACTTTACTAAAATTAGAACTTTTCATTTTTTAACAAGTTCTTATTTCAGATCGCAAGCTTCTTTTAAATCTGACAAATTAACAAAATGAACTTCTAGAGAATCATACTTTTTAACAAAAGGCTTTCTTACATTTGGAGCGACAACAAAATTCTTTTTAGTAGCATAAAGTGAATTAAATAGTTTGAAAGCTTTAGGGTTAAATCTCTTATAATCCATCTTAGCTTCAATCGCGATCAAAGTAGATTTGTCATCTACAATAAAATCAATTTCATTTTTATTTTCATCTCTCCAAAATTTAATAGTTTTTCGAGGAAAAATTGTTTTTAGCATATCTAAAGTAATATTCTCCCATAGAAGCCCTTGATCGTCTGCTCTCAAATGCTTATATCCCTTTACATACGCTACAAATCCAGTATCAAATCCATACACTTTTCCTTGTTTCACTATTTCCTTTCTCTTTCCTCCATGGAATGGCCTAACAATATGTACTACGTGACTTATTTCTATCGCTTCTAGATAAGTCATTACAGTAGGCCGTGACAACTCTGTCATAGTAGCTAACTTACTTAAATTAATTAAATCACCATTACTAGCCAAAAGAATTTCAACCAATTTAAGAAAATTACTTCTTTTTTCTATTTTAAATAATTCTCTTATGTCTCGCGCGTAATAAGAATCAAGCCATTCAGCAAAAAAATCATAATCAATTTCTTTTGAAAGCAAAGAAGGTGGCAATCCACCTCTTATCATTCTAAAAGACAAATCTTTTATTCCAAAATTATTTAACTCAGTATAAAGAACAGGACTTAGTTCCATGCTTCTTTTTCTACCCGTCAAGCTATCACTAAATTTTTCAGTTGCTGCAAGAGTGGATGAGCCAGTTGCAAGAATCTTGAAGTGAGAAAATTCATCAGCTCCGATTTTTAGTACAATGCTTGGATTAGCTAAATTTTGTATTTCATCAAAAATAACTATCTTAGAAGAACAAGAGGAATAAAAAGTTTCTGGATCTCTCAATCTTTCTACTTCGCTCGGTAAATCACAATTTATATAAGTAGCATCTTTAATTTCTTTAACAAGTGTAGTTTTTCCAGATCTCCTAACACCTGAAAGCCAAACTATAGAAGTTTTTTTCCACAAACTATTAATCTTTTCTAACCAACTAGGTCTTTTTACTAATTCATTGTCCATAAATATATTTTACATATATCGCGATATATGTAAAATATATTTATTAGTTGTTTTTCTAACTATCTGTATTTTATTAGTTTTTTGAGAAAATACCTTCTTGTAGAAAATCCTAAAAGCTTATTTTCGGAAATTACTTTTTGGACTTTACGTGTTATCCCTTCTGGGGAAATAAAAAAAACAAACACCATCCCATGAACGATCATTCTAGCTGAAATAACTAACTAAATTAAGTTTTAGCAAATTATAACTACATCCGAATCAATAAAAAGTTTAGAGTGTTTTTATAAAGGTCTCACACCTTTAAATAAATGTCCGAGGGCTTTTTTGAGAAGAAGCCATAAACTCTCGGGCATTTTTTTTATTTTTGAAACCAATCAGGATTTATAGTCGTAATCCCTTTAACACCCAAAATAACAAGCCTATTTGTAAGCTCAGCTACATCTTTTACTGTACCATTGACGCCCCATGCACGTATTTCATCTACTACAGATAACCCTGCACTAACTTCTTCCTTCTGAAGATTTTGAGCCGCAGGACAAATCTGAAATAGTTTTACCTCTTTAGCTTTTAGTAAAACATTTTTATTAATTGAATCAACTAACCAAGAAAGCCTAACTTTATCAGAAATATTTCGCATACGAGATAATTGCTCAAATGAAAAAGAAGTGAAGATTGTATTTTCTAACAAATCACTATCTTTCGTTAAGCTAAATACAATTTCTGGCAAATTCTCACATAAACCTTTTAACTCGACATGGTATGTAAAAGATTTTCCAAATTCATTGTATAAATCTTTTAAAGCTAACATAGAAGTATTTTTAAATTTAGAAGAAAACCAAGAGCCCATATCAAGTTTTTTTAACTCTCGATAAGTCATGCTCTCGACAGTTAAAGATGGGTACCCATATCTATCTAACGTTTCGTCATGACATAATACAACAATACCGTCTGATGTTAATCGAGTATCAAGCTCTACCTCTTTGATTTTTTTCTCTTTTGAAATTCGAAATGCAGAAATAGTATTTTCTGGTGCAAAAGAACGACCTCCTCTATGAGCAATTATTCTAAAATCGCTAGGAACTTTAATAAGAATAGTCATTTAAAATTTTTGAATCCCTGTTTCTTTTGCAACCCAAACCTCATCAACTTGAGTCAGAAATAAACCAGATTCTACAACACCGGTAATTTGCTTGATTTTATTTTCCAAGTCATTTGAAATTTCAGAAAATTTAACATCAAAAATCATATTACCTTTTTCAGTAATGACTGGTCCATCAATTGATTTAGCTTGTCGTAAAGTAACTTCTTTGCAATTAAGATTTTCTAATCCTTTCTCAACTGTTAAAAAAGCTTCTGGAATAAACTCTACTGGAATTAGTTTTTTTGAGCCTAATTTGTCTACTAACTTAGTTTCATCAACAAGAATTATAAATTTTTTGCAACGTGATGCTAGAATTTTTTCTCTTAGCATTGCACCACCTCGTCCTTTAATAACTCTTCTTTTAGGATCTACCTCATCAGCACCATCAAACCCCCAATCACAAATCTTTTTAACAGAAGATTCAATAGCTGTTAATCCAAGATCTAAAACTAACTGTGATGAGATTTGAGAAGAACAGACAAATTCTGCTTTTAAATTTTTATCCTTAACTTTCTTAGCTATTTCTTTGATCGCTAAATTAACAGTTGAACCAGTTCCAACTCCTATAAGTTGCCCAGATTTAACTAAAGTTGCTACTTCAGCGGCGACTGCTTGCTTCATTTCATCTTGATTCATATTTTCTCTTTCTTCACATTTTCTCTTTCATGGCTAGATAATAGTTAATATGCTAGTAGTATATGAAAAAAATTCTCTTAGTTTTAACAATTGGCATAACACTAGGAGTGCTTTTTTCAACTACTTCATTATACACCTTTAATTACAAAAATACAGATGGCTTTATATTAGCAAATGGAGAAATGGTTGGAGGAGATTTTATTACTTTCTACACAGCTGGAATACTTGCCAATCAAAATAGAAATAATCTGTATGACTATAAAATTCAACATGAATTACAGAAAAAAGTATTTAAATCAAAAATTGATAAAAAGTGGGCATTACCATTTATTTATCCTCCATTAGTTGCATATATATTCTCATATTTCACTAAATTTTCTTTTCTAAAAGCATATTTCGCCTGGTCGTTTTTAAGCTTAACCCTATTTTTTATCTCCCTTTCGCTCCTTTATAAAACACTTGATTTTTCTTTCTCTAAATCAGCAATATTCACATTATTTTCTCTTGCCTTTATTCCATTTTCTATGAACTGTATTGGTGCTGGACAGACTTCAAATTTAGGTTTTTTGATTTATACATTATGTTACATTTTACTCAAAAAAAATAAAAATATTCAAGCTGGCATTTCCTTAGGTTTTGCATACTATAAACCGCCTATTTTCTTTTTTGCTTACATATTACTATTTTTAAGAAAAAACTATAAAATTATTTTTGGTATTTTCATTTCAGGAACATTGCTTACTCTAGGAACAATTTTATTTATTGGCCTTGATGGATTTTTTAACTATATAAGACAAGCTTCTGGTTACACTTATGGTAACGAACTACTTAAGGGAACACAGCTCACAACAACTAAAGGTGTTGGACTCTTTGCCATTCTAAAATACTCCATGGGAGAAAATATAGCACTAATTAGAGCTATATATTTAGCTTTTACAATTATACTAATTACTTTAACTCACTTAGCAATAAAAAAAACAAAAAATTTAAATTTATCTTTTGCTTTAATAATTACAATCTCTCTCTTTCTTTCACCACAAATGGTAATTTACGATCTAACTATGCTTATCTTACCAATCACCCTAACAATTAATTATATTTTAAATCAAAAACAAAAAACTTCTTATCACTACATTCTAATCATTATTGTTTCAGGTTTATTTTTATCATTTGCAATAACAAATTATTTTACGTTACTCTTTCCTAACACAGAATCAATATTTTTTACCTTATGGTCAATTACATTACTAACGTTTATTTTAAAAAGGTCAAATTTTGTTAGCAGATAAAAATATTATTAATTTATCTGTTATAATTCCATGCTATAATGAAGCTGAACGCTTACCAATCTTTTTAACAAATTTAGTTAAATTCATAAGAAAACAAGAAATAAAAATAGAAGTTATTATAGTTGACGATGGAAGTACTGACGATCTCGTTTCTAGCATTAATAATATATTAAGCAAAAATCCTACTATTAAAATTATCAATCTTGACAAAAATTACGGCAAAGGTTTTGCTGTTCGAAAAGGAATAGAAAAAGCGCAAGGTCAAGTTACTGCATTTATGGACGCAGATGGAGCATATGAACCAACAGAACTAAAAAGAGGCCTAAAACTACTATCTAAACCTAATTCAAGCTTTGTTATTGGCTCAAGAAAAGAAAAATTTAATGGCACAAAAGCTAAAAGAATTTGGTGGCGAGGATTTTTAAGTAGCATCTTTAACTTTATAGCTAAATTAGTTCTAAATCTTCCAACAAAAGATCTTCAATGTGGCTTTAAAATGTTTAAAACAGATGATGTCAAAAAATTCTTGCCAGAAATGAGAATAAAACGTTTTGGTTTTGATATGGAAATGCTTTTTTTAGCATGTAAATATGATTTAAATATTCAAATATTACCTGTTGGATGCAATAACAGTAAAAGATCAAAAGTTAACATACTTTTTGATTCTTATAGATTGTTTAAAAATATTTTCCAAATCCGTATTTGGCATAGCAAAAAAACCTAGAAACTCCACGTCTCTAGAGATGTGGAGTTTCTAGAGGTTCTTATCTAAAACTTTTTTCAACCCCCTCCCCAAGAAAGCAGTGCTCAATCGTTTAGGTAAAAACCAACTTAAAAAAGCCATTGTTTTAGATTTTAATCCTGTTGTAACAATGTAAGATTTTCCTTTTTCAAGAGCACGAATAGCTTGACTTACAACATCTTCAGCCCTCTCTCTTGTAATTCCTGAAATTGTACCAGGAACTCTTGCAACACCACCAAATTCCGTTGCTGTTGGTCCGGGGCATAAAGCAAGAACTTTAATGCCAAAACTTTTAAGCTCTTCTCTTAAAGCAAGTGAATGAAAAAAATTAAAAGCTTTTGTTCCAGCATATGTAGCCATAAAGGGAAGTGGTTGAAACGCAGCAATCGAGGACAGATTAACTATTGCCCCACTTTTTCTTTCTTTCATTTGCGGAATGACAATATGTGCTAATTTAATATTTGAATTAATATTTAAACAAACTTGGTTAACTTCATCATCTATATCAAGCTTTTCAAAGCAACCAAAAGATCCTCTACCTGCATTATTAATAAGTATATCAATTGTTTCTTCTTTAAGAAAAGTTTCTAAATTACTTATATCTTTTTCTTTAGTAAGGTCGCATGTAATAAATCGAGCTGAGTACTCTCTTTCATCATTTAAATTGTTGGCTATTTCTTCAATTAGCTCTTTTCGTCGAGCAACTAAAATAACATTTGCGCCTAAGTTATGAAATTGATGAACAAACTCTTTTCCAATCCCTGAAGAAGCTCCTGTTACCAAAACTGTTTTATCAATATATTTCATTTTTTAATCTCTTTAGTTTGATTTTTAAACCAGTAGGAGAAATTGATTAAATCTTTCTTACTAGCTCTTAAAAACAACTCTTTTCTTCTTTTAACTGCACGCTTTGATAATTTTACTGCATCAATTAAAGCTGGAATAGATGATGTTTCTTTTATTGAGATAGCTAAAATTACCAATAAATTTCTTAATATAAATCCTTTTAAGATAGAAAAAAAAGAAAATTTAGGTGACCAATTATTAAGTTGCAGTAAAAATCTATTTCTTACACTCATACTATTAATTTCTTCATCCAAATCACTTCTATTCTCTGGTAATACCACACGTTTATGATATCCAATAGCACTAGGAACATATATACACTTCCAACCAAGAAGCTGAGCTCTCCAAGCTAAATCAGCATCTTCTCTATATGCAAAAAAAGCATTATCCAAAAAAGGATGCATTTCACTGATTTTTTCACATATTTTAGGATAAATTTTTTGAAGCTCTAAGCAATTACTTTCCTCCAATGCGACAGAACGTACAAATTCTTTTTTCATTAATAAACATGCACCCGTACCTCCGAAGACTAAGCATTCTCTATTAAAATTTTCTACCTCTTTTTCATTTGACCCTCTATCAAAATGTCTTAAGCTATCTGTAATATACATTCCAGCCGCATCAAGAATTTTTTCTGAATGAGGGTTTAAGCTTTCATCTGCTCTATATAATTTAGGTGTCGCGAACCCAAACTGTTCCGAAAGCTCTATAGCTCTTATTAATCTGCCAAAACAACTTTTTTCTACTCTTACATCAGGATTATATAATAAAAAATAATCATACCCTGATTCTAAAAACTTTTTAGCAGCAATATTATGAGCCCCAGCAAAGCCTAAATTATATTCATGTTTTAAGTACTCAATATCTTGCTCATGAAATATTTGAGGTAAATCAAGTAAAGCATTATCAGTGCTTGCGTTGTCACTAATTAGTAAATGCAAATTAGAACCTAAGGTAAAAAAATCTTGATTAAGTATAGATTGTATAGCTTTACTAACTACGTTAATTCCATGATTTTCAACTGAATTGTAGAGTACTAAACTAACAAATATTTTAGATTTCAAAATTTAAATTCCTAGCCTAGCTCTTAGTGCTTTAAATTCTCTCCACATAACATCTGGCAACTTATCACCAATCTCTTTAAAGAAATGTTCTTGGGAATCAATATCATCTTTCCAAGCTGATGTTTTCACTTCTTGTAAATTTGCAATTAAGTTCTCATCTACACTCAAATTCTTAGTATTAATATCTTGAATAATAGGCATTTTTCCTAAAACACCATCAACACTATCAACTTTTCCAACAATCCTTTTTGTAATCCATTCTAACACTCTGATATTTTCACCAAAACCAGGCCACATAAATTTTCCATTATCATCAGTTCTGAACCAATTAACATGAAATATTTTTGGAAGCTTAGCCCCTTCCTTTTTTCCAATATCAAGCCAATGTTGCAAATAATCGCCTACATTGTAACCAATAAAAGGTTTCATCGCCATTGGATCTCTTCTAATCTTTCCTACTACTCCAGCAGCTGCAGCTGTCATTTCAGAAGCCATAGTTGCTCCAACAAATGTTCCATGCTCCCAGTTGAATGCCTCATAAACTAAAGGAGCTGATTTAGCTCGCCTTCCCCCAAAAATAATTGCAGAAATAGGAACACCATTTGAATTTTCCCAATTTGGATCTATTGTTGGACACTGAGAGGCAGGACAGGTGAATCGAGAGTTAGGATGATCGGGCTTTTCTTCAGACCCAGGAGTCCATTCATTACCAAGCCAAGAAGTTAATTTAGATGGTTTTTCTCCATCCATCTTATCCCACCAAGGCATTTTTGATTCTTTATTATACGCAGTATTTGTAAAAATACAGTTACCTTTCTTAAGAGCACTCACCATATTAGGGTTAGTATCGCTTGAAGTTCCAGGGGCTACGCCAAAATAACCATTTTCAGGATTGATTGCATATAGCTGACCATCTTCACCAAAATGAAGCCAAGCAATATCATCGCCTACAGTTTCTACTTTCCAACCTTTTTCTAAATAACTTTTCGGAGGAACTAACATCGCAAGATTTGTTTTTCCACATGCAGAAGGAAAAGCTGCACATATATATTTTTTTTCACCTTCTGGATTTGTAATGCCAAGTATTAGCATATGCTCCGCCATCCAACCTTCTTTTTTACCAAGATATGAGGCAATTCTAAGAGCAAAGCATTTTTTACCTAAAAGAGCGTTACCACCGTAACCAGAATTAAAACTCATTATTAAATTTTCTTCAGGAAAGTGACAAATATACCTCTCTTCCTTATCTAGCACTCCAACAGAATGAACACATTCTACAAAATCTCCTTCTTTCTTGATTCTATTCAGAGCATCGCTTCCAGCTCTTGTCATAATTAACATATTTAAAGCAACATAAGCTGAATCAGTAACTTGAACTCCACATTTAGAATAAGGGGATGATATTGGCCCCATAATATATGGAATCACATACATTTTTCTTCCTTTCATAGAAGCAGTCATTAAGGAAGTCATTTTTTCTTTCATTTCCTTAGGATCTGCCCAATTATTTGTAGCTCCTGCATCACTTTCACTTTTGGAGCAAATAAAAGTTCTCCCTTCAACTCTCGCGACATCATTTGGATCAGATCTTGTCCAGTAACTGTTAGGTGAAAACTTTTCATCAACATCATACAAATCACCTTGCTCTTTTAAAGTATTAATTAATAATTGTTTTTGGCTATCGCTTCCATCTATAACCTCAATAGAATCAGGCATTAAAAATTCAGCACATTCATTAACCCAATTTTTAATCTTATCACTTCCTACATCTTCTAATTTCATAAAATTATTCCAATAAAAATTTAAAAATTTTGTTCAGAGATTCAATAGTTGGATTCTTAACTTTTGAACCGTTTACCCAAATAGTTGGAGTTGCCATTAGCTCTAAAGCATCTCCTTCTATAATATCTTGTTTGATTTTTTGAAGTTGTCTCTTAGAGCTAAGACATGAATTTATTTTCTCTCTGTCTAAGCCCAATTCGATAATCGAGTTGATAATAAGTTTTTGACCTTCTTCAACTTTAATGTTTCTTGGAAAATCTTCGGAAAATAAATACTCAAGTACATCCCAAAACATGTCTTGCTCTCCAGCACAACGAGCAAGCTCAGCTGCATAACATGCGTACTCATGACCTCCCGCTGGAATACCGTCATTACACTTACTATCAAGTGGGTAGTTTTTGTATACAAAGTGAATTTTCCCTTCAAATTTTTCAAGCAACTCATCAATGGCAAAAAACATTCTTCTACAATACGGACACTCTATATCCGAAAATTCAACTAACTGAATAGGAGCATCTTCAGGACCAATAGAAAAATCTCTTTCAAGACCTTCACTAATTTCTGTAAATTTATCTAACCTCTGATGTTTTTGAAATTGAGACAATTCAACAGGAATTTCTTTTTTCACATAAAGCATTGGAGGAAGTGTTATTGTTAAAGAACAGGCAGCCACAAGTGATAAGATTATTGTAATCAAAGAAAATCCGTTCTCTTTGAAGGAGTTTTTGTTAAAAAATTTAACCGGAAGAGTGATTAAAAATCTCAATCCATCTTTAACTGATTTTATAAAATCTGAAACAGAATTTCCATAAAAAACAACAACAAGCAAGACAAGACTTAGAACATATAGCATTATACAGAATGGACACAGAGCTCCAATTACAAATTTTGAAATAATAAAATAGTAGAGAGATAAAACGGAACTTATCAAAACAAATAAACTTAAAACATTTTTTAACTTATCAACAAAAAACAAACGTCCAAAAAAAGAACAAAAACAAATAAAGAAAAGAAATAGATAATAAAATAATCCTAAAGTTGAAAGTTTAACGCCAAATATTTGAGACCATTTACTACTTGTAACAGCCTCACAATTAAAAATTTCTTTAGCTTTACAAATTCCTTCACCAATATGATGACCACTAGATCTAAGTTCTAATACAAGTGCAATCCAAACACCTAGAATAACTAAAATAAGTACTAAGATTCTTTTACTTAAACTCATAATTTCTTAAATATAACTGCTATATCATCTGCATAGAGAGATTTAAAATCTTTCTCTAATTTAAGCATAGTAGATAGTTTTGAGCCAACCTCAAGTATTATATATTTTGTATTAATTTCAGCAAGATAAGCTCTGAAATTTGCTGAAGATTTTATTGATTTATTATACAACTTATATCTCTCTTCGCCGTGCAGATTAGAGCGATCGTCAATTGTGGCTAAAACTCTCCCTCTACCGTACCAAGTTATAAACCCTCCCCAGTCAAATTCATTTGCAACTTTAATTTTATTATGATTTTGGCGAGCTCTTTTTTTAAGAAAATCAACTGCTTTATATGGATATTTGCTAACACTTGGACCAAATTCTCCTTCAAAAAATATCAATTTCCCTGTTAAGCTTGTAGCGAATAAGAGAAAACATGCTGAGAATAGTGTATATATACCAGCCGGTAAATTACCTTCTCTTTCGTCAGTCCTAACTAGTAGAGCTGACATCTTTGGCCAAATTTTATTTAAAAATACATTGAAAATTTTAAAAACGTTTTTAGCTAAAATACATATTGGAAAAGCCACAACTATTCCAAAAAATGGAATCATTCTTACAGAATCATATGCTAAATAAGCAAAGCTAATAGTTAAAACTAAAATTAAAAAATAGTTTTTAGGAAGTTTTTTAGAAATTAACAAAACTAAAGAAAATACTAAAAACATTGAAAGCAACAACAAATAGAGTTTACCTTCGAGAGAAAAAAGCTCTAAAGGTCTCCATTCAGAAAAGAAATTTGTAAGAAACTCACTTTTTCCAAAGTCCATAATTGATAAGTGAAGTTTATAAAAATATGGATTTATTAGGGTTGAAAGTGCCGACAAAATAGAAAGTGGCAGTAACTTTAAATCAAAAAACGTAAAAATCACTAAAATAAATAAACCAAGCAAAAAACTAGGATGAAGATTTGCCCATGATAAAAATAATACAAAAAAGATCATATAATCTTGTCTTCTTATTTTTTTACATTCTTTAATATCCCAAAGCCTTACTGCAAGATGTGCAAAAAAAATAAAGCTCAACATAACCGGCCGAAGAACAAAATGAATTTGACTTATCTTAAATGCTAAAACTGAAACAATTGCTGAAAAGAAAAAACTTTGACTATGCTTTCTTAGACCTCTAAACAGAATAAAATAAAAAGTTAAAAGATATATCACTGAAAAAAATGCATACACCAAAGGCCATGAGGCAATTTTTTTTAATTTTGCAATTAAGACATCTCCTAACCATTGATCTGCTATCCATAGCTTGTCATATTTAACACCCAGCATATTATCTTGATACGGAATACTTAAAGTTTGAAGAATGTTTTTACCATTTTTTAAATGCCATCCAAGACCTGGATCGTTTGCAAATTCGTTTATTTGAACTTTTAGAAGGCTTATGAGAGAAATTATTATGAATAAATCTATAATTCCAAAAGGGAATTTTATTTTTTTGTTTTTTAGCATTTTTTCTAAGATATCTTATATGATGAAATTTTAGAAGAGGCCTAATTGAATAAGTTAGCGAAAATGCAGATTTTTTTTTACTTAGTGAAGCATGTTTATGAAGTATATACTGCTCGACATTAGGTTTTACCGTTTTTTTTTCTTGAAATTTATGCATAGCATAAATTCAGATTTATATGTTCGAGCAGTACATGTGTTTATTTCGGCAAAAAATGGCTTCGCCATTGTTTTGCTCGCCCAACAAATCATTTAGTTTTCCCGCTTAAAAGCGGAAAAACCAAATGTCGTTGGGTATAGTAGAGTTTTTAGGATTTTTTTTATTTAAGATAAGATTTCAAAACTAAATCAGTACAAAGAGCATAAGTTTCAAAACCAGCATATTTAAAAATTTTTTCATTAATACTGTCTTTCTCAGTTTGGCAAAATGCAGTTTTTATTCCTCGCTTGTTACTTAGAAAATTTGCAAAATACTTTGTCATTATACTTGTATAACATCTGCCTCGATGACTTGGGATAACACCAGCAGCATAAATACCAGCAAATTCTCTAAGAATACCTATCATAACACAAGCAACTGGAGATTCATTATATAACATTACATACGACTCTATTAATTTTGATTTAAAAGCACGTCTTGCTGCTTCATCGTATTCTGGCGGAAAAGGACCATAAGGCTCATTTGGTCCCAAGCCTGAATAAGAAAGCGAAGTAACTTTTTCAAAATCGCTAAAATCTTTCGTAGTTTTACATTTTTTTATTTTTAAATAATCTGGCAAGATATAATTATTTGCTTTTCCGTTAAAAATCATCCAAACATCTTTATCGCCTTCTTCAAAGCCCTTAGATTTAAAAAAATTAACAAGACTAGAACTGTTTAAATCAGGTGTAATGTATACTGCAGGGGCAACACCTTTCTTAGAATAAAAATCTTTTAACTTTACTAAAAACTTTTCTCTTTCACTATCTTGAATATTTTAATTTGCTGCATGATTCCAATAAGGATCTTTTAAGATATCACAAGAGAGAAAAGTTGCGTTGTTAGTTTTTTCAATTCCAGTATAATAAGAACCTTCTAAAAGTTTATAATTTACTTCTTCTAATTCAGAAAAAGAAAACTTATAAGACTTACTAACTTTAGGCATATCGTTACATTATAAATTTTTGACAGAATCCACTAAAGCTCTACTAGTTATACCAAAATGCTCCCAAACTTCTTTAAAATGTTCAGAAGGTGCAATTCTTGGATCTTCTATTCCGATAGCTTGAAAGTTAACTCCTGAAATATTTGCCGCATTGTAGGCAACTCCGGCAAAACCTCTATAGCCTGTCTCTAAATCTCCAATTAATCCATCTTCAATAGTTACAACTCCTTCAGGATACTTTTTAACTAACTTAGCAAGTTCATCTTCTCCGCACGGCATTCCATTTACAATATAAGCATCAGTTGAAATCCCCTTTTCATTTAGTTCTTTAGTTGCAGCGTCCGCTAAATACGCAGGGGCTCCAATAGCAAGTATTGCTCGCTTGGCTTCATCATATTTTCTGTATTGCGTTATAGGTTCCCAAGAATCTGTTGGATTAAACAAGGCTTCCGTACTATCTTGTTTTGATAAAACCGGAATATTATCTCTAGGTATTGCAATAATGTGCGCCCCATAACGTGCAGCTAAATCCTTAACAGCAATGAAAGCTGAGCGCGCATCAGAAGGTGCATAAAACCTATCAAGATAAGGCATGTAACCAATCATTAAATTCAACCAATCTAGTGACCAACCAGAAAAATGATCTCTTCCAGTAAAAGAACCAACGTGCGACATATGAAAAGTTACGTTTATTCCTTCATTTGCTCCATCTAAATTTCTTTGATATCTCCATAATTCAAAACATTCCCTTGCAATTCCTTCAAAAAATGCAGAAAAAGTTGACACTACATTTAGTTGTGGTTTGTAAGAACTCATTGCAAGACCATCTGCAATTAATGCGGCAGCTTGTTCTTCAATACTCATTTCAAATTGATTTTCTGCTGGCAAGAATGTTCTAGCTTTTCCTAACTTAGTTGAAGGATCTAGATCGCAACTCACAACAAACATATCTTTAGGATTACACTCTGCAAGCGCAGCATATCCTTCTTGAACCCCAGCTCTTGCAGATTTTGTTTCTCCAACATCAGGTAATTTAATCTTAGAAAGAACCTCATCATTTATAAGTAAATTTTCAGTCCCTGCTTTAGGTCTCGCTTTAGTAGTAACTATTCTTTTCTGACTTCCTCTATATTGCTCTAAGACTGAATGGTGCTCATCAGAAAGCTTAAGCATTGGATTTGATAAAACTTCTTTTTCATCACGACCTATCATTGAACCATCATGATGACCTTCTCCACCGGGCAAATCATTCACAAGAAAAATACATTCTAGCATTGAGTGAACATCTCTATAACTCATTAAAGTTCCAGGAATCCAAACTTTTTGCTCTAAAGTAACTCCATTCTCTTTTGCAAAACTTTCAGTTTGAGAAGTAATATTATTTTTTTCTGCAAAAGATCCAAGACTGACATCTTTTTCTCCAGTTGGATAAATCAAAGTAGCTTTCCCCTTCTTAGCTAAAGAATAGGCTTCCTTGTATGCTAAAAATGTTTCTTCCGCGTCATGTAAGTTAGTAATTTCTAGAACCTCAATTCCCATTGCAGAAATCATTCCACGCGGATCTCTATCCATTATACTTTTATTAGTTCCCGAAAGCTGAATACCGTTTCTATGCATTACAAATGTAATTGGCGCTCTATGAAAATCAGCTGCATTAAAACCGTTAAGACCTTGACCAGAAATCCAACCTGCATCACCACAATGGCAAATTACAAACGCATCATCTTTATATATCGCTTTTTTACCTAGAGCTTGACCTACTGCTACCGGAAACATTACACCAAGACGACCGCCACTAAGTTGAGTTCCACCTGGCACCCATGAAACATGGCCTGCAATATCTAAACTTCTTCTAAACTTTTCAATTACGTACTGCGGTTCTAAAAAACCAAAACTAGCTAAACTAGCATAATAACCAATACTAGTATGCGCGTGTTCAATAGTATATTCTTTTGTTTCGTAATCTGTCACTGCTAGGGTTAGAATTAAAGAGGAAATTAGATCCAAGCCGCCACCTAAATGATCTAACTCTTTAATTTTAGCAAGTGAAGCTAAAGATGAAATTGCAATTTGCGCAGCTTCTCTCGAGAGTGCTTCATGGAGATTTAACTGCTCGCTTGTTAATCCTCCACTATCTTCTAAATTTAAAGTAAAAGGAATTACCTCTGATTTTATTTCGCTTTGCATATATTTAGAATTACTAAGTAACTCTAAATTTCTTTTTTGTTGTTCTTCAAATCTTTTTTTCATATTTTTTTTTCTACTCTTCTATCCTGTTATGAGCCCCATTACAGAAAGCTCCTTTTTCTTTATCGCTATGTCTGCATCCACACCAAGCTACTCTTTTAGCTTCATCAATCACTACCTTAATAGGCGTAAATTCAGAGCTTTTATGTTTTCCATCACAAAAAGGCTGTTTTTCGGATTTTCCGCAAGAACACCACCAATATGTCCCAGGCTCCATTTCCATAACGTAGGGTTTTTTTTGGGTGCATGTTCCTTTTTTTGCTTCTGTCATTAAGAGGACTCCATATAAATTTTAATACAGCTTATTTAACACTGACATAAGATATCAATAAGATTGAGGAAAGTAAACAAATGCTTGCTCAGTTTTCTTGATTAGATTCGTTAAATTTCATATACTTAAGTAATGGTTTAATTATTAACTTCAAAAGAATTGTTAATAATTTAGACTATGTTTATTTTTTGGATGTATTTGTTTTGAGTTCCCCGTCGTTACATACTAGCACTGCCCTAAGATTAGTTAACGCAAAAGACATAGAAAACTTAATAGCTCAAACGAGAGATTTATGGCCACCCGAGATAGGGCGTAAGACAGTCTATAAAAAACACCCCAAATTTTATCAAATCCTAGAAGAAGCTAAATCTTTTGAAGGAAAAGGGCAGGAAAGATTTTCTAAACCACTTCTAGCCTTAGAAAAAGCAATTAATTATATTGAAAATGGAAATACTACTAAGAATGCCTTAGTTGACGATGAAACTCTGGATAAACTACCCACAAAGGATGACAAAGAAATAATTGCATATAATAAGGCCAGAAAAATTCAAGCACTTTATATTAAACTTAATAAAATATGTAATTTTTTAATTAAGTATATTGAAAAAATATTTCCTGAAGAAGGGATAAAAATTACAGCTAGTAGAAGAGCTAAGATTGAAAAAATTGCTAAATATGGTTTTGAAGCAGAACCAGAGAAAGAAAAAGAGCAAGAGAAAAAAGATTCCAAACCTAAAGAATCAACTAAAAAAACTCTTGATACTCAATTGCCTACTAGTACGCCAAACAATCAACATGACACTGCTACCTTAGATCTTACACAAGATCGATTACCACCTAGTGAAGAAATAATACAAATTGATAGATTAGCTCATCATAGAAAATTTATTGCTGAATACAAAAATGCTAAAAAAGGCGATAGAAAGCAAGTTAGACAGAAATATTATGAAGAAATTCAAATAACGTCAAAAGATGAACTTGTACTTGATGAAATTTTTTATATTAATAAGCAACCTTACTTGATAGACTGGGAAGATGTAGTAAATGAAACTTATACTATCTACAACCTTGATAGATCTAATAAAATTAAAGAAGGAATAACTTTTGATGTCTTAGTACAATTCAAACCTATAATGTTTGTTGCACAAAATATTACTGACAGTGATATAACTACAGATAAAAAAGACAAAAATAAAAAAACTGAGACTAATGAAACTAAGAAAAAAGCGACACCAAAAAATTTAGAAACTCAAACAAAAAACAAAGCAAACTTTTCTTCAGAGTTTTCAGCAATCAAAATCCCTGCAGATAAGTTAAAAGCAAACACTCGCACATTGTCTAATATAATTGATAAACAAATTGCTAATGGCGATTATGAAACTGCCCTAACAAAAGTATCTCAAGCAACTTCAGGAATTAAAAGTTCAGCTCAAAGTGAAATTAGAAGACATGATAGAGAACTAGCAGCACTAAAAAAACAAAAAGAAGAAAAAGAAGAAAAAGGAAGATCTACTGGTACAGCAATCGCTAACAAAGAAGCACACATAAGAAATCTCAAATTAGCAGAACGTCAACTTAGTAAAGCAATTCAAACATTTGAAGGCAAGCTAAGCGGATTAGTTAATCAACATAAAGAAAGATAGCAAAAACACCTTAGAACCTCAATTTTAGTTAAGAAATTATTTTCTTAACTATAGAAATTTAGGATACAAACTCCTTAACTCTCTCCGAAAACCAATCAGGTTTCTCAATCATAGGTGCATGCCCACATTCAGCGCAGGACTCAAGTTTAGAGTTTGGTATTAAATCATTAAAAGACTTACCAACTTTCATATCAGTAATTCTATCTTCCTCTCCCCAAAGAAGTAATGTTTCAGCTTTTAACTGAGGAAGTAATTTTGATAAATTATCACGCTTTGCGCTTTTTGCAGAATGTATCAAATTAACCCTAGCTGTTTTATTATTTAAAATATCAGCAATTTCTTTTATTCCTTCTTCCGTAATAAATTCTTTATTATAGAAAACTCTATCCATATGCTCTCTAACAAAGCTACTGTCTGGCCTTACAGGAAGGCTATCTACTGTGTGTTCATATAGCCCCGAAGATCCAGAAAGAATTATTTTTGAAACAAGTCCAGGAGATGACAATGCAACTCTAAGGGCAACATGACCACCAAGCGAATTTCCACAAATTATCATAGGAGCTAAATCATTCTTTCTAATATAATACTCAGTTAAAGCCGCAAGCGCTTTCACTCTAACTTCAAGTTTCGTACCAGTTAAAATTGGAAATTTAAATGCTAGAAGTTTTGCATATTGAGACATTGAGGGAAGAATATTATCCCAATTTGAAACTGCACCAAAAAGTCCATGAAGTAAAAGAATGTTAGGTCCTGACACACCAGTTTGAGTAACATGAATAGCTGGCTCGGTACGTGTCTTTACCCAGTTTGGTGATTTTTCACCCATCCTTTTTAGGGAATCCTCTATATTATTAAATATTTCGAAACTCATAGTAATTCGGGAACTATAGCCATTTTAACCACTTTCAGGCAACGCATGTACAAATTAAATATCTACTTCAAACCTATCGGCATTATCTTGAATAAGTTTAAATCTCTCTTTTGGGTCTTTCCCAAGTAACCCTTCAAGTATTTGATTAGTCATTTTTAGGTCAACTACTTGAATTTTAAGAAGATTTCTAGTTTTTGGATCAAGTGTAGTCTCCCATAAAGTTTTTGGGTTCATCTCTCCTAGACCTTTAAATCTAGTTACATGAACTTTTCTTGATTTTAGCTTAGTAAGTATTTTTTCCTTCTCTTCCTCACTGTATACCCAATGTTGTTCTAGTTTTGCACCTTGCCCAACTCTTATCCTATAGAGAGGCGGTTGAGCTAAATACAAATATCCTTCATCAATTAAGGGCTTTAAATGTTTAAAAAAGAATGCCATTAAAAGTGCTGCAATGTGACATCCATCTGAATCAGCATCTGTTAGAATTACAACTTTTCCGTATCTAAGCTTTGAAACATTGATATGCTCTCCAGAACCACAACCCAAAGCTCTTACAAGATCCATTAATTCTTTATTTTCTCTTACCTTACTATCAGTCGATGCAATTGAATTAATAACTTTTCCCTTTAAAGGAAATATTGCCTGCGTTTTTCTATCTCTTCCTTGCTTCGCACTTCCACCTGCAGAGTCCCCCTCAACAATAAAAATCTCTGATTTTGCAGCAGATTTTGCTGAACAATCAGCTAACTTTCCTGGTAAATTAAGTCTTCTTGAAGCACCAACACTTCTAGAAACACTTTTTGATGCAGTTCTAGCTGCAGCTCGCGCTTTTGAAGCAAGAATTATTCTTTCAATAATGACATTGGCAACATTTGGATTTGAATTTAAATAATTCTCAAAAGTTTTAGTAAGTTTTTCAACTAAAGGAGTAACTTCTGGATTATTTAGCTTATCTTTTGTTTGTCCTTGAAATTGAAGTTGAGCAAAACTTGCTGGAACTTGTACTGAGATTATACCTACCATCCCCTCTCTCATGTCATCAGCTGTAAGCTTTACTCCTTTAGGTAAAAGGCTATGAACATTCATATAATTTCTAATACTTTTTGTAAGTCCATTTTTAAAGCCATCATCATGACTTCCTCCAGAAGGAGTTGGAATTCCATTGATATATGAATGAAAAGAACCTTTTGAGCTTTCTGTCCAAATAAAAGCAATTTCAGTTTTAATTTTATCTTTACCTTCTAAATAAAAAGGCTCTGCTGTTATTCTTTTATAATTTTTTTCTTGCAAGGTTTTTTCTAAAAAAGCCTTAATTCCTTCTTTATAGAAAAAAATTTCTTTTTTCTTATTCAGTTCATCAAAAAATTCAATTTTTAAGCCTTTGTTTAGAAAAGCTTTTTCTTCTAGAGTTTTTCTAACTTCTTCTAATTTATATTTAGTACTTTTAAAAATTTCTTTATCAGGTCTAAAAAATATTTTAGTTCCGGTAAGTTTAGATTTCTTACCTTTCTTTAACTTACTTTTAGCTTTTCCTCGTGAGTATTTTTGTTCCCATTCATATCCATCTTTATTAACTGTCGCAACAAGCTCTTCTGAAAGAGCATTTACAACAGAAGATCCCACACCATGCAATCCACCTGCAGCTACATAATTTTTTTCTGAAAATTTACCACCGGCATGAAGTGTTGTTAAAATAATTTCAAGTGCTGGTTTTTTAAACTTTGGATGCATATCAACTGGCACCCCTCTTCCATTATCTTCAATAGTGACACTTTCTTGATCTTTATGGAGAATAACTGCAATTTTACTAGCAAAACCATTCATGGCTTCATCAATTGAATTATCAAGAATCTCTTTTAACAAATGATGCAAACCATGATAGCCTTCGGTGCCACCAATATACATACCTGGACGTTTGCGAACTGGATCTAAGCCCTCTAAAACGTCAATATCTACTGCTTTGTATTCTTTCTTTTTTTTAGCTTTAGTCATCTAAAACTCCAGAAATTTTTCCAGTAGACATAACTTTCGTTCCTTTTAATGCTCGTCTACCTGATGTAATTTTAGAACTATCGATATCTTTAATTTTTCCTTTGGCGTCCCTAATTGGAATTTTACATGCTGATTTAAATGAAAAAGCTCCCACCAACTCATCATCTTTTCTAATACTCATTAAAATTACTCCAACAGCTCCAGGATTTCTATCAGGAATTTCTTTAGCAGGAAGAACTAAACCTGAAGCTTTTTTCGTAAAAAAAGCTTGTTTCTTACTTGGAATAATTACAGAGACTAAAGCATCATCTTTTTTTGGTTTCATCACACGACGGCCACTTCGTTTTAAGCCTAGAAAATCACCAACAAGCATTGTAAATCCCATTCCTTTTGCACTAACTAATAAAATCTTAGTCTTTTCATTAAATTCCGAGTTTTCCGAGCGATAAAGAAAACTTTTTACTACTTTTTCACCATCTCTAAATTTAAGAATTTTTTGAATAGGATCTCCGTAACCACTAGAAGAAGGAAAATCAGTTACGTTAATACTATAAAGATAACCTAAATTAGAAAAAATTACAGCAGTATCTACAGTTGAAGCAGCATGCGCAGTTAGAATTGAATCACCTTCTCTAATTCTTGTACTTTCATAATCATTGCTTTGTCTAATTCTTTTTATCCAACCATCTCTAGTAATAATAGCAAAAACATCTTCTTGAACGATGTAATCAGATTCATTAAATTCTTCTTCTTGATGATTCTTAATAATCTTAGAAAGACGCTTATCGCCAAATTTTTCTGAAATTTTTTCTAAATCCTTAATAACAAGATCTTTAATTTTCTTTATACTTTTTAAAATTTTCTCAATTTCTGCAACTCTCTTTTTCTTTTCCTTTAGCTCAGCAAGTATTTCATCAATATTTGTTCTTGATAGTTGATATATTCGCATATCAACTACTGCAAAAGATTGTATTTCAGTAAGCTTAAATTTCTTTCTTAATTTTTCAGCCGCATCTGATCTACCATCACTTTTTCTAACAATTTTAATTGCTTCATCTAATTTATCAAAGATTTTTTTAAAGCCTTCTAAAATATGAAGTCTTTCTTCTAAATTTTTCTTTTCAAATAATAGACGTGATTTAACAACTTCAATTCTAAAATCTATAAAAACTTGCAAAATTTCTTTTAGGTTTGTTTGTCTTGGGATCAACGCTTGACCATCAGGAATTAAGCAAGTTAGATTAACATTAAAGTTTAATTCTAAATTTGTATTTTTATACAAATATGCAAGCACTAATTCTGGATCAGCATCATTTGCAAGCTCTAAAACAATTCTAATTTCTTCTGTTGATTCATCACGGACATCTATTAGTAAAGGTAATTTTTTATCTATTATAAGAGAAGCAATTTTTTCAACTAAGGTAGCTTTATTTACTGTATAAGGAATACTGTTGACTACAATTCCTTTTTTTCCACGCTCCAAGGGTTCCAATTTCCAATTACCACGCATTTTTATTGGACCTCGTCCAGATTGATAAATTTCTTTCAACTCAGATTTTGAATTTAGGATAGAGCAACCTACTGGAAAATCAGGACCTTTTATATGATTTAGGATATTACTAATTGTTAATTTTGGATCTTTAATTAGAGCAATGAGCGCATTATTTACTTCCTTTAAATTATGTGGAGGAATATTTGTTGCCATCCCCACAGCAATTCCCGTTACTCCATTTACCAATAAATTTGGAATTCTACTAGGTAGAACCGCAGGCTCAATTGTTGTTGAATCAAAATTATCTCTAAAACCTACAGTTTCTTCATCAATTTCACCCAAAATTTCAAGTGCTATTTCTTGAAGACGAACTTCAGTATATCTGTAAGCCGCAGCAGAATCACCATCAAGAGATCCGAAATTTCCTTGGCCATCTACTAAGGGATAGCGATATGAAAAACTTTGAGCCATTCTAACCATTGCTTCATAACAAGAAACATCTCCATGAGGATGAAACTTAGCTAAAACTTCTCCAACTACAGCAGCAGATTTTTTATGATTTCCAGAATGTTTTAAATTTAAATTCTTTAACATTGCGTATAGAATTCTTCTTTGAACAGGCTTAAGACCATCACGTATATCAGGAAGGGCACGGCCAGAAACAACACTTAAAGCATAAGTTAAATATCTATCTTGAGATTCTTTTATAAAGGATGATTCTGTAACTGTCATAAAAACCTATTTTTAACGATTCAAAACACAATACTTTGAGGTATGAATTCAGTACGTAATGGTATCAGAGGTTATTTATTTGAAAAAGATGGAAAATTAATAGTAGAAAGCTAAAAATGTTCAAAAAGTAAAAAAGTTAAAGAAGTTTGGGTGATAAGAAGTATAGAGTTTTCTTCATAATGCAATATTGTTGAGTTTATTAAGCTCTTACTCTTCACCCTAACTCTTCTGAAATTTTCTGTTATACTGAATCTTAAAATGAAAACCTCATCTGATGCACGCAAAACCATAAAAACCTATCTTGCTAAAGATAAGCATTTATTTATTCATGCCAACACTCAACACCCTGAACTAATTATTCCTGAATATCTAAAAAAAGACCTACATGTAACTTTAAAATTAAGCTATTACTTCGAAACTAGCGTTGAAGTGCTTAAAGAAAAAATCCTAGCTACTCTTTTATTTAGCAAGAATGAACGCTTTGACTGTGTAATTCCAATTCAGTCTATCTTTGCTTGTACCACAGAAAATAATGAGCATTATTTATTTGAGCAAGAGAAAGACAAAGTGAAAAAAGAAACCAAGCAAAATGCTGCCCTTTCTAAAGAAGATCTTAGAAAGAATTTAAAACTCGTTAAATAAACTTTGATTTTTTTTTAGCAAACTCGAATTACTACTGTCTTTCTCAGCAAACCCCACTAGTGAGTTTCAAAAATTTTTCTAGGAAAAGTTTTTGAAACTCGTGACATATTAGTAAGTGTTAAGAGTCTTAATTACTAAGCACTGGCCTCCACTTCGACAGCAGGAGCTTCTTTAACTTCGACTTCCTCTCCATCTGAATCCGAACTTGCTTTTTTAGCATCTTCGTCTCTAGGCTGAGGAATAAGTGTTGCTTTATTCCAAATCATTTTAGAGCCATTAAATTCTATAGAATCTGCTAAATTAGTAAACGAATCAACTAAATCTTCATCAATATCAACAAAAGAATATAATTTTCTTGAGTTAAAACGCTTTAAGTTCTCAATTGGAAAATCACCTTCAGCTTTACCGACAAGCTCTGTAAAGGCTTTTTCATTCATTTTTTCTTCACTTCCATGTCCAATGTAGAATCTGATATCTTTCTTAGTTGGAGGCAATTGCTTTCTTTCTTTATAATCCGATCTTCTACCATCTCTGTCACGACCTCTCTTATCCCGATTATCTCTATAGTCAGATCTTCCACCATCCCTAGAACGTCCACCTCTTTTTGTTGGAGGCGCTTGATTTAAAGATTTATGTAAAAGGGTCGCAACGATTAGCTCCTTATCTTCTCTCTCAAGAATCTTAGCAGCCATTTTCTTAGTTACTTCATCACAGCTCTCCGCATCTTTTAACGTTCTGTTAATCATGCTTTCAAACTTAACTTCTGCAACCTTATCGTCATTTGGAAGTTCTCCTTTCTCGATTTCAAACTCCATACATTTTTTAAGATAATGAAAATTACCAAAATCTGCTGGATTTACAAAAGTTATAACTTTAGATAGACGAGAACATTTTTCGTAACCATTGATTCTATGAAGATAAATCTCAGGATCTTCATGTACGGAATAATTAACAATATAATCTACATCAATTGAATCTAAGTCTCTTGCAGCAACATCAGTTATTACAACTGCTGTAACATTCCCATTTTGAGCTTCCTTAATAGTCTGCACTACTTGAGAATGCGGCACTCTTCCAATAAGTTTTTCAGTTGCAATATCCTCTTTTTTAAGCATGACATCCACTAAGTCAGCTTCAGATGGAGAATTACAAAAAATTACACACGAACAATTTTCTGTTGTCATGATAAGTGAAGTTAGTGCTCTGGGTTTTGAAAGAAGATCGCTCTCCAATTCATAGTAATAATGCTTAGCAACTTCGTTTTTAGTTTCAGCAGTAGTTGCAGCCTCTGCTGTTTCCGATTCTACTTCTTCAGTAGTATTATTTTCTTCTGACATTTTTTAATTCTCCTTAAATCTCAATAACTTGAGCGAGCAATAAGTATAACAAACAATGAATTTCTTAATTTTCTTATTAATTGCTATCATACTCTCAAAATGCTTATCTCTTATTCCTTAGCGAAAGCTTCAGGAGAGAGCACGTTGAGGGACTTCTGGAAATCTTTGATTTCCTTCAGTATATGAATAAAATTATGAAAACTTACTCAGTTATTACAAAATATAAATTTCAAACCTTAAATAGCTATTCAGAAATACTTTTTAAAATATTCATCTCAAATGCTTTTAGGGTATTTTTTATTATTACTATTAGTAGTTGTGGCATATATCAGCCATCAACTATCAATGTTGACACTAGCCCCCTTCATCAGGGCGAAACTACAAGCAACATCAAGAATACTAGTTTTAGCTCAAAGCAAAGTCAACAGAAGTTAGATAAAAACTTAGATCAAAACCCTGATAACTCACTGATTTTAAATCTTTTTTCTTCTAAAACTCAAGGAATAGTAGGTTTAAATCAATCTGGGCAGGTATTAAGATGGGCTGACAGCAAAAGTCGCTCAGAGTATATATTATCAATTAGTAAGAGAATCTATGCATCAGATCTCAAAAATGACCTTTTAGCCATTGCAACAGCAGGCAAAATTTCTATTTTCTCTCTTTCCTTAAGAAAAGAACTCCACCAACAAACAAGAATCAAAGCACAAGTAGCTAGCTTAAGCTTCGAACCTCAAAACGACTCTCTAGTCATTGGAACTGCAAACGGAAATATATATCGTTGGTTATTTTCAAAAAAAACGGAATTTAAAAAACCATCTCTAGAACATTACCCGGGCCACGCGTCAATTGTTAACTCTGTTATCTATCTTAAAACTGGAAAGGTATTTTTTAGTGGTGACGAAAATGGAGTTTTCAGCGCATGGGCATCTTACGCTCATGATCCGAATTACGGAAAATATGACAAAAATAAATCTTTCACAAATATCTTTTTAGATAAATCTCAAAGATATACGGCAAAAAACAAACTTTCTCTTGGAATAGAATCAATGAGTCAAATAAATAACGATATTGCGCTATCTCGAACAGATGGAACAATTGAAATATGGAAAATTCGTGGATTTACAAAAACAACTGAAGCTCAAGCACATGCTAGTTTAATTTATCAAATACTCGCGTGCGGAAAAGAAAAAGAGTTTTATTCAACTGGAAGAGATGGTTTTTTAAAGAAATGGAAAATATCTCCAGACAAAAAAGGCGAAAAAGAAATCAAACTTCTGGGAGAAAAAAAGTTTAGGAAAGTAGGCCCTATCGTTTGTCATAATGATAAATTAGTATTAGCAGATAAGAATAATTTAAAAATTACAAACTTATGAAAAAAAATTTTTATAAAAAATACTTTCTAATAACATCTTTTATTATCTTTATCTTAGATCAAGTTACAAAAATACAAATTGCAAAAAACTTCAAATTTGCTGAAGTTTTAGAGGTTGTTCCAGGCTTTTTCAATTTAACACTTGGATTTAACAAAGGAATCGCATTTGGCTTACTTTCTGACCTTTCTGAAACAATGCGGATTGCAATCCTAGTAGTTTTAACAACAATCGCTCTTTTTCTTTTAGGTGCGGCTTTAATTAAAGAGTACAAAGGTATGTTCTATTCTCAAATGGCACTTGCTTTTATTTTTGGTGGAGCTCTGGGAAACATCTTAGACCGAATCAGACTAGGATACGTAATTGATTTTTTAGATGTTTACTACAAAAATTTTCACTGGCCAGCATTTAACGTTGCAGATAGTGCTATTTGCGTTGGGGTTTGTTTTTTATTAGGACATATGATTTTTGGACAAGGTCAGAGAAAGATTTAGTTAGAGCTTGTTTGTGACAATAGTTTCGGAAGAGACAAAACCAGGTTCATTAGGACCTTGAGGTCGAAGTGTTAAACCTGTCTTTTCTCCTGTATAGACCCCTATATCACTAAAGTGAGAGTATTAATCATAAATTTCAAACTACCTAAATCATTGCTGTTTTAAGATTCACTACATGAATGAAAGGTTCATTGATGCTCTCAGGTGGTTAATCTCACCAAACTTAAATCTCAAAAACTTAAAGGGCGAAAAGGAGCTTAAGTGAATGCCATTCTTTTAATAGATGAACGAATTTAACGACAATCAGCATCTGGAATGCTAACTTTAATGTCCCTAAACCTATAAAAATCTGAATCATAGGTGATAACTTCAGAAATTCCATTTTCTAAAAAAATACTTACTATTTGAGAATCAAATACTAAATTACCTTTTACACCAATTTGAAATAAATTTTGATTCATTGATTTCCAATGTTCAGAACCGTGACTTAAAATTCTGAGTGTTGGACATACTACTAAATCATTTAAAAAATTATACGCTTCTTTAGATGTTGAGGGAGGGTGGAAAATTTTTCTATGAGTAACAACTCTTACAAATTCATAAAAACTAGGCCAAGCAATTCCCCAAATATCACCTCCCTCTGAAAGTTCTTTTAGTATAAAATGAGAATCTCTATGTTGCTTTGTTTCTGCTCTATGAGCATAAATTAATATGTTAGTATCCACACCTTTCATATTAACTGCTATCTTTATCGAAAACTTCGAACAAAGAATCTCTACTACTTATATCTATACTAGGCTCTCTATCACCCTTAACTACTGGTGGGTTAAATTTATAAGCAGAAATATGAGTTTGTGATTCGTTTAATGAACGCAAGCCTTCCTGAAGTGTGAGTGCAATAAATGCTGTTAAGCTAAGGTTTTTAACCTTAGCTTTTTTTCTTAATTTAAGCATAAGTTGCTTTGGTAAGAGTATGCTTGTTCTTTCTTTTTTCATATTATAATAATATTATATATATTACTATATGTCAATATTAGATTATTTTGTAAAAACCTGAATTTTAGGATAAAAAGCGTTATGAAAAAGCTAAGGTGCTAAAACATTTAAAATAAAAAAGATGGGACTAACTGGAGGAACTAAATAGAACTAAATAGTGCCAGCAACATTTACTTCAGAAGTAATCTCAAAAATAAAGAAACTTTTCAGTATTTTTGTCGATACACATAAATTATTAATTTAAAATTAAGAATAAAAGATGAATGTTACTCGCGCTAAAAAATAGAACAAAATAAACAAAAAATGTTGCTGGCATCAAGAAAGAACTTCTTGCTTACTTCATTGTCTACAATCTAGTAAGACTAGTTATGCTAAAAGCTGCTAAAAAGAAAAAATTTGAACATACTAGAATCATTTTCGTCGATGCCCTACTGTGGCGAATCTCTCCAAACATAAAACTATATAATCTTAACTTATTCCTAATCATTTGTATTTACTTATTTACTTACAATAATACTGCAACTTTGAATCAACTACTCTCTCTATATTCAATGCCTTAAAATTCTTATCATGCGTTCTCTCAAATCTGATATGATCTATAACTCTATGCGTACTTCCTTTTTGCTTATGATTCATTACAGCTTTTAAATGCTCATAAGCCTCTAAACCTCCCGGCCAAAATATGCAATATCCAGGTTCGTATTTTATCTTTCCATTTTTAAAGGTTTTATAAGAATTATATCCACCAAAAGAAGTGTTCATAAATTTATAAGTCGCCCAAAAACCAGAAATATAACCACCAAATTTTTTCTCTTTTGCTTTAAGTATTTCTTCAATTGCATAATATTCAGATTTATTTACCAAACTTCTTAATCTTCTTTTATAAACATCTTTATAATAAGGAGAATATCCATATACAAAAAACATTAAAGATACTAAGAGTCCAAAAGTAATTTTTGAGAAGTATTTTTTAGAGGACAAGAGCAAAAACAAAAGCCCTGTTGATACTGAAATACATAAAAATGAGGCATAAATAGGATACTTTAAATCGTAATACTTAAATCGTGCTCCTGCTAATAAGTAAAAAATCTGTGCCAAAACAGTTATAATTGAAATTACTGAGGTATATAATAGCAAGCGTGATAGAGAAGATTTTTTTATCGATAATTTTTTGTTGTCTTTTATAAAACTTATAAAACTAAAAGCTCCTGTAGTTAAACCCAACCAAATAAAGTAAATATGTGTTTTAGTAAAAACTCCATTTTTATTAATAATACTCCAAATTGTATAATAAGAAAAAAATGAAAGTATAATCAAAATTACAGTACAAATATTTTGATTTACTTTTGCAGGCTTATCAAATAAGAGCACAATAGCCGAAGTAAGAACTATGTCTCCAATATTAAGACCATAAGAATGACGGAGTGCAAAAACTCCAATTAATAAGCCTAGAATTCTATAAATATGGTTCTTAGGAATTGCATAAATTACAGCTGCTAGTAGTAAAGTTAGTATTCCAGAAGCATGAACAAAAGCTCCTTGTATTATAAATTCAAAATAGAGAGGAAAATAAAAACAAAATCCTGCAAGAATCGTGAGTAAAACCAGCAAAAATTCATTTTTATTTTCAGTGTTAATTATTATAGATGAAGACAAATAAACTATGGCAATAATTAGAAAAAACCATAAATAAGTAGTAACTATAAAAGTATCATAAAAATTAAGAGAAAAAAGAGATCGCAAACAGATTGAAACAGAATAAAAATTAATAAATCCGTGATATATTTCATATTTACTTTTTTCAAAAGCCTTAAGAAATCGTAAATGAAGTCCCGAATCTGAATTGCCAATAGTTGCAATGCCGAAGTCATTTTTATAAATGTAAAAACCAAATAAAATCAGCTCTATCAATATTAATATTACAACTTGCTTTTTGGTAACTTTGGGTAAGGATATTTTAGATTTAAGTACAGCGTAGCTAATTAAAAAGGCTAATAAAGATATTACTAAACTTAAACTCCAAGAAATATGTAAATAAGTCCTTAAAATTCCGCTTGAGGCGAAAATGCTTAGAATAGCAGTTAAGAAAATAGAGACGTAAGAAAAGAAAAGTGTTAACACAAGTTTAGCTTAACTTAAGAATGTAAAGTTATAAAGTTAGGTAATTTAATCAAGAAAGTAAGATTTAAGCTTCTGAAGTATTTACTGTTTTTCTTAGTGACCCAGGATTATGGAGATGTAGAGTTTCTTGAGTTTTTTATCTAAGTCAGAGAACACATTGGAGCTCTCTTTTTAAATTCTCTATCAAAAGTGTTAAATTTTTTTGTAGCAAAATTTTGATTTAAAATATTTCGCCAGTTAGTTTTCATAAATAATATATATTACCGTACTTAAAATACTTAAATAATATCAACAATTTAAAGTGAATTACTTAAGTTAAAAAAAACTCACATCACTAACTATGTAAACCCAAATCTCTCCAACTAATTTTATTCAGTTAAATTTAAGCAATTCGTAATAATACTAGCAAGCAATCTTTTCCTACTTTTGGTAATACCTAACTTATTGTAAACTTTCCAAATACTATGTCTAAAACAATATTTTTAACTTTTGCTCTAATTTTAACTTTTACTGTAAGTTCATGCTCGCTATTTGCTGGAAGTGACGACTACCAAAAGCAATTAGCTGAACAGGAAGAGTTGTTAAGAAGGCAAGAACTTGAGAAGAAACGTCAAGAGCGTGAAATTCAGAACTTAAAAAGACAGAAGTACTATAATGACTATTTAGAAAAGTTTGAAAAAAAATAATTTTTAAAAGATTTTAGGAGAAAAAAAATGAAGAAGTGTTATTTTTGTTTAATATGCGTTTTTACTTTGTTAGCATCATCTTGTACTCAAAACTACACAATGACTGAACAATCAACTGCAGCAGGTGGTGCAATAGGTGCAGGTCTTGGAGCAATTATTGGAAGCCAAACTGGAGATGCTGGAGCAGGGTTAGTAATTGGTGCTTTAGCTGGATCTGGAACTGGAGCTTTAATTGGGAATGCAATAGAAAAAAATAACAATCAACAACAAATGGCGTCTCATGATGCAAGAATTTCTAATAATACTAGACAAATTGATAGTCAAAAATATGAAATTCAAGAATTAAGGCAAAGAAGAGAAGACAACTCTTATCGTCACAATAACTCAAATTACAGAGAAAACGATGGTATTACATTAAAACATCTTTATGAGAATTCCTATCATAATAGGGTCAACGGAACTCCTGATTCATATTCTCATAATACTGAGAATACTTATGTAGATACTACTAACCAACGTTACACTTACAATAATCATGGAAATACTAACACCAGAACAAACGGAGAAAGCTGGTTAAGCAAACATAATATTTGGAAAAATAATGGTAATAGAGTAACTACTACATATTCTGAACCTACTTATACAGAATCAACTGTCACTGAAAGTACTTACGTAGAACCTACCTATGTTGAGCCTAGCAATACTTTTACTGAATCAAGAATAATTATTCCTGATACTCATCAAGAGACTACGATTATAGATAATACTCAAGCATATGTTGCACCAACAAAAACAACATCAAGCTATACTTTTAATTCTGATTCTTCTGATTGCCAAAGCGCTGAAAAAGAAATTGCAAACGCAAATGCCTCAAGTGATGTTGCTGATAAGTTATACCATCAAAGAAGAGCTTTAAGGTTATGCCCAGAAAACCCTAGCTACCATAATGGCTTAGGTGAAATTTATCTTAGCTTAAACAGAGATGAAGATGCTATGTTTGAATTTGAAGAGGCACTTAAGATAGATCCTAATTATTCTTCAGCTTCAAGAAACTTAGCTATTCTAAGGTAATTAAACTTATCCCGCTGTATATTTTGCAGGGGAGAAAGTTAAATATTTTAAAAAATGAGCCAAACAATGAGCCAAACAATGAAAAAACTTTTTTTCTTCCCGATTGTCTGTCTTTTATTTGCGGCATGCCAATCGGGAAAATTTGGTAAAACCGAACAAACTGCAGTTGCGGGAACAGTTTTAGGTGCTGGACTGGGTGCTATCATTGGACATCGCTCTGGAAAATCAGGTGCTGGAGTTGCTATTGGTTCTGCTGCGGGGGCATTAGCAGGCGGCTTACTTGGAAATAGAATAGAAGCTAATGAAAAACAAATAGATCAAAGGGAATTACAACTCAATAGACAACAGCAAGAAATTGAAGAAAACAGGAGAATCATTAGCGAACTCAGAAGAAGAGGAGCTGACGTTAGAGGCACTGACCGGGGTGTAATAGTTAATCTTCCTGATGTTTTATTTGACTACGATAAGTATAGCTTAAGAAAAGATGCTATTTTTAATGTTTCTGAAATTGCAAATGTTATTAAACAATATCCTGAAAGAAGAATTGCAGTTGAAGGACACACTGACTCAACTGGTACCATGGAATACAATCAAGGTCTTTCTGAAAGAAGAGCCTATGCTGTAGCTGATGAATTAGTTGCGACAGGAGTATCCAGAAGAAGAATCGGAGCTCATGGTTATGGGGAATCAGATCCTATTGCTACTAATAGAACTTCAGATGGAAGACAAAGAAATCGACGAGTTGAAGTTATTATTCTAAATAAATAAAAATCTTAGTTTAGAACTTCTTATCAATTATCAAGGTTGATAGGTGGTAATTGACGAAGATCTAGAATTCCATAAACCTTGCCACATGTTAGTTTACTCAAAAATTAGCCTTATTGATACAAATTATTTTAAAAATTAGCAATACTATCTTCTGAATCATCAATTTCATTTTCAGTAGCTTCAGATTCTCTCTTATCTTTTGCAACAACAATCATAGGGCTAACCCCATCAATCACAGATTCAGCAGTCACTATAACTTCTTCAATATTTGATTCGCTAGGAATGTTATACATTACATCAAGCAATACTTTTTCAATAATAGAACGAAGCCCTCTAGCTCCTGTTTTTCTTTCAATAGCCTTATTTGAAATTTCTAATAAAGCATTTTCTGTAAAACTTAGTTTAACTCCCGTCATATCAAACAATGCTTTGTATTGCTTAGTTAAAGCATTTTTAGGTGCAGTTAAAATCTCAATTAGAGCTGAGTTATCTAATTGCTTAAGAGTCGCAATAACTGGAACCCTACCGATAAACTCTGGAATCATTCCAAACTGCAAAAGATCTTCATTCTCTAATGACTCTAAAGTTATAGCTTCTTTTTCTTTTTGTGTTTCAACTTTAGTTCCAAAGCCTAAGCCCTTTTCTCCCATTCTAGCTTCGATGAGTTTTTCAATACCAGCAAAGGCGCCACCAATAATAAATAGAACATTTGTAGTATCAATTTGAATAAACTCTTGTTGAGGATGCTTTCTTCCTCCTTTAGGAGGTACATTTGCAGTGGTACCTTCCATTAGTTTTAACAATGCTTGCTGAACACCTTCACCGGAAACATCTCTAGTTACAGAGGGTGTATCTGTTTTTCTTGAAATTTTATCTATCTCATCAATATAAACAATTCCTCTTTGCGCTTTCTCAACATCATAATCTGCAGCTTGAAGTAAATTTACAATTATATTTTCTACATCCTCACCAACATATCCAGCTTCAGTAAGGCTTGTCGCATCAGCAATAGTAAAAGGAACGTCTAAAACTTTTGCAAGCGTTTGAGCCAACAATGTTTTTCCAGAACCTGTTGGTCCAAGAAGCATGATATTTGATTTTTGAAGCTCTATATCTGCATCTACTACATCGTTACTTTGAATTCGCTTATAATGATTATGCACAGCAACAGACAAGACTTTTTTAGCATGATCTTGGCCAATTATGTATTCGTTTAAGTGCTCCATTATTTCTTTCGGTGCTGGCACTCGAAAGAATTCTTCACTCGTACTATTTGATTTAACTTTTGTATCGGTAAGAATATCGTTACATAAATCGATACACTCATCACATATATAGACTTCAGGTCCAGCAACTAACTTCCTAACCTCAGTTTGGTTCTTTCCACAGAACGAACATTGCAACTTATCTTTTCCTGAAATACCTTTTGACATTTTAAAACCTCTTATATAACCCTAAATACACCTACAAATTTTAAGTTTTTCCGCTTCACGGTAAAAATCAAAAAATTTAATAAGCAAGTAAAATATTGGCTTCATGCAATTTTTACCCAAATAAACACACTCAAGCATAAACTAATGCATAAGCTGTTAGCTTTTGATAACAAACTTAGGAAAGACACTGGGCTTCAGTATCTTAAACTAGAGAATCAACCATAAGCTTCTATATTAAGATGCTCGTTTAAAGTGAAATGGATTGAAAATTTTTTGTGTTTCTAGAAGAAAAATGAAAAGCAGTTAAGGCCCCAAAAATATTAATAAAAACATCTCTTAAGTCGTATATTCTTATTGGGTGAAAGAATTGAAGAAGCTCATCAAAGAGAGCAAAACTTGCTATAAATAAGAATACATAGAAAGTACGCAGGGAGGGGAAAAAGCTTTTAGTTATCATATATAAGCCTCCGTACAAAAAAATATGAACAAATTCAATTCTTGAAACCTCTAATATGTCATAAATTCCTATAAATAATACCAAGAGAGCAAAAATATGA